>JAGCHA010000048.1 GCA_017649325.1 Ruminococcus sp.
GGCTCAGATGAATGGAAAAGGACTTACGGGAAGGATTCTCCCGTGTCCATAAGTTATATCCCGCTCAAAAGCCGCAGCGAAGACATTTTCTATTCCGCCGCCGACAAAAGCTGCGCAGTTTGCTGCGTGCGCGGCGGTGACGGAGAGACCGCGGGATTTGTCGAATACAGATTCGATGATGATTCGTTCGATATGCTCAGGCTGTGCGTGAATATATTCCTGACAGCGGGATTCGTCCTCGCCGTGACCTTTCTCGCGGGAACTTACATCAAGATCGTGTTGCCGTTTCGCAGACTCTCCGAGTATCCCGAAAAGCTTGCGAGACTCAGGGACGTTCAGAAGCTCCCAGAGAGCAAGAGCCGCTTTTTCGGCAAGTATGTGTGGGGCATGAATATGCTCACGGACGTCCTATCGGCAAGCAGCAGAAGGATACAGTGCCTCGAGGGAGAGCATCAGCGGCTTGTCACCTCCATTGCTCACGGCGTGAAAACTCCTGTCGCCAATATCAGACTGTATTCCGACGCCCTGCGGACAGGGCTCTACTCCGACACGGAAAAGACCGCCGATATCGCCGACAAGATAGATATGAATGCGGAGAAGATACAGGCTCTCGCGGAGGAGCTCATGCGTGCTTCAAATGCTTCGTTCAGCGGCTGCGATATCAAGTGCTCCCCGTTCTATCTCGCGGAGCTCGCGGAATTGGTACGCAGCGAATATTCGGACAGAATGAAGCTCCTGCGGATACCGTTCGAGGTCAGGTGCGAGGGTTCACCGTTGCTCGACAGCGATAAGTATGCCCTCTACCGCGCTGTCAGTCAGATGCTCGAAAATGCGCTCAAATACGGCGACGGCAGCGGGATAAAAGTCCACATGATGAAACAGGATGACGGATTCTCTGTTTCCGTCCGAAATAAGGGAGAACTCCTCCCCGAGAGCGAACTGCCATATGTTTTCAGGAGCTACTGGCGCGGCTCGAATGCCGCCGACAAGGACGGCAGCGGTATCGGTCTTTATGTAGTCCACGAAACAGCAAGGGCGCTCGGAGGGAGCGCTCATGCAAGGCGTATCGAGGAGACTTCGGAAATGGAATTTGTGATCTTTCTCGAAAACAAGTGATACTCACAGCAAAGCAGCGGCACTCATAACGAATGCCGCTGCTTTTGGTAATATTGGGAGATCATTCTGCCGTTTACCTTATCTCTGTGTCCCTCTCCCGAAGAACGCGTGCGTCGTTCGCAGTGACTCCGCCGGCACAGTCAACGTCACCGTTAAGACGTCCAAGCGAATTCAGCTCGTATTTGTCGCGGTTGGCGATATGCTGGAGGATATTATACAACTTCTGCCTGCCATTTGTCGAATCAAAAATATTTATTTTGATTAATACTCCCCCTACCTTTATACTTTCTCTTTACGCATAGACACTTCCCCACATTTACATTAAATGTTTCATACAGATTTTGTGCAGCAGTGTCGGTTTATACTGTAAAATCTGTAATTTTTAGGTTGACAGTGGACAAAACGTTATGATATAATATGAATGTTAAGAGTGCGGAAATTAAGTGAAAAATCAAACAAAATTTGAGGAGGTATGTAAATGAGAAAGGCAATATCCATCATCACGGCAGCAGCCCTGTCACTTTCTGCTGCGGCATCACTGTCCGCATCAGCAGCTGATTCGGATTACCTGCTGCACAGCACATTCGAGGACGGCAAGGAACAGTGGTCGGGACGCGGCTCGGCATCGGTGAAAGTTGTATCCGAGATATCACGCTCGGGCGAATGCTCTCTGATGACAAGCGGCAGAGAGGCTGACTGGAACGGCGCGACAGTACCGCTCGGCAGCGAATTCAAGGCTGGACAGTCCTATGCGTTCAGCGCTTATGTTATGACCGAGGACACCGACTCGCCCGTAACGTTCTATCTGACTTTGCAGTACAAGAGCGGGGATACTACAGAATATCCCAAGATCGCCGAAGTCACCGCCGAAAAAGGCAAGTGGGCTCATCTCGAGAACAAGGACTTTACCATTCCCGACGGTGCGGCTGATATGCAGCTCTACGTCGAAACGGACGGAAGCAAGTGCAATTTCTACATTGACGAGATAGTTGGCGCAAATACAGGTACGGACATCGGTGAACCTCCGCCTGCTGTAAAAATGAACAAGGGCGATATCAACTACGACGGCGTAATAGACACCTTCGATGTCATTCTCGCCCGCAAGGGTATCATCGACGGTATAACTGACAAGAAAATGCAGAAAGCCGCCGATGCTGACAGCAACAATGTGTTCGAGATAGCCGACTTAGTCCTCATCCATGAGTACAGTATCGGAAAAATCGACAAATTCCCCGTTGCCGAGCCTGTTATCATTCCCGGACAGGTAAAGTACACTATGGAAGAACTCACCGAAAAAGTACAGAACGAGCTTGTAAACTTCGAGCCGGGCGACTCTCATCAGGAGAAACCGGGCGTCAAGTACGGTACTATCCAAAAGAAGACCTACTTCTCCAAAAAGGCTAACAAAAACAAGCCCTACAATATCCTGCTCCCCGCCGATTACGACGAGAGCAAGGAATACCCCGTTCTCTATGTGCTCCACGGATTCTTCGAGAACGAGGACCGCATGATAATCAGAGGAAACGGCGTAATGTATACCCGTCAGATAGTCGGAAACGCTATCGCTTCGGGTGAGGCTAAGGATATGATAGTCGTTTGTCCGCTCATCTTCACAAGTGCCACAAAGGAAAGCGCATCAGGCTTCGGCGACCCTGCTTCGGTAGAGGGTTACAATAACTTCGTTGACGATATCGTTGACAGCCTCATGCCCGAGATAGAATCAAAGTACAGCGTCAAGACAGGCAGAGACTATACCGCGGTAACAGGCTTCTCAATGGGCGGTATGGAGTCGCTCCAGATAGGTATGAAGTACGGCGACAAGTTCGGCTATGTAGGAGCTATCTGCCCCGCTCCGGGCTGTCAGGGCGCGTTCAAGTGGAACAACGAAGAGGAGACTCCTCATCTGGTATTCATTACAGGCGGTACTTCCGACGACGTTGTCGGACTCAACACACCTCAGGGATACCACAACAACTTTACAAAGAACGGCGTTCCTCACGTTTGGCACGTTGTTCAGGGAGGTCACCACGGCGACGATTCCATCCACTCGAGCCTCTATTGCTTTGTAAGAGCAGTATTCCAGGCAACAGACTGATAACACGAAAAATGTGATTTATATCCCCTGCTACACCGCAGGGGATATTTTTTTGCTTGACCTCTTGCTGTCATTATGGCATAATAAAATTATGGAAACAAAATTAGAAAAAAAGTGAAATGTGTTCCGATAAAAAGTGTATATATAGTCAGAGGACCTCAGAAAGGAGGTTGAGCCTTGAACGATGCATCTATCATTGAGCTGTTATGGAAAAGGGATGAAAATGCTATCTCCGAAATGAAGCAGAGCTACGAGAAGCTGTGCTTTCACGTGGCAGGAGGCATTCTTTCTCAGCAGGAAGACTGCGAGGAATGCGTCAATTCCGCTTATATGGACGTCTGGAGGTCGATACCTCCGAATCGCCCCGCAAGCCTGAAAAACTACCTTTGCAGACTCGTAAAGAACGCAGCCCTCAACGTTTTGAGACGCAATACCGCTGATAAGCGCAGTCCCGAAATGGCGGTTTCACTGGACGAGCTGTCAGAGTGCATCGCCGACGGTTCAAGCATCGAGGACAGCATCGCTGCCGAACAGCTCGGAGCCGAGATAAGCAGTTTTCTCAGGGCTCAGCCCGAAAAGTACCGAAAGGTTTTCGTGCGCCGATACTGGTACTCCGAGTCCATCGAGGAGGTCGCCGACTTCTTCGGCATGAACGAAAAAACCGTAGCTACATATCTTTTCCGTGTGAGGAAGAAGCTAAAAGAACATTTGCGGAAGGAGGGGTATATCAATGAGTGACTTGAAGCTTTATGAGGGGATAAACCATATCGACGACGACCTCATCGACGAGGCGAATGTTCCCGCGAGAAAGCCCAGATACTATACATTCGCTCTGTCTGCGGCGGCAGTCCTGCTCGTTATCGGAGTATCGGGCTTTATGTTCGGAGGAAACGGCAGATACGTTCCGAACAGGCATATCAGTTCCGCCCCTGCGTTGACCGAAAGTGTTACAACTGAAACAGAGCCTGCATATCAGAGCGTCACTTCATCTTATACTGATACGGCTGCCACGAGCAGAAGTACAAAAACAACCCGAACCACCGCAGTCAGCGATAAAAGCTCAGCCTCTCGGACCGAACCTTCCGTGACAGTGAAAACAAGCATAACTGCGGCAGCTTCATCGACAGCTCCGAAGGTTACGAAAGCCGAAACTTCACAAACGTTATACATCGGCACGGAAACCGTACAAACCACTGTTTACGCAACTATCGCGCCTCAGCCCGTGACGACCGAGACGCAAACAGCTGAAAGGAGTTATGACATGAAAAAAGTATTGAGTTTAATGTCAGCAGCAGTTATGCTGACACCCATGACCGCAAACAGAGTTTATGCCGAAGATGCGGGATATAAAGACCCTGCACAGAAATATGGTCTGGGCAGCAGAAGTTATACCGAGGAAGAAGCTTATGTCGGACCTGCCGAACAGGAATTGTTCGACAGGATAGAAAAGGGACTTATCGACATTGATATCGACCGCAACGGCGAGATTGACATGCGTGATGCTGAACTGCTCTACTTCTACGAGACCCGCAGATTTTTTATCGAACATCCCGAAGAAGCAGACGACGGAATGACCACCGAGTTTACAAGAGAACTTATCGTTTCATTTGACGGAAGCTCGATCTCGGATGAAGCCTGGGAATTCCTCGAAAACAGAGAGGATATACGCGATAAGGAGCTTTTCGGCAAGAGCAGATATTATTCACCGCAACTGATAGCACATCTGGATTCCGACCTGCTCATCCGCTATCACCTGACACACACTCTCAGACCCGAATACTTTAAGGAAGACTACTACCCGGAATTTGAGGGCTTCGACCTGTTTTCAAGCGGATTCGAGGGACAGGTCGGCTGGTGCCGCGATATGCTTTTAAACACCATAAGAGAAAAGTACTTTACAGACCTCGACCCTATTTATGACCTTAACGCTGACGGAGTCTTCGACCTCCACGACGCGCAGGACTATGTTGAATACCAGTTTATGTACAAGGTCAGCAGAGCAGATTACAACGATATCGTCAACGCCGAAACAGTTGATATGACCAAATACAGGGAGTATCCGAATTCCGCCGACAGCATCTCCGAAACCGTATTCAGGAACTGCGTAAAGCTTGAAATGGTCAACGGAGAGTACGAAAACCTGTATGGCTGGGACTATCAGCAGAATGCTGGTATCGACGGCATTGTAAGGATAGGTTTCCAGCGCATGATAGAGCTTTTCTTCATGAGAAACGATTTCAGACTCATTTATACGACTCCCGAATACTACACGAACGAGCGTCCAAACTGTGAGGGCTTGCCGTTATACGACAGGATAGATTTCTACAGCTTTGTCAAGCAGTATGCAGGCAGCCGCGGCTATACGACCACTAAACTCGGCTTCAACGAAAACACCTTCAATTCGTTCTATGAGGAGTGGAGCGCAGCTGTCGCTGACGGTACGGCCGCCATGCCCGATATCAACGGAAACGGTGTCATCGACAAGGATGACTACAGATATCTTGAACAGTACGAAAAAGAGATATGGGCAAAGACTCCCGCTGACGAGACCAAGCTCACTGATAAGATACGCACGTACCTTGACGAAGAGTTCGACCTCAACGATAACGGCATAAGCGGCGACCTCTATGATGTGATGAGCGCTATGGCATATATCAGGATAAACTATCCCGAGTGCTGGGAGCATAAAACTGATGTTGCGAATACATCTGTACCCGAACAGTTCATGCCCAAGGGTGACGCCAACTGCGACGAAAAAGTGACTTTGGCAGACGCTGTAGCAATATTACAGTTCATAGCCAACCGCGACAAATACGACCTGAAGGAACAGGGCAGGAAAAACGCTGATGTCAACGGCGACGGCACTGTAACAGCAGCTGACGCATTGGAGATACAGAAAATGGATTCACGCTCCGAACAAGCGTAATAGGAGCTTGAACGATAAGTATGGACAGGCGACCTCGCCCGCCCGCAGATTCAATAGTTATCCAACCTTTTTGAAGAGGCACTTTCAAAGTATTGAAAGTGCCTCTTCTGCTTCTATTCCCTACTCATTTTTCAGCTGCAACTCCGCAGCAGCAGCCTGTGAGAAAAACTTATTCCTTGTAAAACACCGCAAACTGTGATATAATCTATGTGAGTTCTATTGTAATGAATGACAAGTACGTCGACAAATCAAACGGTTCTGATACATAAAGGAATCGATGGAGGTATCTATGCTGAAACTCTTAAAACGCGCAGCAGGTTTTACGGTCTGCACGGCATTAACAGCGGCGCTGCTGCCGTACAGCGTATCAGCCGAGGCACAGCATCTCGCCGACAGCGGACTCGACTACACGGAATACGTCGGGACTATAAACAATCCTGCAGCAGGCTACACGAATACGATATGGGCAGTCTGCAAACCGGGCTCTACCCCCGTATACTCGCCTACAGCAAAGCTCGTGCTGTTCTTCATCGACATCGGAGCTTTTTCCTCGGGCATGAACGGCACCAAAAACGCTGACGACACATATACAGCGGGCGAGGACATCCCCCTCGACGAGACTTTTTTCGATTCGTGGAAACAGACCTTTGAGAACTGCCGCAAAAACGGCTGTACGGTCGCAGTGCGCTTCCGCTACGACGCGAACGGTACCGACAATCCCGAGCCTGCAAGCTTTGACGCGCTGCTCTCGCACATTGACCAGCTTACCGAACACGATTTCTTCGGGCAGGCAGGAGAAATGCTAATGTATGTGGAGTCAGGCTTCGTCGGCAAATGGGGCGAACAGCACGGCGGCAAATACACCTCTCTTGAGTACAAGGCAAAGCTGCTGCAAAAGCTGCTCGAAGCAGTGCCCGCCCCTGTCCCCGTGACAGTGAGAACGCCGAACATCTTCGCTGAATGGGCAGGAATAAAGCAGTCGGAGATAAGCGACAGTGAGCTCGTAGACAGCCTCACATCAAGCAAATACTGTCCCGATATCCCAAAATACCGCAGTCGGATAGGTCTGTACGACGACGGCTATATGGGCAGTGACAGCGACCTCGGCACATATACAGACCGCGAATCAGATACGGCATGGCTCGGAAGGCAGACCCTGACCTCCTACTTTGGCGGCGAATTTTCGGGAAATCTCGAATTTGCCCAACAGTACGAAACCTACCTTCCCGAAAATGCCATTCCCGAAATGTACAAGACCCACCTCAGCTACATAAACGCGAACATTTTCCAGCTATACAAGGGCTTCACTTTCGGCGCTGACTGCGATGTGGAAGGCACTGACAACTCCGCATACTACGGCAAGACCGCCTTTGATTTCATACGCGACCACCTCGGCTACAGGTTTGTCCTCCGCAGCTCGGAGCTGACTCCCGAGACTGTACAGGGCGGTACAGCAGACGTGAGGTTCACGGTCGAGAATACAGGATTTGCGAGTATTATCCCACCCTGCCGCTCCTACATGATACTTGAGCGCGACGGCTTGTACATCTGTGCGCGGACTGATATAGACTGCCGCGAATGGCTCTCCTGCACAAAGACCGAGAATGCGTTCAGCATACAGCTTCCCGACGATATGGAAGCGGGTACCTGGAATGTCTATTTCAAGGCGGATATAGCTCACGAACTGACACCCGAAGCTCCCGAAAAAGGCGCTGTCCGTTTCGCAAACAACGGCACATGGAACGGCGTGCTCGGAGCGAATCTTCTTGGCAGCATAAACGTGAAAAAGGCAGACGCTCCGACTTCCTCAGGCAGCTTCTTCGTTGTCGGCTGCGAGGACAGTGCAAGCTCGAAAATGTACTCATACCGTGATATCATAAATGTTGATGGAATGCAGTCCCATAACAGCGAGTGGACTGCCGAAAACGTTATCGCAAGTTCCGGAGATGGCACTGAAATGTCCGTGCGTGCAGACGGAAAACACCTCTATGTCATGGCTAAAATGCCGACAGGAGCTCAGGCACCCGTGTACAATATACAGCTCCACCGTGCGGTCGACAACGAGTATTTCTGGCTGTACTACGCTTCTAACGGCTTCATTTACTTCAACAAGCCTTCCTATGCCGGCTGCCTGTGCAAGTGGCAGGACGACACGGTCGAATACCGGCTTCCGTTCGATATCTTCGGAATCAAGGGCGGCGACGAAATAAAGGATATACGGGTATTTCTCCAGGACAGCGGGAACGAATGGAAGCTTATGGGCGATGTCTCCGCGAAGGAGGTCACTGTCCCCGACACTCCCGCAGTGTTTGAAGTAACGAAGAATTTCCTCATAGGCGACGCGAACTGCGACAAAAAGGTAACGGTTTCAGACGCAGTAGCGATCCTGCAATTCATTGCCAACAAGGACAAGTATACGCTTTCCGACATCGGCAGACAGAACGCAGACTGCTATAACGTCGGAGACGGTATAACAGCAAATGACGCTCTTGCTATCCAGAAGCTCGATGCAAAGGTCATATCAAGTTTACCCGCGAACTAATCCGCGCAGCAAATACAACTTCCTTCATTTAAGGGCGGTACCCGTACAGAAGTTTATACCTATTACTGCGGCAAACCTTTTTCAAAAGGGTTCCCTCAATAATATGTGTATAACCTCTGTACGAGTACCGCCTGTTTTATCAGACCATGTTCATATGCTCACAGCAGTGGACGAGCATATTCCACGTACCGCTGTCGACCTTTCCGCTGAGCGGAATTCCGCACCACCGTTGGAAGCGCGTAACCGCATCGGCGGTGGCATCGTTGTAGGTGCCGCAAACATCTACATTCGGTGCATTGTCATAGCGCTTGCCAATGGTCTGGAGCATCGCCTGCAAGATATATACGAGCTGACCGCTGTCGCCCTTTGCGGCAACGTACTTCGCGGACGGGAAGACCGCATACGGAACGGGATTCCCGCGGAGATTCCCGCGGTACACGCTGACTATCTTGTTCCATGTCTGACCGTCTGTCGTTCCCGTATCAGGCAGACCGTACTCTCTCTGGAAAGCACGCACGGCTATGGCGGTCTCATTGCCATAGACTCCGTCGGGGATAATAAGGGGTATCTTGTCGTTCATCAGAGCTATCGCATGAAGATAGGTCTGAAGCTCGATAATGTGCTGTTTTCGCTGTATATTCGTGTAAGCCATTTCTCAGCCTCCTGTAATGATATAGCCGGGCTCCTGATAGGGGCGCTTGTCGAAGCCGTATTTGAGGTCGGAATACACCCCCGCAATGGAGTCCCAGGTCACCGCGCCGACTATACCCGTGGGATTTATCCCGAACTGCCTCTGGAATTCGGTCACGGACTGCCTTGTTACGGGACCGAAATAGCCCGTATTGTTCACCGCAGGGATATTCGGATAGGTGTCGTGTATGAAGGTCAGGTACTCCTGAATAATACGCACGTAGCTGCTCGAATCGCCCTCGCGCAGAACAGTTCCCGGGTATAGCGCAACAGCCGTATAATCAGGCTTTACCGACTCAGCAATGCCCTTGTACGCGCGGTAGAGGTCATTTCTGGTAGCACGGTCGACCATACCCGTCTGCGGCAGACCGAACACGCGTTGGAAGGACTTGACCGACTTCTCGGTCATCTCACCGAAATAGCCTGTTATCTCCACAGGCTGAACAGCCGCATAGTACGCGCCTATCACTGCGAGATAGTATTGGAGCATCCGCACCTCATCGCTCTGCATACCGATACTGAGGTCCTCGGTGAATGAGGGAGTTATCTCCTCAAGGCGCACGCCCTCGGAGTCAAGCTCCGCAATGCGCTTGACAGCGGTATAGATGTTCGTTATGCGATACCAGGTAGACTGCTCGACCACTCCCGTGACCTCAAGTCCGAACACCTGCTGGAATGTGCGGACAGCCTGCTCGGTGGCAGCGTCGAAAATGCCGTCAGCGGTGGGAATTTTCGGGATAGCAGGATAGTTACGGGAAATGCGGTTGAGGTATATCTGCAGCGACTTCACATCGTTGCCCGCGGAGCCAAATTCGAGCGGTATCCCCGGGTACGAGGGCTGAGCCGTCCTTACGGGAGCATTCTTCACGATATCAATGTCCTTTCCGTAGTAGTACTGTAGTATCTCATACGGCGTATAGCCCTGATTTGCAAGGTAGACAGTCCCCCACTGAGAAAGCCCGTCGCAGGTCGAAGTTGTGCCGTTGCAGAAAGCAGTAAACAGTGGCTCGACGCTGCCCTGTCTGCGGACATAGTCGTTATACAGCTCATCCACAAGGTAGCTGATGTTCTGGAAGTATTCACGCCCGTTGATGAATTTCTGGTCGAACTGAGTAGTCGCGGTAATGTCGAAGTCGTACCCGCGCGACCTGTACCACTCGGTATAGACGCGGTTGAGAGCAAAGCTGATTATCGCGTAGATATTGGCACGCAGAGCGCTCTCGGGCCACGTGGGGAAAATCTCACTCGAAGCCACATTTTTGATATATGACGGGAAGTCGAGCGTGACGTTCGGCGCGGGAGAATCGGGCTCACCGAGATGAACAGTTATCGTCTCGGGGATAAAAGGTGTTCCTGTAAGCATATATGCCTCCTCAGCTCTCCGAGCCGCCGTCGAAGTCGGGCTCCTGATTGAAGTAGGTCAGCGTCTCATCGGAGCCTCTCATCATCAGCGGAACGGGTATCATACTGAAATTCTGCACGGACGTGATACCGTCAAATACAGGTACATCGACGCTCCGCGCATTGAAATAACCGCTCGCGGTAACGCTGACGTCAAAGAGATTGTACGGACGCTTTATGGCGTCGGGAGCCTGTGAATGTACGATATCGGGTGCAGGGACGACAAATTTCTCCGTTGTGCCGCTGCTGTTGGTGAGCCCCTCCGCGAGAATGAAGCGGCTGCCGTCAACTATCGCCGTGACCATAACAGTCGCCCCCTCAATAGGCGTAGACTCATCCCCTGCCCTCACGTTGACGAGAATGTAGCCCTTTCCGTCTCCGAGACTCTCCTCAGAGACATACTGCGGCGGAGTATCGTAGGCGTTGTCAGTGGAAAACGAGCCGTCGCCGAGTACGGAAAGGTCAGGCTCGGGATAGCGGTTGTTGAACTCCGTTTCGTCGTCGGGAGAGTCCTTGTTTTCGTTCTCTGCGTAATCGGCATAGGAAGTATCGTCGGGAGCGTCCTCATCAACGCCGAAAATCTCCTCGTCCTCGGGCGGAGTCTCGGTCATTTCCGCCGCAGTAAGCTCCTCCTGCTGCTCATTCCGGACCATCTGCGGCTCCTCGGGAGCTTCTGCCTTGTTATCGGGGACGCAGTCAGTACTGCGCTTTCCGTAGAGCTTCATAAGCTCGGATTTGTATCGCTCAGACTGAGCGCTGAGATCGTTAAGCTGCATATTATCGCCTCCATTTTGTGCTGGTCAATAATATGAAGAAAAACGGAGAAATATGTCATTATAATATTTCGGTCAGCAGCAAAGTATTCACTTCCGCGAACCGTTGATGCGCCCTGCAAAGACTGTTTTGTCAAAACAATCTTATTAAAATTGGACTTTCCACCAATTAATGATACGTTAATTTGTCTATTCGTACAATCTTTTTCTAAAGCACTTTATAATTTGTTGCAGATGTGCTATAATTTATACGAATACAGACAGATATTTTGTTTATTCATCTCGACGCAAGGAGGGGAAATACCAATGCGCGAAAATTCTTTCAGACGAATAATCCAGAACTTCATAATGAATATGGAGGCTATACCTAATACACTCACCCCCGAATCACGTTTTGCGCTCACCGAGCCCTGTGTTTTTCTCAGGATAAGCATGATACGCGCCGATTTCTACGAGTCCCCGCGTCGCTTTGAAAAGACCCAGCTCCAGCAATATTTGATGTACAACGCAGGTGATGTAGACGAATCCAACGAGTTCATAATGGAGAAGAATACAAGAGTAGGCACAAAAGTTGTCTACCACGTATTCGGTCTCATCGACGAAGAGCCGTGGACAGATGAGGAAAAGGAGCGCATTGACGTCCTTCTGAAAATGCTGTTCGTATTCAACGGCAGAAGCCGCCTCATGATATCGAACTACAACCTCACCTTCTACGACCACGATATGCAGGTCTACAACCTCAAATTCTACTTCAAGACCATAGCAGAGCTTATCGAGCAGCGTCTGATTACGCAGTATACCGCAATGTATATCAACCTCAAGCACTTTTCGGCGGTCAACCTCCAGCTCGGGCGGAAAAAAGGCTCGGAGGTCATGAACAGCTTTGTTACACATATCGCCCGTGTCGCAGGAGAAGGCGGCATAGTAGCGCGCATCGGCGGCGACAACTTTGCAATCCTCTGCAAGCAGGAACGCACCGACGCCGTTATGGAGGCTCTTGCTGGTACAGCTATCCCCTATGACGAAGTTACGGGAGAGCGTATCCTCATCAGTGCGTATGCGGGAGTATACGTTATCGACGGTGAGATACCCGTTAACTCCCCCGACGGAGTAATGGACAGGATACTCGTAGCCATTGCAGCCGCAAAAGCCCGTACTAAGCACGATTATGCATTCTTCAACGCAGAGATGCTCGAGCGCAACAATCAACATCTCCTGATAGGTTCGCTGTTCCCGAGCGCTCTTGAAAACGAGGAATTCCTCGTATACTACCAGCCCAAGGTCTCGATCGATACATACAAGATAGTAGGCGCAGAGGCTCTTTGCAGGTGGAAGCACGAAGGAAAGCTTGTCCCCCCCGCAGAGTTCATACCCGTCCTCGAGCGAGGCATGGACATCTGCAAGCTTGATTTCTATATGCTTGACCACGTCTGCCGCGACATACGCCGATGGCTCGACGAGGGCAAGAACGCGGTCAAAGTCTCGGTCAATCTTTCAAGACGTCACCTCTCGGATATGGACTTGCTGCAGCACATCGTTGAAATAATCGACAGAAACGATGTTCCGCACGACTACATCGAGATAGAGCTCACCGAGACCACAACCGATGTGGAGTTCAAGGACCTTCGCCGCGTACTCAGCGGCTTGCAGGAAACAGGCATATCCACCTCGGTGGACGACTTCGGCGTGGGCTATTCCTCGCTGACTCTCATCAAGGACCTGCCCTGGGACGTTATGAAAATAGACAGGAGCCTGCTTCCCGAGGAAAACAATTTCGACAGGAAAAAGGAAGTCATGCTGAAATACGTTGTAGGCATGGCAAGCGAAATTGGACTCGAATGCGTAGCTGAAGGCGTTGAGACCAAGGAACAGGAGGCTCTCCTGAAAACGACCTCCTGCAATATCATACAGGGCTTCTACTTTGACAAACCGCTCCCGATAAACGAATTCGAGACGCGTCTTGACAACTACAGCTACAAAAAGGAATAAACAGCAAAAGCCGAGACTAAGTCTCGGCTTTTTTTATTTCTTTGGCTTTTTCTTTTTCATTCTTTCGGAATTGACGAAAAGGATATCCTTTTCCTTTATCTCGACGTTATCGGTAGGGATGATCGTCAGCCCGTCGCGCAGAATAATAAATATCTGCATATCGTACTCGCTCTTTAGCTCCGAGACCCTGCGTCCGCGGAATCTGCTCTGGCCGTCGACGAGTATTTCCCCCACTTTGCTGATATCGTGAAGCTCAGCCTCAGAGGCGGCGCGCTTGGAGTACTGCTCAACGAAGCCTGCACTGATGATACCCGTAGGTATCGCCACGACTCCGACGCCGAAGAAAGCTATACAAATAGCCATGATCCTGCCGACAATCGTCACGGGGTAGATATCCCCGTAGCCAACCGTCAAAAGCGTCGACATACTCCACCAGATTCCAGAGAAAGCATTGCTGAAGGCCTCAGGCTGAGCGTCGTGCTCAGCGCTGAACATTCCGAGCGAAGAGGAGAACATGAGTATAACGATGATAAAGAGCGACGAAAGTATCTGATTGCGTTTTTCGTAGAGTACCGTCGTGATGATATTGAACGAATCGTACACCGAATTTATCCTGAACAGGTGGAAAATACGTCCCACTCTCAGCATACGGAACGCGATAAAGCCCGATAAATAGAAGAAAGGGAGTATTGTGCAGAGATCAATGATACCGTCGAATGAAACGAGAAAGCGCAGTCTCGCCTTTGTCGGAGTCAGTTCGGGATAAAGGAGGTCAGCAGTCCAGATGCGCAGGATATACTCGACGCAGAACAGCACAAGCGTCACCGCCTCGACAGTGTCGAGCAGCCACATTATAGGCTCGAAGCATTCGAAGGTCTGCATAAACATAGAAACGATGTTGATGACAATGACCGCTGACAGCACCCAGTCAAACATACGACTCGGGAGGTCATTTCTCTGACCTATCTGAATGATATCAAATATCCTTTTCTTTCTCGAATCGTTCGACCTGCTCAAAACTACACCGCCTTTCAGTGACCGCATATAAAAACAGACGGACAGCATTCCACCGTCCGTCCACAAAAGTATTGACTTACTTATTTTCCTCTTCTGTCTTGGGCTCCTCGGCTTCTTCCTCAAAGTCCTCGATAGTGAGGTCATCAACGTCAAACTCGAGAAGCTCATTGCAGTTCGGGCAGTTAATGGAGCCCTCCTCGATCATACCCTCGTCGATAAGGATAGTATCGCCGCAGGTAGGACAAGTAACCTCATAAAGCTCATCGTCGTCCTCGTCAAAGTCGTAGTCGTCGTCATCGTCGAAGCACTCATCGCAGTCGTCACAGCCGTCGGTGTAGAAGTCATCCTCCACCTGACCGAGGTCCTCGTCAAGGATATCACAGAGCTCAGTGAGCTCGTCAACCTGTGACTGAAGGTCCTCAACATAGAGCACCAGCTCAGACATTACCTCAGTCATCTGAGTGAGAGCCTTGCCCTCTTTAGTGGTAGTATCTATCTCGAGACCGTCGATAAGTCCCTGTAAATAAGACATTTTCTCAGTAAGCTTCATAACAGCTCCTCCTTCCGTATCCAAAACAGTTCAGAGAGATTATGCACGCGACATATACTCGCCTGTGCGGGTATCTACCTGTATCTTCTCGCCCTCATTGATGAAAAGCGGAACCTTTATCTCAGCGCCTGTCTCAAGAGTAGCGGGCTTGGTAGCGTTAGTAGCAGTATCGCCCTTGAAGCCGGGGTCTGTCTGAGTAACAACGAGCTCAACGAAGTTGGGGGGCTCAACGCCGAAAACAGTGCCCTTGTAGGAAAGGATCTTGCAGATCATCTCTTCCTTGACGAACTTGAAGTTGTCGCCGAGGATAGAAGCGCTGATCGGAACCTGCTCATAGGACTCCATATCCATGAAGTAGTAGAGATCGCCGTCGTTGTAGCTGTACTGCATATCCTTTCTCTCAACGAAAGCAGTAGGGAACTTAGCTGTGGGGTTGAAAGAAGTTTCAACAACGGAACCTGTGATAACGTTCTTATACTTTGTTCTTACGAAAGCAGCGCCCTTACCGGGTTTTACGTGCTGGAACTCGATGACCTGAACTACCTGACCGTCGAGCTCGAAAGTAACGCCGTTTCTGAAATCGCCTGCTGAAATCATTATAAATACCTCCGTATTTTTCAATATAATCAATATGTAATATTTTACCACATTTTCGGCAATTTGGCAATACCTAAACCGATAATATTATAAAGATATTATATTTTTTGCACTTTTTGTCAGATTAATACAGCCATTTTCGGTCAAAATGACAAAATCCTCTATTCTCACGCCGAACTTTCCCGCAATGTAGATGCCGGGTTCGACCGTGACGACCGCTCCCTCGTTCAGCGGCAGCATATAATTCGGAGATGCATTTGGACGCTCGTGTATCTCGAGTCCCACACCGTGACCGAGCGAATGCCCGAAGCAGTCGCCGTAGCCCGCGTCGTTGATGATACTGCGTGCTATCTCGTCGAGCTCATGCCCCGTCATGCCTGCGTGAGCGGCATTAATTGCGGCAGTCTGAGCCTCGAGCACGATATTGTAGACCTTCCTCATCTCCTCGTCGGGCTCCCCGACGCAGACCGTGCGGGTCATATCGCTGTGGTAGCCGTTGTACACGGCACCGTAATCCATGAGTACGAATTCGCCCTTCTGTACCTTCTTATCCGACGGAACACCGTGAGGCATTGAGGTATTAGCCCCCGCAAGAGCTATAGTCTCGAAGGAGAGGTCCTCAGCACCGTACTCGAACATCAGGCGGTTGAGTTCGAGGGCAATCTGCCTCTCGGTGACACCCTCGTGAATGAAGCCGAGAATGTCGTCGAAGGCACGCTCTGCTATCGCCTGAGCCTTCTTTATGCAGTCGAGCTCGCACTCGTCCTTGACGCTCCTGAGGGCGTTTACAGCATTGCTGAGCACGTCCGTGTCGATGACTTCGACGTCCTTGAGCTGAGAGCGCAGGGTATGCAGTCTGCTGACCGTCATAGTCTGAGACTCTATCGCCATATTGCCGGCGCCGTGTTCGCGTATGAGCTCCGCAAGCTGAACGTTCAGCTTCTTCTGCTCGATGACCTCGGCAGCCGTGACCGTTGCCCTTGCTTTCTCGATGTAGCGGAAGTCTATAATGAGGTAAGCCTTGTCGCGGAAGGCGATGACGGTGCCATCCGACGACTTCATACCAGTAAAATAACGTCTGTTGATATCAGACGTTATCAGTACGCAGTCAACACTCTCGGGGAGCTGACTGAACAATCTCTCAAATTTTGTCATTGCGTTCTCCTTACAGCTCAGCCATAGCCTGTACGGCGAGATAATAGCTAAGGAAACCAAGACCGCAGATACTGCCCTTGCAGACAGGAGCAATGACCGAATTTGCACGGAATTCCTCACGTGCATCTATGTTGCTGATGTGAACCTCTATGACGGGTATCTTGATAGCGGCAATAGCGTCGCGGATAGCATAGCTGTAATGCGTATAAGCACCTGCATTTATAATAACGCCGTCGAAAGCTGTACGCGCCGCGTGGAGCTTGTCAATGATAGCTCCCTCGTGGTTGGACTGGAATATCTCGCATTCAAGCCCCTGTTCCTTTGCCCTGTCGATGATATTGCTGTTGAGGGTATCAATGCTCATATTACCGTACACCCCGGGCTCACGCTCACCGAGCAGATTGAGGTTTGGTCCGTGAATGACAAGTATCTTCTTTATCATGGTCAGTTCTCCTTATATGTAATAGCGTTCACAAGGCGGTGGTCGACCGTCCTCTGCTCGCCGCTGCAGTATATCTTCTTAGGGATAAACGGTGCTTCGATAGCCTGTCTCAGCCTCAGCAGACGGCTGCTCTTTCTGCTAATGGGAAGAGTATACAGCATTTTTATCTTAAATATGTTAGCTCCGAGGACGTCGGTAAATATCTGGTCGCCGACAGCCGCAAGCGAACGCTTCGGCAGACCAAGGCGCATTGCCGCGAGCTTATAACCTTTCTGGAAGGGCTTCTTGCTTTCTCTTACGCAGTCGATGCCCACGAGCTCCGAAAACAGCTTAACTCGCAGGTAGAAGTTGTTGGAAACGATAATCAAGCGGATACCGTTCTCCTTCATCTGCTCAATCCACTCGACAACGCCTTCAGCTGGCAGCGGATCGTTGTGGTATGCAAGGGTATTGTCGATATCGAGGATAAGACCGCGGATACCGAGGCTGGCGAGCATATCAGGCGAGATGTCAGTTACAGTGTTGAATGCAGCGGTGATACTGAAAAGCATAGTGCCCTCCTTTCATAATTATATAGTAAAAGCGGTGCGAAGCGTGTCGAAATCGCTCCTCCGCGGAAATTTCCTGGGAAATACCGATAGGAACAAAATGAAAAAGCGGACATTACGCCCGCTTTTATCAACATTTTCTGCCTTGCAAGGATCAATACTTGCGCTTGCGAGCAGCCTCGGATTTCTTCTTGCGCTTAACCGAAGGCTTTTCGTAGTGCTCTCTCTTGCGGACCTCAGCAATAACACCGTCCTTTGCGCACGCTCTCTTGAACTTCTTGAGAGCGTTCTCAAGAGACTCATTCTTGCCAACGCGAACTTCTGCCACTAATTTTCCCTCCCTTGTTCAGAGGTTGCACACGGAATATCCGTGCTCTATACTAATCACTCTTGCGAGTGTCAGTCGGCTTTACCTCAACAATAAAACAGATAAAAAAATCATATACGAATATAATATTATTTTATCACTAAAACCATAATATGTCAAGCTTTTTTTACAGATTGGAAAATTTCGTTATTTTGCAACAATATTAACAAGCTTATTTGGTACATATATCTGTTTTAGAATATTCTTGCCGTCGACAGCCTTCCTGACGTCCTCATTCTCCATAGCGAGAGCGATAACGCTGTCCTTGTCGGAATCGACCGCGATATTGAGCTTTGCCTTTATCTTGCCGTTTATCTGGACAACTATCTCGATAGTGTCCTCGACGAGGTGAGCCTCGTCATAAGTCGGCCAGCTCTCGAAGGCGATAGTGTCATTATGACCGAGGAGGCTCCATATCTCCTCGCCGACGTGCGGAGTGATGCACGAGAGCATCTTGACAAGACCCTCAGCGTACTCCTTCGGGCACTTGCCGACCTTGTACACTTCGTTGACGAATATCATCATCTGGCTGATAGCGGTATTGAAAGCGAGAGCCTCATAGTCGCCCGTGACCTTCTTTACGGTCTGGTGGTATACCTTTGTGAGGGCGCCGTCATTATCATCGGTGAGGTTAGCGGGCTCGGTGAAGAAGTTCCATACGCGGTTGATGAACTTTCTTGCGCCCTCAACGCCGTTCTTGCTCCAAGGCTTGCTTACTTCGAGAGGACCCATGAACATCTCGTAGAGGCGGAGAGTATCAGCACCGTAATCCCTTACGATATCGGACGGATTTACAACGAATTCGGGGAAGCGCTTGCCCATTTTAATGCCGTTCTCGCCGAGTATCATACCCTGATGAACGAGCTTCTTGAAGGGCTCCTTAGTCGGAGCGAGACCCTTGTCGTAGAGGTATCTGTTCCAGATGCGAGAGTACATAAGGTGTCCGACAGCGTGCTCGGGACCTCCGATGTAGAGGTCTACGGGCATCCAGTACCTGAGGAGCTCGGGGTCTGCGAACTGCTTGTCATTGTGCGGATCGATGTAGCGGAAGTAGTACCAGCTCGACCCTGCGCTTCCGGGCATGGTCGAAGTCTCGCGGGTGCCCTTTACGCCGTTATTGTCGTACTGTTTCCACTCTGTTGCATTTTCGAGCGGAGCCTTGCCGTTCTTGCCCTTGTAGTCATCGAGCTCGGGCAGAATGAGCGGGAGCTCCTCGTCATCGAGCACGTGTATCTGACCGTCCTCGCCGTGAACAACGGGGACAGGCTCGCCCCAGTAGCGCTGACGGGCGAATATCCACTCGCGGAAGTGGTAGTTGACAGTGCGCTTAGCCCTGCCCATACCCTCGAGCTTCTGAGTAATAGCCTCCTTAGCCTCCTCGACAGTGAGCCCTGTGAACTCCTCGGAATTGATGAGCTTGTAGCCCTTGCCGAGGTACTCGGTCTTCTCCATAGCCGCCTCTGAAACGTCGATGTGACCGTCCTTGCCGTCTATGACCTGTATCATGTCGATGTTGTGAGCAATCGCGTACTCAAAGTCGCGCTGGTCGTGGCTCGGAACAGCCATAACCGCGCCCGTACCGTAGCTTGCAAGAACAAAGTCGCCGATGAACATACGGACTTCCTTGCCGTTTACGGGATTTATGCAGGTAACGCCCTTGAGCTCACAGCCCGACTTGGTCTTGTTAAGCTCAGTGCGGTCCATATCGTTTTTCTTCTTGGTCTCCTCGATATATGCCTCTACCTCATCGCGGTTCTGAACGCGGTCGAGGAGGCTCGCGGTGATGTCGCCGTCGGGAGCGAGCACCATGAATGTGATACCGTAGATTGTCTCGATACAGGTCGTGAATATCGAGAACTTGCCGCCGCCAACAATGTCAAACTCGACCTCCACGCCTGTGGACTTGCCTATCCAGTTCCTCTGCATTGACTTGGTGGACTCGGGCCAGTCTATTTCGTCGAGTCCCTCAAGAAGCTTCTCGGCAAAAGCGGGCTGGTCGATGACCCACTGCTTCATATTCTTGCGGACAACAGGGAAACCGCCGCGCTCGGACTTGCCGTCGATGACCTCGTCGTTCGAGAGCACGGTACCGAGCTCCTCGCACCAGTTTACCGGCATATCTATGTACTTTGCATAGCCGTCGAGGTAGAGCTGCTTGAATATCCACTGAGTCCACTTGTAGAACTCGGGGTCGGATGTAGCTATCATCTTCGACCAGTCATAATCGAAGCCAAGCTCTTTGAGCTGCTTCGAGAAGGTCTTGATGTTCTCCTGAGTGAAGCCGTTGGGGTGATTTCCTGTATTTACAGCATACTGCTCAGCAGGAAGGCCGAATGAGTCATAGCCCATGGGGTGAAGGACGTTATAGCCCTGCATACGCTTCATACGCGAAACAATATCGGTAGCCGTATAGCCCTCTGGGTGACCTGCATGGAGGCCCACACCCGACGGATAGGGAAACATATCAAGCGCATAGAACTTAGGCTTGCTGAAGTCCCACACATCGGTCTTGAAGGTCTCGTGCTCCTCCCAGTATTTCTGCCATTTCTTTTCAATGGTGCTGAAATCGTATCTGCCCATTATCTTTTATCATTCCTTTATATAAAATTATTTCTTGAACATATCGGGAACTTCGCTCCACTTATTGGTGAAGTGCTCCTTGACGGACGGCAGTATCAACAGTACCACCGCACAGCCGACATCGACCATTCCCTCAAGGAGATATATCCAGTTATCGGTGATGTGGAGAATATTGGGAATAAGGTGTGCCGCGAAGCCTAACGCAAGATAACCTGCAACTCCAAAATTGACGTACTCCAATCCCGAGAACATCAGTATGCCTATGAGCACAGCGAAGCCGACGCTCATGAAAGTGCTTACTATCCCGCCGAACGAGATACCGCCTATGAACATATTTATGACAGCTTTAGCTATCATATAGGCTGTGATTGCGATACAGACTGTTCTGCCCTGTTCATTATTTGTTTTCATCTTCATTCTCCTTTACAAGCAGAGAGCTGATATCCACCTGCTCGCCGTCTGCCCACAGTCCTTCAAGCTGATAGAAGCTTCTTGTCTCCTTATAGAATACGTGAACGATGATGTCGCCGTAGTCGAGGATTATCCACGTGTTGCCAGTGTCAGCCTCGCGGCGTTCGGGCTCGATGCCCTTCTGCGAGAGGACGAACTCCACCTCGTCGGCAAGGGTACGCGCGTGGGTATTGCTCGTACCGTTGACGATAACGAAGTTGTCGGCAAGTATCGTGAGGTCAGCGATACGAAGCGCCTGTATATCCTCGCCTCTTTTGCTGTCGAGAGTTTTAACAATAATTTCAAGCTTTTCCTGCTCGGTCATATATCAATCTACCTTCCAACTTGGTTTTTTATCGGGGTCTCGGAGAGGTTCTGTCGCCGTTTCGAGGTCCTCGAAGGTCATATTTGTGTCGTCGTATACATCATACTGGTGGTCGAGAACGAGCTCGACGATAGTTGTGTCATAGGGAGTCATAGCTGTCTGATATGGTCTGTAATACTTGTTCAGCAGAGCAATGGTCGCCGCCTTATGAACAGAGAACACCGCGTATTCCTCGCCGTCATCAGCATAAAAGGTAGCATCCTCGCCGGGAACCATATTGACGCGGACATGGTCCATATCGAGAGTTGAGGCAAAGTCTGCTATCTTGCTCATATCGCCGATAGAGAGGTCGGTATAGATGAGTTCCTCGTCCTTTATCTGCTTGATATAGCTGTAGAGCTTGAGTCTGCCCTCATTTTCGACGATGTCGAAGAGCTTCATCATAGCCGCCGACATGAAGCGGCGCTGATTCTGCATACGACCGATATCGCCCTGGAGCCACTCATTTCTGAAACGTATGAACCACTCAGCCTGCTCGCCCGTAAGTGTAACGTCTCCTGCGGGGATTATCTTGTCAGCCTCGTAGATTATCTCGTTATCAAGGTGAATCGGGATACCGCCGACGATATCGACCATTCTGACGATATCAAAGCACGCTGTCGTGATATATGCGTCTATCGGTATGCCGAAGTTCTCCTGTACAGCATTTACTACGCGCTGTATCGGCGGATTAGTGTAGGGATCGCCCATGGAGTAAACACTGTTGAACTTTCTTGCAGGGCTCGACGTATAGTCGGGCAGGCAGCAGTCACGGGGTATCTGGAGGATGTTCATCTCGCCGTTGCCGATGTCAAACTGAACTATCCACATTACGTCGGAGTTGAACTCGTCCTCGTCGAATCCGAGGAAAAGGACGCTGTACTGACCCTCGATAAGCTGAGGGAGATCAAGACCGTCGTTGTAGTCCTCCTCCACCTTCTCGGTGTCGATGTTGAGCTCAACGTTCTCTTTGTCCAGCAAGCCCTCCTTAGCCATTGGCTGGGCAGTCTTTATGAGGTTGATGAGCGAGATGTTCCCGCCCGTCTTTTTGTCCATAAAAATGGGTACATTGATTATCAGTGCAGCTATGAGCACAATGCTCGTGACCACAGCGAGCGTCTTTATGAGGAAGTCCTTGAAAGAAAAGCGTGTTCTGCGGTGATCTTCCTCGAATTCGTAGTCATAGTCATCGTATCCGTCGTCATCGGCTTCATATCTGCCCTTGCCGTACGGGGGCGGAACAGCCCGAAGACCGTTAGACGGAGCCTCGTGCAGACCGTGGTACTCGCCCTCGGTCGCCTCATGCAGACCGTGATACTCCTGCGGAGCCGCCTCATATCTTCCGTGATACTCCTCATTTACAGGCGGATAATTTTCAAAAGTGTCCCTGTTTTCTCTATTTACCTTCACGAGCTTCCTGAGCGGCTTGGGCGCGCTCTTTTCCTCGCCCGCACCATTCAGATTGACTTCGTTATTGTCCATTAATATCCTCTTTTCCTGATTTCATTGACTCTTTGGTTTGTTTCTACTTTTTGTCTGTTTTTATCTTTTCTTCATTGATGAGTCTGGTATAGAAATTGTATCCCTCTACCGTACAGAGGGGGATCATACCGTTCTTCTTGACCTGATTCTTTATTGAGAACGAGAAAGCCTCAAGCATAGCCTCATCGAGGCTCACATAAGTGACCTTGCGCATCTTTTCGACGTCCTTGTAGTCACGTTCGGCTGAGATAAGGTCACCGAGGTAAACGATCTCCTCGAGGCGGGTCATCCCTGCCCTGCCCACGGTATGGAAGCGTATGGAATCGAGGATACCGATATCCTCAACACCGAATTTAGTCTTTACATAATACGCTCCAGCAATGGCGTGCCAGAGCGAACGCGTCTCGAGCTCCTCCCTGCAAACGGCATAGCCGCTGCTGAGTACGAGTTCCTTCTGCTCCTCAGCAGGAAGCTCCTTGCAGATATCGTGGAGCAATCCCGCGAAATAAGCCTTATCTGGGTCTTCTCCGTATTTTTCGGCAAGCTTCCTACACTCCGCGGCAACGTTCAGCGAATGCTGATACCTTTTCTGCGAAAGCATAGATTTCAAAAGCTTCTTCTTATCGCCGATATCGTATAACAAACGCTCACCTCATTGTTTGTATAGTTTCTTCATTCTAATATATTGT
This sequence comes from Ruminococcus sp., assembly GCA_017649325.1. Classification (GTDB taxonomy): domain Bacteria; phylum Bacillota; class Clostridia; order Oscillospirales; family Ruminococcaceae; genus Ruminococcus. The sequence goes on from JAGCHA010000048.1 coordinate 23,774, forward strand.
ACTACATTTTCGTCGAGATAGCAAGAGTATTTCTGTTTTTTTGCAATTTTTTTTCTTATGTCCGACGACGACACCACAACGGGCTCGGCGCGGCAGATGACAATATTACCGAATTTGCGCAGCTCCTCCGCCTTTTTCTCGAGCTCGGGCATATCCCCCTCACATCTCGACACCACCGCAAGAGTACACTCCCGGAGGATATCCCCGAAGCGTTTCCAGGTCTCGAATATCATCAGCATATCGCTCCCCACGAGCAGGAACAGCTCCGCGTCCGGGAAGCGCCTGCGGAACTCCTCTACGGTGAATATCGTATAACTGACCCTGTCGGAGCGCAGCTCATAGTCGCAGACCTCGAGCCTGTCGCTCACTCTGCAAGCACGTCTGAGCATTTCGAGCCTGTCCTCCTCGGAGACGTACTCATCGGAGGAGCGGTGCGGGCTTATCTTCGACGGCACGAAAAACAGCCTGTCGAGCTCCAGCTCGCTGACAGCCGTCAGTGCGAGGTGGATATGCCCGTTATGGACGGGATTGAAGCTCCCGCCGTAAATACCTATACGCACAGCCTCTCACCTCCACGGACGCGTGCTGCCCGTCCAGCCCTTCGCCTTCCAGTAGTCGGCGTCTGCGGGATTCCAGCCATTTTTCTGTATAAGGCTCATCATCTTGAAAAAAGCCTTTGTTTTCAACGGAACCGGGACTTTTTTCTTCCTTTTACGAATCTTTTTCGCTATTTTATCGGCTTCCGCATTCAGCTTATCCTTCAGCTTCGGCTTGACGCTGTCCCAGTCGGTAGCCGCAACGGGTCTGCCGAGCCTGTATGTCTGCGGTATTCCCCAGAAGAACGTACTGTCCGCCATATCCTTCATCGCGGACTTCACGCCCGCTCCCGCCGCAGTCGACACAACGACCGCCTGCTTGCGGAACATTCTCCCGTCGGGTCTGTGCGACATCCAGCGGTAGCCATAGTGGTCGAGCAGAGCCTTCATCTGTCCTGTGACGTGGTAGCAGTACACAGGCGACGCGAGTATGACAACATCGGCATCGTCTATCATCTCGGTTATCGGGCGGAGCTTCTCATAGTGCGGACATCTGTCCTCGCCCTTTACGAAGCAGTTAGTGCAGCCGAGGCAGAATTCACCGAAATCACGCGGCAGAAACACCTCGCCGATATTCTCGTCGGAGGCCACCTTCTCCGCCAGCATACGTGCTATGCGGTAAGTCGAACCCTTGTGTTCTGTGCCGCTGATAAGGACAGCCTTCATCACTTAGCCTTCGGGATGCCCTCTATTACGGGCTCTTTCTCGTTGCGCTTGAAGAGCACGAATCTGCTTCCGATTACCTGCACAACGTCCGCGCCTGTCTGCTCGGCAATGGCATCGGCAGCCTCACGTGCTGTCCAGCCCGAATTATCGAGCACACGGAGCTTTATGAGCTCGCGCTTATTAAGAGCAGCAGCGATATCCTTGCACATCGCCTCGGTAACGCCGCCCTTTCCGACCTGGAAAATGGTCTCGTATGTGGAGGCGATACCGCGCAGGTACGCCCTTTGCTTGCTTGTCAGCATATCAATCACCGTTTCTTTCTTTGAGGAAGCGGTACAGCCCGCGCAGAGCCGCACCTCTGTGACTTATGGTATTTTTCTCGTCAGCGGAGAGCTCCGCCATAGTCCTGTCTCCGACCATAAACACGGGGTCGTAGCCAAAACCGTTCGAGCCGCGCTGCTCATGACCGATAGCGCCCTCGCACGCGCCTGTGAACTCGTGGTGTCCTTCTCCGTCTATATAGCATATGGTACACCTGAACGCCGCACCTCGCTTATCATCGGGGACGTTCATCATCTCGCCGAGGAGCTTATCGCACTCCTCACCCTTGGGAGCATATCTCGCGGAGTGTACTCCCGGTCTGCCGCCGAGTGCGTCTACACAGAGACCGCTGTCGTCGGCGATAGTCGGAAGCCCCACAGCCTCGAACACTGCTTTTGCCTTGATTATGGCATTTTCCGCGAAAGTGGAGCCGTTCTCGTCGGGGTCGCAGTCAGCACCCGCCTCACGCTGAGACAGCACCTCTATCCCGAGGGGCGAGAGTATCTCCCTCGCCTCGCGGAGTTTATTCGCGTTATTTGTCGCCATGACGAGCTTATTCGTCATCTTCATCCTCCTCGTCCTTTTTGCCGAACAGACGGCTGAAGAAGCCGCGCTTTTTCTTCTTTTCGGGCTCAGCGAGAGCTTCTTCCCGCTCATCTTCATCGTCGTCATCTTCGACAACTTCGTCCTCTTCGACATCGTCGTCCTCGTCTTCATCGTCGAAATCGTAGTCCTCGTCCTCTTCGTCGTCGGACTCCTCTGCCGCCTTTTCCTCAGCAAGTGCCTCCATGAAGCTCTCATCTATATCGAACTCGGTACGCGCCGTAAACTCGGCATTCTCGTCGAAGTTATCGACGTCGAAGCCCTCTCCGTCATCCTTTTCATCCGAATCCTTATATTCATCGGACTTTTCGTCGTCCTCATCATCGGAATCGTCATCATCTTCATCGTCGTACTCGGCGTCCTCATCGTCCTCGGACTCTTCGTCAGCCTTATACCCGGGAGCCTCAGCCTCCTCGTCCTTATACTCGTCAACAGCGATCTCCGCCTCTTCCTCGTCCTCTGCGTCGGGAGCGGGCATATCGAAGAGCGCGTCCACGAACATACGGCTGTCGAAGGGCTGGAGGTCGTCTATCTTCTCGCCGACGCCGATGAGCTTTACGGGTATGCCGAGCTCATTCTTGATAGAGATAACGATACCGCCCTTTGCCGTACCGTCGAGCTTTGTGAGCACAATACCCGTAATCGGAGCAGTCTCGCTGAACAGCTTCGCCTGACTAACGGCATTCTGCCCCGTAGTCGCATCAAGCACAAGGAGCACTTCACGCGAGCAGTCCTCAGCCTTGCTGTCGATGATACGATTTATCTTTTTGAGTTCCTCCATGAGGTTCTTCTTATTGTGCAGACGCCCCGCCGTGTCGATGATAACAACGTCACATTCACGCGCCTTTGCCGCATCGAGAGCGTCATACACTACCGCACCCGGGTCGCTGCCCTCAGCGTGCTTGACTATCTCGACGCCCGCACGCTCGGTCCACACCTGAAGCTGGTCGATAGCCGCCGCGCGGAAGGTATCCGCTGCCGCAACGAGGACTTTCTTGCCCTCTTTCTTGAACTGGTGGCACATTTTGCCGATAGTGGTAGTCTTACCCGCGCCGTTGACGCCTATTACCATGATAACAGCGGGAGACTTTGTAATGTCGAGCCCCGTATCTTCGCCCATTATCTCGGAGATGACCTCGTAAATGAGCTCCATTATCTCCTGCGGGTCGGTGATACCGCGCTCCTTGACCTTTTTCCTCACGCGCTCGCATATCTCGACGGAAGTATCCACGCCGATATCGCTCATTATCATCTGCTCCTCGAGCTGCTCGAAGAGCTCCTCGTCTATCTTGGTGAAGGAGTTAAAGACCTTTTGCAGACCGCCAATGAAGCTGTCCTTGGTCTTTTTGAGTCCCTGTGCAATCTTAGAAAATAGTCCCATAATATCCTCTTTTCATTCAGCCTGGATTTACTGTACGTCGGCGACATCTTCCTGGAAGTCGACCTGCTCCATTTTGAGGAGCTTTGAGATACCGTCCTCCTGCATGGTAACGCCGTAAAGGACATTAGCCTCCTCCATGGCGCTTCGTCTGTGAGTAACGAGAACGAACTGTGTGGTATCGGTGAACTTTTTGAGATACTGCGCGTACTTTCTGACGTTGACCTCATCGAGAGCCGCGTCTATCTCGTCGAGAATGCAGAAGGGCGCGGGTCTTAATTTAAGTATCGCGAAGTATATCGCGATAGCCACGAAAGACTGCTCGCCGCCCGAGAGCGAGATAAGGTTCTTGATGACCTTTCCGGGAGGCGCAACGCTTATCTCAATGCCCGATTCGAGAACGTTCTCGGGGTCGGAGAGTATGAGCTCCGCCTTGCCTCCGCCGAACAGCTCGACGAATATCTCCTTGAAGTTGCTGTTTATCACGCGGAAGCTCTCGGAGAATATCCTGCACATCTCCTCAGTGAGGTCGGCGATTATCTTCTCTAGCTCGCTCTTGGACTTCTGCACGTCCGCGAGCTGCCCCGACAGGAAACCGTACCTCTCGGAAACTTCCTTGTACTCCTCGATAGCGGCAACATTGACGCTTCCGAGGGCGCGTATCTTATTCTTTACGGAGGTCAGCTCAGCCTGAGCGGCAGTGACGTCCTCGAGCTTTTCTGCAAGCTCCACAGCCTCACTGCGGTTAAGTTGATAGACCTCACGAAGCTGACCGATGATGTAGTCGGAGTCACGCTCCACGGACTCGCGGCGCTCCTCGAGCCTTGTTACCTCTCCCGAGAGCTTCTCCTTCGCCTCGTTGAGTTCCTTCATACCGTTCTGTATCTCTTTGACGAGCTTGTTCTGCTCGGTATGCACAGACTGATACCGCGCGATATCCGCGAGATAGGTATCGGAATTGGACTTCATGCTGTCGAGTTCATTTTTCAGCTTGGCGATACCGCTCTGCTTTTCGGCGATGAGCCTCTCCTGACGCTTGATCTCGTCCTCGAAGTGGCGGTTGCCCTGCCCCAACTCCGCGAGCTGCCCATCCACGCGTTTTATCTCTTCCTGCTGAGCCTCTATGTCCTTATCTATCTCGATACCGTGCATCTTCATATCGGAGAGCTTCTGTGAGAGTTCCGCGCGCTCCATTCTGAGCTTTTCGCGGCTGTCCTGCCCCTGCGCGAGCTTCTCCTCCGCGTCCCTGATGAGCTTATCAGTCTCCGCGAGCGACTTCTCCGAGTCCACGATAGTCTGCTTTGCGGCAGCTATCTTCTGCTCGGACTCCGTGAGCAGTCTGTCTGAATCCTTGCTCTGCGAGGAGAGGTGCTCCTTGAGAGAATTAAGGCTTGAAAGCTCCGCCCTCAGACGTACAGACTCAGCCTCGGCGTCGGCGATCTCCGACTTAGCGGCATTGGTGTCGAATCTGAGTTTTTCGGACTCCGCACGGAGCTTCTCGGTCCTAGCACTGAGCTCATCGCGCTTAGCGGTCAGAGCCTCTACCTCGGAATCGAGCTTTTCTATTTCATTCTTACGGGTGATCACGCCGCCCGACTTCATTGCCGAACCGCCCGTGAACGAACCTCCCGCATTAATGACCTGACCGTCAAGGGTAACGATACGGAACTTATATCCGTACTTCTTGGCGATGAGGGTAGCGGCATCGATATCCTCGGCAATGGCGATACGACCGAGAAGCGAAGCGATAATGCCCGCGAATCTGTCATCGTAGCTGACTATCCTGCTCGCGAGCGACACAAAACCGTCGCAGTTTTCGAGTCCCTGCTCACGGAGCTCATTCCCCTTTACGGAAGTCAGCGGCAGGAAAGTAGCTCTTCCGCCGTGCTGCTCCTTGAGGAAGCGGATACATCTTTTAGCGATGTCCTCGTTCTCGACGATGATATTCTGCATCGCGCCGCCGAGGGCAGTTTCCACCGCGACCGCATACTCGGGCTCGACGCTGATATTCTGCGCGACCGTACCGAGCACACCGCCGATACGTCCCTGCTTAGAGGCTTTGAGCACCTGCTTGACGCTTCCTGCGAAGCCCTCCATATTGTTTTCGAGGTCGCTGAGTATCTTTCTGCGCTGCTGCTTGTCTTTGAGCTCGAAAAGTACCTTCTCGAACTCCTCCTTGGCGTGCTCGAAGCCATCCTTACGGGAGCTGTAGAGCCTTTCAAGACCGCTGAGCCTGTTTTTGAGCTCCGCGGAATGCTCCTCATTCTTTGCCGTGAGCTTTTCATTCTCGGCGATTTTTCCGTCGTACTCGGCGAGAGCCTTTTCGGTGTCGCCCGACTTCTCTTTCAACTCCGCGAGACGCGCCTCCTCGTCGGCAATGGACTGCCTTGCAGCCTCCGCCGCGAACTTGAACTCACTCTGCTTTATGTAGAGCTCGTTTATCTCGCTGCCCGCCTTGTCGACGTTATCGCCGAGCTGATTGTTCTTCTCCTCGGCTTTCTCGAACTTAGCTTTAACATCAGCTATCTCAGCTCCGAGCCTCTCGCGCTCTGAGCGTAAATCTTCTATCTTCTTTTCAGTCTCAGCCCTTCTTTTTTCGAGGTCGGACTTCGTCTTCCCCGACTCCGCAATGCTCTGCTTAGCTGCTTCGATAGCGGACTCACAGTGGCTTATGTCATTCTCGAAAACGGCGATATCCGACTTCTTCTGCGACGAGGACTGCTCTTCCTCGAGCATTTTCCGTCTCAGCTCGTCTGACTTCATCGTACACTCCTGCATACGACGGAATCCGTCCTGCAAGCGCTGCTCTTCTTTTTCAATATCGTTTTCGAGGTTCTCGTACTCTCCCTTGCTGACGAGTATCTTCTCATCGAGCTTGGTGAGCTTATCCTTCAGTTCATCGAGTCGCGCTATCCACACGGAAATCTCGAGGCGTTTTCTCTCCTCAGCGAGTTTGATGAACTTCTCCGCCTTTTCCGACTGTATGCGCAGCGGCTCTACGCGACCCTCGAGCTCGGCGAGGATATCCGTGAGACGCAGCATATTCTCATGCGCCGCAGTGAGCTTGCGTTCAGCCTCGAGTTTCTTATAGCGGAATTTTGATATACCTGCCGCTTCCTCGAAGATATCGCGGCGCTCGCTGCTTTTGGCGCCGACGATCTCTGCGATACGCCCCTGACCGATAATGGAGTAACCGTCGCGTCCGAGACCTGTATCCATGAAGAGCTCGTTGATGTCTTTCAGACGGCAGGGTCTGCCGTTTATGAGGTATTCGCTCTCGCCGCTCCTGTAGAGCTTACGCGTAACAGCGACCTCGTCCTCCATATCGGCGAGAGTCCTGTCAGAGTTGTCGATATTCAGCGTAACGGCTGCAAACCCCATAGGCTTGCGCGCAACAGTACCGGAAAAAATAACGTCCTCCATTTTATTTCCGCGAAGGGTCTTGGTCGACTGCTCGCCGAGCACCCAGCGCACGGAATCGCCGATATTACTTTTTCCGCTGCCGTTCGGACCTACTACCGCAGTAAGTCCCTTGTCGAAAGTAAGGCTTATCTTATCGGGAAACGACTTGAATCCCTGAATTTCCAATGATTTAAGGTACACCCGCTCACCTCCTCAGCTCGCACTGATATTTCGGGACGCTCCCGTCACCGATGACCTGTATGTGTATGCCCCTGCGGGCGAAAAATTCAATATTGGACTTCTTCTGTCCGACCGCCTTGCTAATGCACGACGGAGCCACAGCAAAGACGAACCTGTCACCGCCCGCGGACTGCTCTATCTGAAAGCTCATATTGTAGCGGTAGATCATGCCCTCGCAGAGTTCGCGGAATGCAGGGTGGTAAAAGCCTCCGACCATGTCCCGCTCGACGAATTCGCTGGCGTGCAGACCGCACTTAATCACGCGGATGCCGCTGCCCTCGAACATGACAAGTCCCGAAGCCGCAATGTCCACGACCTCGTCGAAGCTCATCGGCACGTACTCTCCGCTCTCGAGAAGCTCCGCGAGCCGAGTCCCGCGCAGTATGACCGTCGGATAGATTCGCACGGTATCGGGACGTATCTCCGCGATTTTCTGCATGGTAAGGAGCTCGTCCTCACGCGTGCTGCCGTACAGACCTATCATCATCTGCAAGCCGAGCTCAAAGCCCCACTGCTTTATCATCGCCGCAGCGTTTTCTACGTCCTCTGCGGAGTGTCCGCGCTCGTTCATTTCAAGCACCCTCCCGCTCATGGACTGCGCTCCCAGCTCAATCGCGGTCACGCCGCTCCTTGCGAGGATGCCGAGCACATCGAAGTCTATGCAGTCGGGACGCGTCGAGCAGCGAATGCCCCTGAACTTCCCCGCGCCGACGAAATCCTTCGCCGCGTCAAGAAGCTCGGTCATATAATCGCGGGGTATAGCCGTAAAGCTGCCTCCGAAGAACGCTATCTCGGTATCCTCGGGCGACCTAACCTCCGCGAGCGCCTTTTCGCACACCGCCCGCACCTCATCGCCGTCTGGCAGGTGCTGAGCGCCGCTTATCGTCCGCTGGTCGCAGAAGCTGCACTGATGCGGACAGCCAACGTGCGGGATGAATATCGAGATGTTACTGTGTTTCATAGCCCATGAGTTCGAGCGCTTCCTTTGCGGCAAGCTGCTCTGCTTCCTTTTTGCTTCTGCCCTTGCCCTTACCGATGACCTGTGAATTGAGCATCACCTCGACCACGAAGCGCTTGTTGTGGTCGGGGCCCTCCTCACCGATAAGGACGTACTCGACCTTCTCCTCGGGATTCTTCTGCACGACCTCCTGAAGCACGGTCTTGAAGTCGCTGAACGCCTTCTTTGCCTCATGCTCGAGGTCGTCGGGGATGAAGCGCAGGATATGCTTCCTTGCAGCCTCCATGCCGCCGTCGAGATATATAGCCGCGATGACCGCCTCAAAGGCGTCGGCGAGTATGGACGGACGCTCACGTCCGCCCGTATTCTCCTCGCCCTTTCCGAGGAGGAGGAAGTCTCCGAGGTCTATCTGCTTTGCGAAAATATGAAGGCTCTTCTCGCAGACGAGAGAAGCCCTCAGCTTGGTGAGGTCGCCCTCCGCAACGCTTGTCAGGTGCTTGTACAGGTAGTCCGAAACGACTATCGAGAGCACGCTGTCCCCGAGGAATTCGAGGCGTTCGTTGCTGCCGTTGGGGTGTTTTTTCTCGTTCGCGTAGGACGAATGGGAGAGCGCCTGCCGAATGAGATGCTTATCGTTGAACGAATATCCTATTTTTTCCTCAAATTTAGCAATATCACACATTTTCCTGCTCCTTGTCAGCCGACGGCATAGCGCTTACATAATCCGCGATAGCCGCCGTGATGTTTTCCTCCACGCACTTCTGAGCCTGTTTTATGGCGTTGAAGAACGCATATGCGTCCGAGCTGCCGTGTGCCTTGATGACGGGCTTTCTCACTCCGAGGAGCACCGAACCGCCCGTCTCGCGGTAGTCCATCTGCTTTTTGAACAGCTTTATCTTGCCGAGCGAGAACAGCGCACCTATCTTTCCCGCTCCCGAATACAGCCACTTTACCTTGTTCCCGAAGAGAGAGGCAACGCCCTCGTAGAGCTTGAGGACGATATTGCCCGTAAAGCCGTCGGTCACAACGACCTGACAGTCGCCCTCGGGGACATCACGTGCCTCGACGTTACCGAGGAAGTTCAGCCCCGACTCCCTGAGCATCCTATACGCTTCTATCTCGAGCTCTCTGCCCTTAGTGTCCTCCGTACCGACATTGAGGAGCCCTACGGTCGGCGACTTCACGCCGACCACCTTTTCCATGTAGGCGCTGCCCATGACCGCGAATTGCAGGAGCATTTCGGGTCTGCACTCGACATTCGCGCCCGCATCAAGGAGGATGAAGCTGCCCTTATTTGTCGGCAGCATAGGTGCGGGAGCAACCCGCTTGATACCCTTGATGCGCTTGACGATGAAGGTCGCGCCCATAACGAGAGCGCCCGTGCTTCCCGCGGAGACAAAGGCGTCTCCCCTGCCCTCGGCGAGGAGCCGCAGACCGACAGCCATCGAGGAATCCTTCCCCGACTTGATTATCTCCTTCGGCTCGTCATGTATATCAAAAACATCATCGGTGTGCTCTATCTCCATGCCGCTGAGGCTTATCCTATGCGCAGCGGCACACTCTTTAATCTTCTCGGCGCTGCCCGTCAGGACGATCTTCGTCCCGAGCTCCCGCACTGCTCTCTCGCAGCCTTTCAGCACCTCGAGGGGAGCCCTGTCCCCTCCGAAAGCGTCAACTATTACTGTTGTAGCCAATCCTATCAAGCTCCCTTTTCAGAGATTCAACGGCACGCCTTGCGTAAACGCCGTACTTTTCCTTCTTATCCTTTATTCTTACGCCGATATCGGGAAGTATCCCCATATTCGCACCCATCGGCTGAAATTTTCCGTCGTTGAACGGGTCACTGATATAAGCGCAGAGTGCCCCCGTCATGGTATCTTTCGGGAGAATGATCGGTTCTATCCCGAGCAGTCTTCTTGCAGCGGCAGTACCCGCGATGATACCGCTTGCTGCGGACTCCATATACCCCTCGACTCCCGTCATCTGTCCCGCGAAGAAGATATCGGGATGCTCCCTCATTGAGAAGTCGGCATTGAGGAGCACGGGACTGTTAATGAACGTATTCCTGTGCATAACTCCGAACCGCATGAACTCGGCATTTTCGAGTCCCGGTATCATTGAGAAGACGCGCTTCTGCTCGCCGAATTTTAGATTTGTCTGGAAGCCGACAAGGTTGAAGAGCGTAGCCTCGCGGTTCTCGCGCCTTAGCTGCACCACCGCATACGGACGCCTGCCCGTGCGCTTGTCGGTGATACCGACGGGCTTCATGGGACCGAATCTCATCGTATCCTCACCGCGTGAAGCGAGCTCCTCTATCGGCATACACACCTCATATACGCTGAACGGGTGAGTCTCGAAGTCCTTGAGCTGGACCCTCTCCGCGCCGATAAGTGCCTTGTAGAACGCGAGGTATTCCTCCTTGTCCATGGGGCAGTTGATGTAGTCGGCGTCGCCGCGGTCATAACGCGAGGCGAAGAACACCTTCTCCATGTCGAGACTCTCATAGGTGACGATCGGAGCCGCCGCGTCGTAGAAGCTGAGCCCCTCGCCGCAGAGCTTCCGAATCTCCTCCGCGAAAGCGCCCGCCGTGAGCGGACCCGTAGCGATAACGGTCACGCCCTCGGGTATCTCCTCGACCTCCTGCTCAACGACCTCAATGAGCTCACAGCTCCTTATCTTCTCGGTCACGCTGTCGGAGAATCTCTCACGGTCGACCGCAAGGGCGCCGCCCGCCTCGACCGCATTCGCCTTCGCACAGGGAACGGTCAGCGAGCCGAGCATTTCCATTTCTGTTTTGAGCAGCCCCGCCGCAGATTCGAGTCGAGCTGCCTTCAGCGAGTTCGAGCACACGAGCTCGGCAAACCCGCCGTATTTATGTGCGGGAGTGAACTTCTGCGGCTTCATCTCAAAGAGCCGCACGCCTATCCCGTACCCTGCGAGAGCCCACGCCGCCTCACAGCCCGCGAGCCCCGCGCCTATAACATTGACTTTCGTCATTTTTTCAGCTCTCTTTCATAGCCGCAGCCCTCGTTCTCACAGACGAGCCTGCCCGACTTTCCGCCCTTGTTGAACAGCGTCTTTCCACAGTCGGGACAAACCTCCGCCGTCGGGACGTTCCACGTCATGAAGTTGCACTCGGGGAAGCCCTCACAGCCGTAGAAGCTCCTGCCCTTCTTTGACTTTTTGAGCAGCATCTTTTTGCCGCATCTCGGGCAGCTGCCCTCTGTCTCGGTGACAATTTTCTTCGTATTCGAGCACTCGGGGAAGCCGGGGCACTCAAGGAACTTTCCGTATCTGCCGTACTTGATGACCATATTGCGTCCGCAGACCTCACATATCACGTCGGTCTCCTCGTCGGGCACCTTGACGCGCTTACCCTCCATAGCCTCCTCAGCCTTGCTGAGAGTAGACGAGAATCCGTCGTAGAACTCATGCAGAGTGCTCACCCAGTCCTTGACGCCGTGCTCTATCTCGTCGAGGTTATTTTCCATCTCGGCGGTGAACTTCGCGTCAACTATCTCATTGAAGTGCTCCTTCATCAGCTCGGTGATTACCTCGCCGAGGTTAGTAGGCTTCAGTGCCTTTCCCTCGTGCTCGACGTACTGACGCGCCGTGATGGTAGTGATAGTCGGAGCGTAGGTACTCGGTCTGCCGATGCCGTTCTCCTCGAGCGCCTTGATGAGCGAAGCCTCGGTATAGCGCGGAGGCGGCTGAGTAAAGTGCTGATTGCCGGTAATGGATTTGAGCTTCACATTATCGCCGACCGCAAGGGGCGGGAGCATTTTCTTGTTCTCGTCTGCACCGTCGGTAGACTCCACATACAGCTTCGTGAAGCCGTCGAACTTGACTGAATAGCCCGACGCACGGAAGGTACAGCCATTCGCCTCGATGTCCACGGAAACGGTATCGAGCAGAGCGTTCGCCATCTGGCTTGCGATGAAGCGCTCCCAGATGAGCTTGTAGAGCTTGAACTGGTCGCTTGAAAGCCCCGATTTCACGCGCTCGGGCGAGAGTTCGGGAGTAGAGGGACGTATCGCCTCATGGGCATCCTGAGCGTTGCTCTTTGTCTTGAAAACGCGCGGCTTCTCGGGGAGGTACTCGCTGCCGTAAACAGTGCTGATGTACTGAGCAGCAGCCGCCTTTGCCTCCTCAGAGATACGCAGGCTGTCGGTTCTCATATAAGTGATGAGACCTACCGCGCCTATGCCCTCGACATCAACGCCTTCGTACAGCTCCTGCGCAGCCTTCATTGTGCGCTTTGCGCTGAAACCGAGCTTGCGCGAAGCCTCCTGCTGCATCGTCGACGTTATGAACGGCGGAGCGGGCTGCTTCTTGGTTATCTTCTTTTTCACAGAGGTAACTTCGTACTGCGCTCCTTCAAGCCTTTCGAGGAGCGAATCCGCCTCCGCCTTGTTCGGTATCTCGAGTTTCTTGCCGTCTACGGCAACAAGAGCCGCCTCGAACACCTTCCTCGAAGCGGGAGCGGTGAACTTCGCGTCCACAGACCAGTATTCCTTCGGCACGAACTTGCGTATCTCATTCTCGCGGTCTACCACGAGACGTACCGCAACGGACTGCACACGTCCCGCCGACAGGCCGCGCTTGACCTTTTTCCACAGGAACGGGCTGAGCTTGTATCCGACGAGCCTGTCAAGAATACGTCTTGCCTGCTGAGCGTTGACGAGGTCAACGTCTATTTTATGCGGGTTGCTCATACCGTTCTGAACGCCCGTCTTTGTGATCTCATTGAAGGCAACGCGGTTGTTGTCGTTCATATCGAGCTTGAGCATCTGCGCTATATGCCAGGATATAGCCTCACCCTCGCGGTCAGGGTCGGTCGCGAGGTAGACTTTTCCACTCTTCTTCGCGCACTTTTTGAGGTCGTTTATGACGTCCTCCTTGCCCTTCATATCCGTGTACTGCGGAGCGAAATCGTGCTCGGTGTCAACGCCGAGCTTCGACTTCGGCAGGTCGCGCACATGACCCATAGAAGCGACTACCTTGTAGCCTTTTCCGAGATATTTCTGTATTGTTTTAGCCTTTGCAGGCGACTCAACTATTACTAAGTCTGACATTTGCCTTTGTACCCCTCATTAAAGTTTTTCATATATCTTACCGGGCAGTGCTCTGACTGCACCGAGTATCTCCATTTCGGTAAGTTCTGTCATGAGTTCCGAGCTGTCCATGCCGAGCTTCTGCGCGAGCATATCCGCGTGCAGAGCTCCCTCCGCGAGCGCATCGGCTATCTGCTTCTGTACGCCCTCGAGCTGAATATCTGCCTTTTTCGGCTCAGGGACAGTCTCATCCCCGCCGACGGTGTCAGCCGCATTCCCCGCGAGGTAAGTCTCCAGCGCGGAGGCAGCCTTCATTCTGTGCCTGTGAACCTTCAGCGGACGTTCCTCCTCATTGAGGATACCGTACGCCTCCGAGCGCACCTCCTCGTAAACGACAGTTCCGTAGCCGAACACGGAAGCAATGTCTGCGGAGCTGAAAAACGGCACAGCGCCCTCACCGAGCAGAGCCGCATTGCCCGAATAGGCATTGCTGAATATATCGGCAGGCGGGAGACAGAACACGTCCCTGCCCTGCTCAGCGGCCAGCGAAGCCGTTATCAGCGAGCCGCTCTTCTCGGAAGCCTCGAAAACGACCGTTGCGCGTCCGAGGGCGGATAATATCCTGTTTCTCTTCGGGAAATTGCCCGCATGAGGCGGAGTCCCCGGCGGATACTCACTGATGAAAACGCCGCCCGCCTCTAAAATCTCATCGCGGTACCTGAAATTCTCGCGCGGATAGTCCACATCTACGCCGCAGCCCATTACCGCTGCGGTAGGTCTGCCCTGCGATACAGCCGCCAGATGCGAGGTTATGTCAACGCCCACAGCAAATCCGCTCACGATAACTACGCCTCTTGCCGCGAGCTCGGAGCATATCCTCTCCGTGACACGCAGGCTGTAATCGCTCGCCTTTCGCGCCCCGACGGCAGTGACCGTCCGTGTGCCCGTCAGGCAGCAGATATCGCCCATATAATAGAGTATTGCGGGCGGATTCATTATATGTCTGAGCTGCGGAGGATAGTCCTCCGAGCTGTAGCCGACCGTGCGGATATCCATCTTATCGCATTCCGCAAGCACACGCTCAGCCGCTTCAATATCAGTCGCCGTGACAGCACTGCGCTCCTTCTCACCGAGCCGCACCATGCAGCTGCCCGAGCGCAGTTCGCTGTAAGCCTCGTCGGGAGTCTCGTACAGCGACATGAGCTCCCAGATCCTGCGGCTGCCGATACCGAAGACCATAGTCAGCCACAGCCAGTATTTCTTATTGTCCATAACAAGCCTCCCGTATCCACATCATCTGTGCACAGCCTATTTTTTCAGCTCCCACATCAGTATTCCCGCAGCCATAGCGGCGTTGAGCGAATTGATAGTGCCGTTCATAGGGATAGTCACGCGCCTGTCGCATCTGCGGGCGACCTCGTCTGGCAGACCGTTGCCCTCATTGCCGATGAAGACCGCCTGCCGCCCCTCGAATCCGCAATCGGTGACCTTTTCCGCGTCCGCATCAATGACAGCGGCAGAGGTCGTAACGCCGCCGCTTCCGAGCACATCGAAGAGCTCATCCTCGTCAGCGATGTTGAATATTCTCTCGCGGAACACCGACCCCATAGTCGAGCGTATTACCTTCGGACTGTATAGGTCGCAGCTCCCGCACATAAAGATACCGTCGATGCCGAGAGCGTCAGCGGTGCGGATGATCATACCGACATTGCCCGGGTCCTGAAGTCCGAACAGCACCACATATCTGCCGTTATCATTGAACACGGGAGCCTTCTTCTCGGGAATGGCACATATTGCAAATACGCCCTGAGTAGTGCTTGTAGAAGCTATCTTATTGCCAAGCTCATTTGAAATGACAAGTTTTTTTGTATCTCTCAAATCAGCCTGCAAAAGCTCCTCTCCGAAGCGCTCGAACGACTGCTTCGTGAAGATGAGGTGAGATACCCTCGCTTCCTCGCGCAGTGCGTCCTCGACTATCCTCAGCCCCTCCAACACGAATAAGCCGTACTGAAGCCTCTCTTTTTTAGATGACGAGAGCTTCTGATACAGCTTGATAACGGGATTATCCTTAGAGGTAATGATATTCTCCAATCCTACACCTCCGCGCCGTGGAATGACCTTGTATCGGGCGGGAGACAACTCCCGCCTTCTACAAGAAAACACGCTCTTTAATTAAAAGGAGCGTGTTGTTATTCTTGATTAAAGAGCAGCCTTAGCCTTCTCAGCGATAGCTGTGAAACCTGCTGCGTCAGTGATAGCGATCTCGGAGAGCATCTTTCTGTTGAGAGTGATGCCAGCCTTCTTGCAGCCGTTCATGAAAGTAGAGTAGTTCATACCATTCATCTTAGCAGCAGCGGAGATTCTTGTTATCCAGAGCTGTCTGAACTGTCTCTTCTTCTGCTTTCTTCCGATGTAAGCGTAGTTGCCGGACTTCATTACGGCCTGCTTAGCCATCTTGAAGTGCTTGCTCTAATCGCCCCAGTAGCCCTTAGCGAGCTTTAAAACTTTATTTCTTCTCTTGCGAGTCATCATTGCACCTTTGATACGTGCCATAGTCTTTTACCTCCAAATTAAAAATTAAGTAAGCGTTTTTGAGAGCGTTGCTCCCGACAATTACATATAGGGAACGAGCTTCTTGATAGTAGGAGCGTTAGCGCTGCCTGCAACACCTGCTGTACGAGCGATTCTCTTGCGCTTGGTATCCTTCTGAGTAAGTCTGTGTCTCTTGTTGGTCTTCTGGTACTTTACCTTGCCTGTACCGGTGATCTTGAAGCGCTTCTTAGCGCCCGAGTGAGTTTTAACCTTAACCTTTGCCATTGTTAATATCCTCCTTGATTAAGAACTTTAGTGTTCTTACTTATTTGTTTTGGGACTAACGAACATAACGATGCTGCGTCCCTCCATTTTAGCCGGCTTATCAACAGTACCTGCGTCTGAAAGAGCTTCCTTGAAGCGGTCGAGCAGCTCAGCGCCGAGCTCGGGGTGAGCGATAGCTCTCTTGCGGAATCTCACTGATACCTTGAGCTTATCTCCGCCCTGTAAAAACTTGACAGCCTGATTCACCTTTGTTTCAAAGTCGTGGGTATCTATCGTCGAGAACATACGGATCTCCTTGATAGAAACGATCTTCTGATTTTTTCTTGCTTCCTTTTCACGCTTAGCCTGCTCGAAGCAATACTTTCCGTAGTCCATGATACGGCACACGGGCGGTGTTGCCTGCGGAGCGATCTTCACGAGGTCAAGATCCTGATCAAAGGCTAATTTCTGGGCGTCCTTGGCAGACATCGTTCCAAGCTTAGTTCCGTCAGCGTCGATAACGAGAATTTCCTTATCCCGAATATCTTCGTTGATCTGCAGTTCCTGTTTGCTAATCTTCAAGCACCTCCGGTTATAAAATAAAACAAAAATGAGTGCGGAATTATCCGCACTCACACAATACACGTTTAAGACCGCACGTTCAGCCGCGCGTTCTTACTCACATATTGACCGTTTAAGCATAGCCTGACGGTGAGAACGGGTAGTTCTGCTTTGTTTACCTAAACATTATACCCTCTCTCCGCTCACTTGTCAAGCGTCGCCGCAATTTTCATCACAATGCACAACAACAGTCTTCCCGATCTCCATGATTTTATCCCATATAGCGAATCTGACCTCATATTTCTGAGGCTCATAGAGGATATCGAGCTCCTTGTCGTCGAATCGCCTGAGCTCCTCCTGCTTGTCGTCGGTGACCTCGCAAGCCGCAGGCACGCACAGCGACGGGTACATCACGCACCACCAGTTGTGCCCCTTCGCGGAGCCGATCTTCACCCGCAGAGCGCGGTAAGTCCCCGCGGGCATGGTTATGTCCCCGTAAGTCCGCACGTCAAACTCCGTATCCGCAAGCTCCGCCTCCACTGGCAGTTCGCAGCCGTTGGCGCGCAGAACAGTCTCCGCGATCCGCTCGATATCGGGCAGCCTGTCCGCGGCTATATCCTCAGCCTCAGCGAGGGAATCTGCTCCGTCGAGGATACCGCTCTCAAGCAGAGCGTCCCTCACGCGGAGCTTGAGCGTCTGGTCGCGCTCGCTGTCGGACTCCGCAAGAATGTGCAGCCTCAGTACGCTCCCGCGCAGCCTGTCGAGAGCCAGACCGTCGCGGACAAAGCCGACCGTGTTTGAAATAAGTATCGCGAGGACAAGTCCCGCCGCAAAAAAGAGTTCGTGTTTTTTTCTCATTAATATCACCTCGGA
>JAGCHA010000049.1 GCA_017649325.1 Ruminococcus sp.
CCTTAGAATATTTAAAGCAATTTGATTCTTTTATAGAATTCTGCGGGCAGTCGTCACATGAAAAATCAAACGATTCTCTTACCATTGCTTCAGAAAATGACAGTCCGCAAGAGAGAATTGAATCCGCATTAAAAGAATTAAATGATGAATTAATCGACGAGTTGATGAATGAGATAATGAAAATATCTCCTTATGACTTTGAACGACTTGTTGTTAAACTTCTGATATCAATGGGTTACGGCACTATGGAAGGAAACAAAGACGCAGTAACGCCAAAATCAGGGGACGCTGGAATTGACGGAATCGTTCGTGCAGATAAATTTGGATTTGATTCCATTTATATTCAAGCAAAACAATGGAAACAAGATATTCTTGTCAGTCGACCTGAAATTCAAAAATTCATCGGTGCTCTTGCAACGACACAAGGAGCAACCAAAGGTATTTTCATTACAACATCTGACTTTACAAAAAGCGCAGTGGAAGTTATAACAAAACAAACGCAAAACAAAATAATCCTTGTAAACGGAAAACAACTTGCAAAACTGATGATAGAGTATAATCTTGGTGTCTCAACAGTTGCAACATATCAAGTTAAACGTATAGACTCTGACTTCTTTAATGAGGATATATAAAAGAGCCGACCCTCACGGGTCAGCTCTTTTTTTCATATCAAAGCCACTCCACGGTTCCGGGGGGCTTGGAGGTTATATCGTAGACTACGCGGTTTACGTGCTCTACCTCGTTGCAGATACGGTTCGACACGCGCGCAAGAACGTCATACGGGATACGCGCCCAGTCTGCCGTCATGAAGTCGTCCGTCGTTACGGCACGGATAGCGATGAGGTGGTCGTATGTGCGGTGGTCGCCCATAACTCCGACAGTACGCACATCGGGAAGCACCGCGAAGAACTGCTTGAGCTCGCTCTCTATGCCGCTCTTGGCTATCTCGTCGCGGAACACGGCGTCTGCCTCCTGCAATACCTTTATCTTTTCTGCCGTTATCTCGCCGAGTATGCGGACGCCGAGTCCCGGTCCCGGGAAAGGCTGTCTCCACACCAGCTCGTGCGGGATGCCGAGCTTTTCGCCTACTGCGCGTACCTCATCCTTGAAGAGGTCGGCGAGCGGCTCTATCGTGCCCGCGAACTTGATGTCGTCAGGCATTTTTACCATGTTGTGGTGGGTCTTGATGACAGCGGTGCTGCCCTGTCCTGCCTTGTTGCCCTTGCCCGATTCGATTCGGTCGGGGTATATCGTGCCCTGCGCGAAGAAGCCGTCGGCTCCCTGCTCGCGTATCTTGCTCCAGAACACGTTGTAGAATTCGGTGCCGATTATCTTGCGCTTCTGCTCGGGATCGGTCACGCCCTTGAGCGCCGTGAGGAACTGCTCCTTGCAGTTGACACGGACAAAGTTCATATCAAAGAGACAGGTGAAGGTCTCCTCGACGAAGTCGCCCTCGTCTTTTCTCATAAGTCCCTGATCTACGAATACGCAGGTGAGCTGTTTGCCGACCGCGCGGGAGAGAAGTCCCGCTGCTACGGAGGAGTCAACTCCGCCCGAAAGTCCGAGAATGACCTTTTTGTCGCCTATCTGCTCGCGGAGCTTCGCTACCGTGGACTCGATGAAGTCGTCCATTACCCAGTCGCCCGTGAAGCCGCAGACCTCGTAGAGGAAGTTGTGGAGTATCTCCTTGCCGTACTCGCTGTGTGTTACCTCGGGGTGGAACTGTACGGCGTAGAGCTTCTTCTCGGGACATTCAAACGCTGCATAGGGGCAGTCTGCGGAAGTTGCCTTGACGGTGAAGCCCTCGGGGAGCCTGCTCACGAAGTCGGTGTGGCTCATCCATACTACGCTCTTCTCGGGGACTCCGCCAAAGAGCGCTCCGCCTGTCTGCTGTATCTCTATCTTGCCGTATTCGCTCTTCTCGCAGCTCTCAACTGTGCCGCCGAGCGTATATGCCATGAGCTGGCAGCCGTAGCAGATACCGAGTATCGGTATGCCGAGGCTGAATATCTCCGCCGATATGTGGGGCGAGGTCTCGTCGTAGACGCTGTTGGGACCGCCCGTGAAGATGATACCGTCGGGAGCGAGCTCTCTTATCTTTTCAATTGGAGTCGTGTAGCTGAGTATCTCGCAGTATACGCCGCACTCTCGCACTCTGCGCGCGATGAGCTGGTTGTACTGTCCGCCGAAATCCAGCACGATACAAAGTTGGTTTGCCATAGGTTTCCTCCTTATTCCGCTTTCGGTACGCTGTATGCTCCGTTGCCTTGATACCCTTTAATTATGCCATTTTTTTCGCTTTTTTGCAAGGGGTTTTCGCAATTTCGTCAGTATATATAAAATTAATCCCAGTATTCTCAGAACCGAAAACTTTCAGTCATGTCATGCGGCTCGGTCAGCGGGGGAGCTGCGTCCAGACCTTTCAGCTTCTCAACAACGGGCAGCCCGAACTTTTCTGCGAGGGACAGGCATTTCTCAATCGGTCCGTTGTCGCTGAGCATGGAAGGGGTGTGCGCGTCGCAGCCGATTATCGCCGTATTGCCCATATCGCGCGCTATTGCAAGAAAACGCTCGGAGGTGTAGTTCCTGCCGTCGCGTACTCCGTAGAGGTTTATCTCCACGGGGTGGTCGTGCTCTTTAAGGTATCTGCACAGGCGCCTGAATTCCCTGTCGCAGACGGCGGGGCTGCCTGTGAAGTTGAAGAGGTCGGGGTGGGCGAGATAGACGTATCTGCCCGTTTCCATGCCCTCGATGACAGAGTCGACGTATGCTGTGAGCGCGGCTTCGCTGTCGTCGGGAATGCCTGTGTACGGAGCGTAGGGCTCGGCTCCGACCGAGTGCTGACCCAGTATCATATAGTCAACGGGATAGCCCGCGAGCAGCTTGTCCTGAGCCTCGAGGAGCTCGGGGATGTATTCGGCTTCAAAGCCTATATATATCGTGATGTCACGCGCGTACTCCTTTTTCAGGTCGGTCAGTGAGCGGAAATATCCGTCGACTTCGCGGGGCTCCATGCGCGAGCCCGATACGTACGCATACGGATATACCCATGGGCAGTGGTCGGCAAATCCGAGCACCTTGAAGCCGCTTGCTATGGCGTGCTCGATGTATTCCCTGTCCTCGCCCTTTGCGTGGTGACAGCGGAATGTGTGTGTGTGGTAATTTGCAAACATTTTATCCCTCCGTTCGTGTTAATGATACCATATTATGTCGGGAATTGCAAGGGGGAGGACGCTGTTCGGCTGCTTCGGAAAAAATCAGAGGGAGCCTTTTGAAAAAGGTTCCCTCCTGAATTGATCCTCTTTTATATGAGTCTGAGCAGTTCGCTGCGGACTCCGTCAAGGCGCTCGTCAGTAATGCCGAAGTCCATTTTCTTGTATGACCATGCGGCTCTGCCGATGCCGTGCTTCTCAAATACGTTGTTTATCGTGCGATACCACTTGATGACGTCCTCTGCGGGAACGACGTCGATAACGCCATACTCGCCGCAGTAGAGGTCGGCGCCGTGCTCGTTTGCCTTGGCGATCGCTGTGGAGAACATCTTCTCGAAGTAGTCTGCGGTGCAGTTGCTGTCCTCAAATGCGATGCGCTCCTCGGGGACGATGTCGTTAGTCCAGTAAGCACCCTGATGTGTGAATTTGAGGGGCTCGTAACAGTGCATATTGTATACGACGTTACTGTCGAAAGGTGCATCGAGGAACTGTACCGTGTCTGCGGCATTGTTGTGGTAGCTGCCGACAAAGATGAGCGTATCGGGAGCGTACTTCCTTATCCTCGGTATGCAGCGGCGGATGACCGCGTTCCATGTGTCGATGTAGGACTTGTCTGTCACTTCGTTGAGCAGTTCGAATGCGATGTGTTCAGGGTATTTGCCGTACCTCTTTGCAAGTTCCTCCCAGAGCAGCATGAAGCGCTCCTGATACTTTTCACTGTCGAAAAAGCCGTTCTCGTCCTCGCCGTAGTAGTCGAACGAGAAGCCTGCCGTCTTGTGGAGGTCGAGCAGCAGATTCAGCCCGTACTTCCTGCACATCTCATATGCGTAGTCGAGATATGCGAAGCCCTCCTCTATGTAGTCGCCGCTTCCGCGCTCGAGTATGTTGTAGTCGAACGGTATGCGGACGTGGTCGATGCCCCATTCGGAAACAGCAGCGAAGTCAGCCTCGGTTATGAAGTTGTCAAGATGCTCCTTTGCGTAGTTGCACTGCGACAGCCAGCCGCCAAAATTGATTCCCTTGTAAAAGCCTTTTTCCTTCAGCATAAGCGCTACCTCCGTGACGATTTTTATTCATTATAGCAGTTTCTTTAACAGTTTGATACCATTTTTTTGATATATTTAGTATTTTTTTGCTCAGTATGTTCTGTGGGGACAGATAATGTCCGTTTGCTTTATTCGTTCGCGAAAACGTTGTTCTTGATAGTCTCAAAGTTCTGGTCGAAGTCGACGATCAGAGCGTCTCCGCTCGCGGTGCTCTCGCCGTAGTATGTTCCCTCCGCAGGTACCTGCATCGGCGAGCGCTCGTACCTCATCCACAGCGGTGCGCGCAGTGACATGATGTACAGCTTCGCGGTGTCCATATTCGTGGTAACATCGGGCAATACCTTCGTTGAGAGGTTCTTGAGCATCATCGGGTTGAAGGTCTTGAGCTTGTCCATTACAAGGTCTACCACGCGGCGCTGACGCTCCGTGCGCTCGAAGTCCGCGTTGCCGATGTGACGTATTCTTGCATATGCGAGAGCCTGCTTGCCTACAAGATGTACCTTACTGCCGCCGCTCTTCAGCAGGTCGGATGTTCGTTCGTCGCCCATAATCTCGTTGACCTCGGCTTGCAGTATGGTATTTATCTCGTCTGCTTCAGCGTCGGATAGGTCGACGTCGATTCCGCCGACGGAGTCAACTATACTCGCGAATGAAAGGAAGTTTATGCATACATAATCGTCTATCTTTACGCCGAAGTTGTGCTCTATCGTGTCCATAAGGAGTTCGGGACCGCCGTAGGAGTAAGCGGCATTGAGCTTGTCCCAGCCGTAGCCCGGTATCTCGACGTAGCAGTCACGCATGAAGGAAGTTGTGCAGACCTTGTTCGTCGCGCTGTTGGCGGAGACGAGCATCATCGTGTCGGAGCGTCCGCGCTCGTCGAGTGAACGGCCGTCTGTGCCGATGAGGAGCACGCTCGTCACGTAGCTGCGGGACATCGCTCCCGAGGTGCGCTCACGGTCCTGCGTGGGGACGTAGTCGAGCTTGCGTATAAGGCTCAGCGAGGTGCATGAGTACATGATGAAAAGCATCAGCACCACTGTCATCACAAAGGTGAAAAGGCGCTTGAAAAGCCTGCCGATAAACGTGCCGCTGCGCTTTTTCTTCTTTTTGACCTTTTTCGGCTTAGGTGCGGGACGCCGCATCTGAGGCGGGGGAGCGGGCTGCTGATAGGGCTGCTGGTAATACTGCTCCTGTTGCGGCTGCTGCTGATAGGGCTGTTGGTAATACTGCTCCTGTTGCGGCTGCTGCTGATAGGGCTGC
>JAGCHA010000050.1 GCA_017649325.1 Ruminococcus sp.
ATCGGAAGCCAGGACAGCGTGGGATCGTTCTCAATATCCTTTGATTTTTTTACAGTCTCGTCATATTTCTGCTTTTTCTTTATGAATGCGACGATCGCCAATGTTGTCGGAACGAACAGTATCAAGGTAATTAGGAACTTTAGTAAAATCGAAGAGTATCTTTTGTTTGAAAGCATACGAAAAAACCTCGCAGGGCTATCCTGCGAGGTTTTGTTTTTTATATGACGTTGCGGGAAATGCCGGGCTTTTACGCCAGAACTGCGACAGGCTGAGCTGCGGACATTGCGCTCTACGGAGCGTGGATTGACTTTTCTGCGGAGGCAGGGTACAATATTATCAGAATCATTTGCGAGGTGTTCGATATGGATCAGATGAAAACAGGTGCGCTTATCCGCGGGCTGAGAACTGCTGCGGGGCTTACTCAGAAGCAGCTCGCTGAAAGGCTGAACGTCAGCGACAAGGCTGTCTCAAAGTGGGAATGCGGCTGCGGCTGCCCTGATGTGTCCCTGCTGACGGAGCTCGCCGATATCCTCGGTACGGACGTTCAGGCTCTGCTCTCGGGCTGTATCACTAAAAATGAAAGCGAGAAGGGTAATATGAAAAAACTGAGATTTTACGTTTGCGGAGAGTGCGGGAATATAATCACCGCGACCTCCGATGCCGCTGTGACTTGCTGCGGCTCGCGGCTGGCTGCGCTCGAGCCCCGCAGAGCTGAGGGCGCGGATATCCTGAAAGTGGAGGACCTGGGCGGCGAATGGCTCGTTTCCTCAGACCATGTAATGCAAAAGGAGCACTTTATCTCCTTTGTTGCGTTCGTAACGGACAGCTCTGCCGCCGTCTACAAGCAGTACCCCGAATGGGATTTGCAGCTCATTTTGCCGCGATGCCGCGCAGGTCGGCTCGTGTGGTTCTGCACTCAGCACGGTCTCTTCTATCAGGATGTCCGCCCTGCAAGGGTGCGTCCTTGATGCTCCTCCCAAAGAGCTTTAATACGAAGTTTGCCCCTATGGGGTGCTCTCATGATGCTGAAAGAGTTTTCAGCGAGAGTACCGCATAGGGGCTAAAATTTGCATTAATGTTTCAGGGGAGCTTGAGGCGGCAATGCCTGACACTCTACCTTATGATTATCGCAAAGTCGGGCGGAATGGTCGGTTTGAGATTGCCCTCGTCGTCGTAATCTCCGTGGTGGAAGCCGCTTATCTTCGGCGGCGCCGTCGATGCTGAAGTGGGATTCTCCTCGGAATCAGATGTGTCCTCTGCCGATGGCTCTTCTGCCGATGTATCCTCTGCTGACGTTTCCCCGTCGGGTACTGCCTCGGTGGAGGTGTCCTCTATGGGCTCGCCGTTCTCGTCGGTGTTTTCGGGGAGAGTTTCTGTTTCGGGCGGTGCGGTGGTTATCGGACGTCCGAAAAGGTCATATTCAACATCTTCGTGTTCCGCGGTCGATTCGACAGGTCTGCCGAACAGGTCAAACTCCTGAGCGGCGGTCTCGGTCTGAGAGCCCGTCCTTATCTCTATGCCGTGGAACTCTCCCTGTGAGTCTGTTTGCGAAGCTGTGCTTCTATTCTTTTTCTGTGCTATCGCGTCGTCGGCACAGCTCTTGCCTGCCATCAGCACGCAGAGACCTGCTATGATAGCGGCTGCTATCGCTATTATCCTGCTGCGTTCCATTTTTATCCTCCCTTTTTTTATCCGTATGGCTCAATGCAGGCTCGTACGGCTGTATTCAGCCTTTCTGAGCCGCTTTGTCGCGCTCCTCGACTGCGAGACGGTCACAGCGCTCGTTCTCGGGGTGTCCCGCGTGTCCCCTGACCCAGTTGAATGTGACCTCGTGCCGCTCCAGCAGGGGGAGCAGACGCTCCCACAGGTCGACGTTCAGCGCGGGCTTCTTGTCGGACTTTATCCAGCCTTTCTTCTTCCAGCCGTACACCCAGCCTTTCGTTACGCTGTCTACTACGTACTTGCTGTCGGTCGTCAGTATCACTTTGCACGGCTCTTTCAGCGCCGATAGTCCCTCTATCACGCCGAGCAGCTCCATGCGGTTGTTCGTGGTCATAGCTTCGCCGCCCGAAAGCTCCTTCTCCCTCCCAGCGAACCGCAGTATCACGCCGTAGCCGCCGGGGCCGGGATTGCCGCTGCACGCGCCGTCCGAGAACATCTCTATCGTTTTTATGGCTAACGCCTCCTTGCTTGTGGTTATGTCTATTATAGCATATAGATCAGAAAATAGCAAGGGCTGCGGACAATGTGCAGAGGCGGCGTTCCGTGTTTTGCGAAACGCCTGTCAGCAAACGGTATTGCAATTTCGTGCGGAAGATAAATAATCGGAAGTTTATCTCCGCGTGCCTTAGTTATGTTATCTCCTCAATATTGCAGTTCGGGTAGTAGTGGGTGAGTATCTCGCGCCATGTGCTTCCCGCAGACGCCATTGCGTTCGCGCCGTACTGGCTCATCCCTACGCCGTGTCCGAAGCCGCGTGTCGTTATCACTGCCTGCTCGTCGTCGTAAGAGATGTCGAAGTCGGCGGAGCGAAGTCCGAGAGCGGTGCGTACCTCACCGCCCGTGACCGTGCGGTCGCCGACGCGGGCGGTCAGCACCGTTCCCGAGGGCGATATCTCCGCCACTGTAAGCCATTTCGTCATATCATCCCCGAGCTTTATTCCGTTAAATGCGGCTTCGAGCTTATCGCGTAGCTCCTCCCTGACGATACGCACCGTCTCCTCGTATTTCGGGGCTTTCGTGTCGGACTCGCTGTCCACGGGGACAAGGTATTCCACGGGAGCTCCCCACGCATTCTCGGCGCTCTCCGTTTTGCCCGACGACA
>JAGCHA010000001.1 GCA_017649325.1 Ruminococcus sp.
AAGGTCTCCAACCCTATGACGCTCTACAAGCTCTGCGGAAACGTCAAGGATTCCTACAAGTTCTCCGATATAGAGGAGCAGCTCAAGGGCGAAGTTTACGCTAAGCTCCAGCCCGCTTTCGGCAAGCTGAGCCAGAATATCCAGGTCGATAAGCTCACAAGTGAGACCGAGGCTATCACTGAGGCTATGAAAGAGCTGCTCAACCCCTTCTGGCTCGAACAGCGCGGTCTTGAGCTCGTTACTCTCGCTATCGAGTCTGTCAGCATCTCCGATGAGGACAAGGCGCGTATCAAGAGCTTTGAGGAGCGTATGTGGGATACAAATGCTACACACGCCGCTGCTACTCTGGTTGCCGCTCAGGCTGAGGCTATGAAGAAGGCGGCAGACAATCCGAACGGCGCAGCAATGGGCTTCTACGGACTCAACATGGCACAGCAGGCAGGCGGTATGAACGCTCAGAACCTCTTTGCTATGGGTGCTCAGAACAATACTGCGGCAGCAGGTGCAGCAGCAGGTGCTGCCGTTGCAGGCGGCGGTGCTACATGGAACTGCGAATGCGGTAAGGTAGGCAATACCGGCAAGTTCTGCGCTGAATGCGGAAAGCCTATGCCCGCTCCCGCTCCCGCTGCCGATACATGGGCATGCTCTTGCGGCCATACAGGCAACACAGGTAAGTTCTGCGCTGAGTGCGGAAAGCCCAAGCCCGCTGACTCCGAAGGATGGACCTGCTCATGCGGTGCTCTGAATAAGGGCAAGTTCTGCGCTGAATGCGGTACACCCAAGCCCGCTGACGCTCCCAAGTACAAGTGCGACAAGTGCGGCTGGGAGCCCGCTGATCCGTTCAATCCGCCCAAGTTCTGCGGTGAGTGCGGAGACCCCTTCAACGACGACGATATCATAAAGTGATCGTATTGCCGTCGGAGGTAATTATATGTCTTACGCTAACGAATATAAATGCCCCTGCTGCGGTGCTAAGCTTGAGTTCAACAGCACCGCGCAGAGAATGAAATGTCCGTACTGCGACACCGAATTCGACGTCGAGACTGTACAGGACTATAACGAGCAGCTGAATGAATCCACGGGCGACGATATGTCGTGGGAGGACGAGGCCGGCGGTGAATGGGAAGAGGGCGAGACAAGCAATATGCGCGTCTACTCCTGCAAATCCTGCGGCGGTCAGATAATCGCCGAGGAGACTACAGGTGCTTCCTTCTGCCCCTACTGCAATAACCCGGTAATCATGGCGGGTACCTTCTCGGGTGACCTGCGTCCCGACCTCATCATCCCCTTCAAGCTCAATAAGGAAGCCGCCAAGGCTGCCTACGAGAAGTACGTTTCGGGTAAATCACTGCTCCCCAAGGTCTTTAAAGATCAGAACCATATCGACGAGATAAAGGGACTTTATGTACCTGTGTGGCTCTTCGGTGCGGAGGCTGACGCAAGTATGTGCTTCCGTGCAGAGAAGAAAAAATCGTGGAGCGACGCTAACTACCGCTATGTGGAGACTTCCTATTATCAGGCTGTCCGCAAGGGTAAGATCGCTTTCGAGCACGTGCCCGTCGATGGCTCGCAGAAAATGCCCGACGACCTCATGGAGTCGATAGAGCCGTTCGATTTTACGCAGGCGGTGGACTTCAAAACCGCTTACCTTTCAGGCTATCTCGCCGATAAGTACGACGTATCCTCCGCTGAGAGCGTCGAGCGCGCCAATACCCGCATAAAAAAGAGCACCGAGGCTGCTTTCGCTGCTACTGTCAGAGGCTATGACTCCGTACACTGCGAGAGCTCAGCTGTTAAACTCAAGGGCGGAAAGGCGCAGTATGCCCTCTATCCTGTGTGGATACTCAACACCACCTGGAACAACAATAAATACACTTTTGCTATGAACGGTCAGACGGGAAAGCTCGTTGGCAATCTTCCCGCAGACGTCGGCAAGGCGGCAGGTATGTTCCTCGGTATCACGGGCGGAATTGGCGTGCTCGGTTCGATACTCTGGTTCCTGCTCCACATTCTGACAGGAGGTTGATGATATGGGCGGTATTCTTTTAAGCTTCGCTATCGGTCTTATTATCGCTTGCATCGTCGTGCTGCCGAAACTCTCCGAACTGAAAACTGTTCATAAGAACAACAGCGCGTCCGACTATACGGTCAAGGACAGTATGAGATTTACGGAAAATCGCGATACCTTCCTCAGTACGAAGGTTGAGAAAACTCCGCGAAATACGCAGACTTCTTCACAGCGATAACAACCAGTATCACTAAAGCCCTCTGTTTTATGCAGAGGGCTTGCTATTTCTGTTTTTTTATGCTATACTTATTTGTATCACTATTACATACATGAAAGGACAACAATATGATCTTTGAATTCCTCAAATCCGTTATCCTCGGTATCGTCGAGGGTATCACCGAATGGCTGCCCGTCAGCAGTACGGGTCACCTCATCCTCGTTGACGAGTTCCTGAACCTCCACGTCAGCGACGACATTGAAGCCAACAAAGCCTTTATCAAGATGTTCGACGTCGTGATCCAGCTCGGAGCTATTATGGCTGTCGTCATCATCTTCTGGAAAAAGCTCTTCCCCTTTGGTAAGGAAAACAACCCGCATCCGTGGAAAAAAGAAGGCTTCGGCGCATACGTCAAGGCTGACACTATGCAGATGTGGTTCAAGGTCGTGGTTGCGTGCATCCCCGCCGCGGTGATCGGTCTGCTCGTTGACGACTGGATAGACAAACATTTCTATAACCCGTGGGTCGTGGCGCTCGCTCTCATTACCTTCGGTGTGGCTTTCATCGTGGTCGAGAACTGGAACAAGGAACGTAAGCCTAAAGTCAACTCCATTGCCGAGCTCACTTATCAGTCAGCGCTGATAATCGGCGGTTTTCAGCTCCTCGCTGCGCTCTTCCCCGGTACTTCGCGTTCGGGTGCGACCATTGTCGGAGCGCTCCTTATCGGTATCTCGCGTACCGTCGCAGCTGAGTTCACTTTCTTCCTTGCGGTGCCTGTAATGTTCGGTGCGAGTCTCCTCAAAATCGTCAAG
>JAGCHA010000009.1 GCA_017649325.1 Ruminococcus sp.
CACAGACTTGAGGCTATCGCCAAGGATATGGGCAAAAAGCCTCATATCATGTTCCGCATCAAGCCGGGTATCGACGCTCATACCCACAAGGCTGTCCTCACGGGGCAGATAGACAGTAAGTTCGGCTTCGCCCTCGAGACCGGTGAGGCGTTCGAGGCTGTAAAAGAGGCTGTTTCATGCGAGAATGTTGAGTTCTACGGCGTTCACTGCCATATCGGCTCGCAGATATTCGACATCGAGCCCTTTGAAGAGGCGGCTAAGACTATGCTCGGCTTCATCGCTAAGGTCAAAAATGAGCTCGGCTACGAGATAAAGGGGCTCAACCTCGGCGGCGGCTTCGGTATCAAGTACCTCACCGAGCACGACCCCAAGCCCTTCGAAGACTTCATTGAGCGCGTCTCCGCCGTTGTGAAGGCTAAATGCACAGAGCTCGGCATCGTTCAGCCAAGAATGTA
This sequence comes from Ruminococcus sp., assembly GCA_017649325.1. Lineage (GTDB taxonomy): Bacteria > Bacillota > Clostridia > Oscillospirales > Ruminococcaceae > Ruminococcus. Next base: position 456 of record JAGCHA010000009.1, read on the forward strand.
CATAGAGCCGGGGCGCTCGATCGTCGGCTCGGCGGGTATCACGCTCTACAAGGTAGGCGCGCGCAAGGAGATACCCGATGTGCGTACCTATATCTCCATTGACGGCGGTATGCCCGATAATCCGCGCTATATCCTATATCAGTCCGAGTATGAGGCTGTCGTCGCAAATAAGGCTGACCAGCCACGCGACGAGAAAGTCACTATCGCGGGAAGATGCTGCGAGAGCGGTGACCTCATCGGTGAGAATATGTCACTTCAGCACGCTGAATCAGGCGATATCATCGCTGTTCTCGCAACGGGTGCCTATAACTTCTCTATGGCGATGACCTATAACAGGCTCCAGCGCCCTGCCGTTGTCTTTGTTAAGGACGGTGAGGCTCGTATCGGCGTACGCCGTGAGTCGCTCGACGATATCATCAGGAACGATGTTTGATCATCTCGATGTTCTGCTTGCATTCGCGATAATTGCTCTGATGTGTTTCCTGCTGTTAAAGATGCACAGGTTTGACAAGCACATGGACGATGTTCGGGAAAACGGGCAGTTTGCTCCGATGGTGTTCCATCAGGAGTCATCTTACACGAAATACAGGCGCAAACGCCGCAGAATGGACAAATATGGCTTGATTGGCGGTATCATCTTCGTGCTGGTGGTGTATTCGGTGCTTCGTATTAACGGAACGATAGGCAGTATTTTCTGATAACAAAGGGTGGACATGCGTCCGCCCTTTTTGTTTTGATACGGGAGCGTACAACGCAGTAATTAGCATTTTCTAACAATATATCTTTAATATATCCTTACCGCCTTGTTTAATTCTTGACAAACTTTGTGAAAAGTAGTAAAATGTATATATATATGTTTGAAAGGACTGATATCTATGGGTTCAACTCTTACCGAAAAGATATTAAAGGCTCACCTCGTCGACGGCGAGTATGTGAAAGGACAGGAAATAGGCATTCGCATCGACCAGACCCTCACTCAGGATGCTACAGGTACTATGGCTTACCTCGAGTTCGAGGCTATCGGTGTTCCGCGCGTTAAGACCGAGCGTTCGGTCGCCTACATCGACCACAATACCCTTCAGAACGGCTTCGAGAATGCTGACGACCACCGCTTCATAGGCAGTGTTGCCAAGAAGCACGGCATCTACTTCTCGCGTCCCGGCAACGGTATCTGCCACCAGGTTCACCTCGAGAGATTCGGTGTTCCCGGCAAGACCCTCATCGGCTCTGATTCCCATACCCCCACAGGCGGCGGTATCGGTATGATAGCTATCGGTGCGGGCGGTCTCGATGTTGCTGTCGCTATGGGCGGCGGCGCTTACTACATAACCTGCCCCAAAGTGGTAAAGGTGAACCTCACAGGCAAGCTCAGTCCGTGGGTGTCTGCGAAGGACGTTATCCTCGAAGTACTCAGACGTCTCTCAGTTAAGGGCGGCGTTGGCAAGGTCATCGAGTACGTCGGTGAGGGCGTTAAGACTCTCTCTGTTCCCGAGCGTGCAACTATCACGAATATGGGCGCAGAGCTCGGCGCTACTACCTCTATCTTCCCCTCCGACGAGGTGACTAAGCAGTTCCTCAAGGCTCAGAAGCGTGAGGAGGTATGGACTCCGCTCGCCGCTGACCCCGATGCCGTTTATGACGAGGAGCTCGATATCGACCTCAGCAAGCTCGTTCCGCTTGCCGCTTGTCCGCACTCTCCCGACAACGTTAAGAGCGTTGAGGAGATAGGCAGACTCAAGATAGACCAGGTCTGCATCGGCTCATGTACGAATTCTTCTCTCCTTGATATGCTCAAGGTCGCTCATATTCTCAAGGGCAAGACTGTAAACCCCGATGTTTCGCTCGCTATCGCTCCCGGCTCAAAGCAGGTGCTCAATATGATGGCTCAGAACGGTGCCCTCGCTACTCTTATCGACGCGGGTGCGCGTATTCTTGAGTCGGCTTGCGGTCCGTGCATCGGTATGGGGCAGTCGCCTAACTCAAAGGGTATCTCGCTCCGTACCTTCAACAGAAACTTTGAGGGCCGTTCGGGAACCAAGGACGGTCAGATATACCTCGTTTCGCCTGAAATGGCGGCGGCTTCCGCTCTGACAGGCTACCTCACCGACCCGCGTGAGCTCGGCGAGATGCCCGAGTTCAAGCTCCCCGAGGAGTTCACTATCAACGACAATATGGTCGTTCCGCCCGCTCCCGTTGAGGAGATGGACAGCGTGGAGATCCTCCGCGGACCCAACATAATGCCTTACCCCGAGACTGCTCCGCTCCTCGAAACTATCGACGCGCCTGTTTCGCTCAAGGTTGGCGACAACATCACTACCGATCATATCATGCCCGCAGGTGCGAAGATCCTCCCTCTGCGTTCAAATGTGCCGAAGATAAGCCAGTTCTGCTTCGCTGTATGCGATGAGCAGTTCCCCGAGAGAGCTAAGTCCCTCGGCAAGAGCATTATCGTCGGCGGCTCCAACTACGGTCAGGGCTCTTCGCGTGAGCACGCGGCTCTCGCTCCGCTCTACCTCGGTGTTAAGGCTGTGCTCGTTAAGTCGTTCGCACGTATCCATCGTGCAAACCTTATCAACGCCGGCATTCTCCCGCTCACTTTCGTGAACGAGGCTGACTATGACAAGATAAATCAGGGAGACCAGCTCGTCCTCGCTGACGTGAGAAAGGCTGTTGCCGACGGCAAGAGCGAGCTCACTGTCGTAAACAAGACCAACGGTGCCGAGATTCCCGTTCTCTGCGAGCTTTCGGGTCGTACAAAGGATATCATGCTCGCGGGCGGTCTGCTTGACTATACAAGAGAGTCTATGAAGTAATGGACGGTACTTCTGTAACGTCTGACAGGCGGGGCGGCTTGTCCGCCTCCGCTATCAAATATATCGCGATAATCGCGATGTTCTTCGACCATGTCGCTTACCTTTTGCTTCCGGGAGAGGCGTTGGCGTATGCGCCCATCCGCTTCGTCGGGCGTTTGACCGCTCCGATAATGTGTTTCTTCATCTGCGAGGGCTATCATCATACGCGCGACCTTAAAAAGTATTTCCTGAGACTCGGCGTTTTTGCCTTTATTTCGCATTTCGCGTTTACCTATGCCTGCCACGGCAAGCTGTTCGTTATCGGTACCGAGAGCGTCATCGCTACGCTGCTGCTATCGCTGCTGGCTGTGCATATCGTCAATACCGACAGAGTGGACAAGGCACTGAAGCTGCCTGTGCTGCTCGCGGTGCTGTACTTCGCGTCGTTCTGCGACTGGGGCATGGACGCGGTGCTGTTCACGCTCGCGTTTGAGTTCGCACGGGGGAAAAGGAGCGTGCAGGTGCTTGCCTACGCTGCAACGGCTTTTGTAAGACGGCTGCTGCCTGTCATTACGCTTGCTGCCAAGGATATCTCAGTGCTCAGGCGGAACTGGTACGTGTTCGGCGTGCTGCTGCCTGCGGGGCTGATAATGCTCTATAACGGCGAAAGAGGTGGAGAAAAGCACAAAGAGTGGTCGAAATGGGTGTTCTATGTTTTCTATCCCGCACACCTGTTTGTGCTCGGATTCATCAAGTATAAGTATTTTCAGTGACGGTCGTCACGGGAGGAGCAGTTATGAGAGGAATGGTAGTTTTTCTGGTGTTTCTGTTCGGGCTCATGTTCCTTGCGTGGTGTCTCAATGTCTATCGGCATATCCGCGCGGGAGGCTGGAAGGGCTTCACTGCCGCGGTCGATATCATCGGGGCACTCATTATCGCGGGGATGACTGTGGCGGTCGCTCTGCCGCTTCTGAAATGATATGAAGACTACTCTTAAAGGATGGACAAGATATCAGCCAGGCTGCGTATACGCGGCGATAATGTCTATGGTCGCATGGCTGCTTGTACTGATGTTTTTCGGTTCATATCTGCCCGAACTTGTCAACGGCATAAGTGCTGTTTTTCTGGTTGCTGCGGTGATAGTGGTATATTTTCTGTTCAGCCTTGTCGGGAAGAAGCTGCATGACCTTACACAACGGTTTTACGAGCGTTTCAACCTCACCTCGAACCATTCGGAGATGCTCGCCGACTTCACCGAGATAGGCTCTATGTTCGCGGGACTCGCAGTGTTTTTCGCTGTTGTGGCGGTTCATGAGAAAAATAGGTGATACTGAGAGGAGAATGCTGTGCTTTTATCCGAATCAACGATGTTTCGGCTGAGACATCGCCACTGGACGGCTAAGGACTTCGCGATAGTCGGCTGTGCTACGGTGCTGTATATAGTCCTGAGACTGACTCTGCCGAAAATCATCAAAAATGTCGACGATAAGCTCATCGACAAGATAGCGTTCGGCGCGGCTATTGTCGCTATGTTCGCCCTTATGTTTGTAACTTGACCCGCTTTTGCGGTAAATATTTTTTTGGAGGTCTGAACCAATGGCTAAAATTACTATGAAAACTCCCCTCGTCGAGATGGACGGCGACGAGATGACACGTATCCTCTGGCAGTGGATAAAGGAAACTCTCCTTGAGCCTTATGTGGAGCTCAATACCGAGTACTACGACCTCGGGCTCAAACACCGCGAGGAGACCAAGGACCAGGTCACTATCGACTCCGCAGAGGCTACAAAGAAGTACGGCGTAGCTGTAAAGTGCGCGACTATCACTCCCAATGCGGCAAGAATGCCCGAGTATAACCTCACGCAGATGTGGAAGTCGCCTAACGGTACTATCCGTGCGGCTCTTGACGGTACGGTGTTCAGAACGCCTATCATCGTCAAGGGTATCGAGCCCTATATCCCTACCTGGACCAAGCCTATCACTATCGCCCGTCACGCTTACGGCGACGTTTACAAGAATACTGAGATGCGTGTAGCTAAGGGCTCTAAGGCGGAGCTCGTCGTTACCGATGAGAACGGCAATGAGACCCGTGAGCTCATCCACGATTTTACAAAGTGCGACGGTATCATTCAGGGTCTCCATAACCTCGACAACTCTATCGCGGGCTTTGCAAGAGCTTGTCTCAACTACGGTCTCGACCTCAAGCAGGATGTGTGGTTCGCTTCCAAGGACACTATCTCCAAGAAGTACGACCACCGCTTCAAGGATATCTTCCAGGAGATATACGACAATGAGTACAAGGAGAAGTATGAGGCGGCTGGTATCGAATATTTCTACACCCTTATCGACGACGCCGTTGCACGCGTTATCCGCTCTAACGGCGGCTATATCTGGGCTTGCAAGAACTATGATGGCGATGTTATGTCCGATATGGTATCGACTGCTTACGGTTCGCTCGCGATGATGACTTCCGTGCTCGTTTCTCCCGACGGTATTTACGAGTACGAAGCCGCTCACGGCACTGTTCAGCGCCACTACTACAAGTACCTCAAGGGCGAGGAGACCTCCACGAACTCCGTTGCTACGATATTCGCATGGAGCGGTGCTCTCCGCAAGAGAGGCGAACTCGACGGTACTCCCGAGCTCTGCGACTTCGCGGACAAGCTCGAGAAGGCTACTATCCAGACCATTGAGGACGGCGTGATGACAGGCGACCTCTTCCTTATCTCCAAGCTTGAAAACAAGCGTAAGGTGGATTCCAAGACTTTCCTTGACGAAATCAGAGTCAGACTTGACAGCTTAATGTAATTTGCGGCTTTCCGCACAGATTGTGAGGCTTACTATAAAATGGCAAAAAGCGCAATTTCTAATTCGGTTATCAGACGTCTGCCGCGGTATTACCGCTTCCTCGGCGACCTCGAGGCGAACGGCTATGTTCGTATCTCCTCAAGGGAGCTTGCTGAGAAAATGGGACTCACTGCATCGCAGATACGTCAGGATTTCAACTGCTTCGGCGAGTTCGGTCAGCAGGGCTACGGCTATAATGTGACGGGACTCAAAGCCGAGATAGGCAAGATACTCGGTCTCGACAAGCAGACTCCGATGATACTTCTCGGAGCAGGCAACCTCGGACGGGCTCTTGCCTCACATATCGACTTCCGCAACAGGGGCTTCGACCTCATCGGCGTTTTCGACGCCAATCCCGAGCTGGTCGGCAAGAGAATCGGCGAGCTCACCGTTATGAGCGTTGCCGATATCGAGGGCTTCTGTAAGGAGCACAAGCCTGAGGCGGCTATCCTCTGCATCCCTCGCGAGGCGGCAGAGAAGGAGGTCGATCGCCTTATCAGCTACGGCATACGCGCATTCTGGAACTTCACGCATTATGACCTCCGCGTCACTCATAAGGACGTTGCGGTCGAGAACGTTCATCTCGGCGACAGCCTGACTACGCTCTCGTACTGCATCAATACGTCGGACGAATAATATCAGGTGCAGGGGCTACCCCTGCATTCTGTGTTTTGGTAATGTTTGAAAAATGTGATTTTTTTGTCAATCTTTCAGCCGTGGTATATGAGAACAGTTATGTTGTTATGCTGCTGAGTTATGGCTGCGGACGGCAGGCAGCGGTCGACTCTGCGGGAGAATGAGAGGCTTTGTCTATCATTTTCGCTCGGATATGCCGCTTTAGTATGTGCATAGCGCACGGAACTGCCTGCCTTTGACAAAATATTATATGCAGTTTTGCCGCGCGGAAAAATGTGTTATATCATATTCTGAAATATATAAACATATGGCGCGCTGAATGGGCAGACAGACATTGTTAATATTATATCAATATCCGCATATCCTTATGCTGAATCCGCTCTTGAATTCGCGGGATATCGCTGATATACTATAATTAGACTAATTCCGAATCTGTAAAAAGGGAGAGTAAATACTATGGATTATCGTATCGAACATGACTCTATGGGCGAGGTAAAAGTACCCGCTGACAAGTACTGGGCGGCTCAGACCGAGAGAAGCCACGAGAATTTTCTCATCGGTGTAGGTATCGAAACTATGCCGCGCGAGATAACTCATGCTTTCGGTATCCTCAAAAAAGCTGCCGCTATCGCCAACCATGCCGTTAAGCCCGAGAAAATGACCGACGAGAAGCTCGCCGCTGTTTCTCAGGCGTGCGACGAGGTCATCAGCGGCGCGCTCAATGAGCACTTCCCGCTCGTTGTCTGGCAGACGGGAAGCGGTACGCAGTCCAATATGAACGCTAATGAGGTCATCGCTAACAGAGGCAATGAAATAGCGGGCAGCAAGCTCCTGCATCCCAACGATGACATCAATATGAGCCAGTCCTCAAATGATACTTTCCCTACGGCTATGCATATCGCCGCGGTCATCGCTCTCGAGGATAAGGTCGTGCCCGCGATAGATACCCTCGTCGAGACTTTCAAGCGCCTCGAAGCCGAGAATGAGGGCATCGTCAAGAGCGGACGCACTCACTTGCAGGACGCTACTCCTATCAAGTTTTCGCAGGAGATAAGCGGCTGGAGAGCTTCCCTCGAAAAGGACAGAAAGATGATCGTCTCCTCCTGTGAGGAGCTGAAAGAGCTCGCGCTCGGCGGTACTGCCGTGGGTACGGGACTTAATGCTCCTGCGGGCTTCGCTGAGAAGTCGGCTGAGGCTATCAGTCAGCTCACGGGGAAGAAGTTCGTGACGGCTCCCAATAAGTTCCATTCGCTCACTTCCAAGGACGAGATAGTTTTTGCACACGGTGCGCTGAAGGCTCTCGCCGCAGATATGATGAAGATCGCCAACGACGTCCGCTGGCTGGCTTCTGGTCCGAGAGACGGTCTCGGTGAGATATTCATCCCCGAGAACGAGCCCGGCTCGTCTATCATGCCCGGCAAGGTAAACCCCACTCAGTGCGAACAGGTAACTATGGTCGCGGTGCAGGTCATGGGCAACGATGTCGCTGTTGGCATGGCGGCTTCACAGGGCAACTTCGAGCTAAATGTGTTCATGCCCGTGTGCGCTTACAATTTCCTCCAGTCAGCAAGACTGCTCGCCGAGTCTATCCTCAGTTTCAATAAGAATTGTGCGGTAGGCATAAAGGCAAACAAGGAGAAGATGCACCACAACCTCCACAACTCCCTCATGCTCGTGACTGCGCTCAACCCCTACATCGGCTACGAGAACGCCGCCAAGACCGCCAAGAAGGCGTTCAAGGACAATATCTCCCTCAAGGAAGCCTGCGTCGAGCTCGGATTCCTCACAGCGGAGAAGTTCGACGAGGTGTTCCACCCCGAGGAAATGGCTTGATGCGCCCCGAAGGTCGCAAATAATAGTGAATAATGAAGAGTGAATAGTGAATGATTGCGGTGTCCGCTGATGCGGACGGTTCTGAAAAGATCTGCAGGGGCAACACCGCAGTTAGTCGCCAGAAAGGATTTGCTATGGAAACATTTACATATTACCCCGGCTGTACCCTGCGTACAAAGGCGAAAGAACTTGATACCTATGCAAGAGCTTCCGCTCAGGCGCTCGGTATCGCTCTCGAAGAGCCTGCCGACTGGCAGTGCTGCGGCGGCGCTTATACCACCGCCAAGGACGAGATAGCTACCAAGCTCTCTGCGGTGAGAGTGCTCAACTCCGCTAAGGAGGCGGGGCAGCCGCTCATCACGGTCTGCTCCGCCTGCCACAACGTCATAAAGCAGACCGAATACGATATTACCCGCGACGAGGAAATGGCTTCAAAGGTCAATAATTACCTCGGTCTCGCTGAGCCCTATACGGGCGGCACTAAGGTATACCACTACCTCGAGATGCTCCGCGATGTCGTAGGCTTCGACAAGCTGAAAGAAAAGGTAGTCAACCCTTTCACGGGCAGGAAGATTGCTGCTTACTACGGCTGTCTGCTCCTCAGACCCGCGAAGGCGCTCGCTATGGATGACCCCGAGAATCCTACCATTATCGAGGACTTTATCCGCGCGATAGGCGGTACTCCCGTCATCTACGCGCAGAGAAACGAGTGCTGCGGCGGCTACATCACCATGGAGGACAAGGCGCAGGCTCAGAAGAGAAGCGGCTCTGTTATGAGCTCCGCTGAGGATATGGGCGCGGAAATGGTCATCACTGCCTGTCCGCTCTGCCTGTACAACCTGAAAAAGAATTCGGGCTCAGACCTGCCCGTTTACTACTTTACCGAGCTTCTCGCCGAGGCTCTCGGCTTAAAGGAGGCAAGCAATGAATAAGAATCTAAAGGAACAGGTGCTCCGTTCGAGCGGAGTCAATGTGCTCAAATGTATGCGCTGCGGTAAGTGCTCCGCGACCTGCCCCTCTTACGATGAAATGGAATATCACCCGCATCAGTTCGTGTATATGGTCGAAAAAGGCGATATCGAGACGCTGATGAAGTCGGAGTCGATCTATAAGTGCCTGACCTGCTTTGCCTGTGTTGACAGGTGTCCGCGCGGTGTTGAGCCCGCAAGAGTGGTCGAGGCTGTGCGCCTTGCGGCTGTCCGTCAGCAGGGCGGGAACCGCCTCGAGCCTTCCGATATCCCCGCATTGCTCGACGAGGACCTGCCTCAGCAGGCTATCGTGACCGCTATGCGAAAGTATGCTAAGTAAGGAGGAGACTGCGCTATGCAGAGAATAGGTGTTTTTGTCTGTCACTGCGGTACCAATATCGCCGCTACGGTAGACGTTAAGGCTGTTGCAGAGGCTCTCGGTCATGAGCCGGGAGTAGTCATCTCTCAGGAATACCAGTATATGTGCTCGGAGTCGGGTCAGGAACTCGTCAAGAATGCCATAAAGGAGCAGAAACTCACGGGTGTCGTTATCTGCTCGTGCTCGCCCCGTATGCATGAGAATACCTTCAGAAAGGCGGCGGCTTCCGCAGGTCTGAATCCGTATCTCGTTGAGATAGCTAATATCCGTGAGCAGTGCTCGTGGATACACAAGGACATCGCTACAGCTACCGAGAAGGCTATTATCCTCGGCAGGACGGCTGTTGCGAAAGTCCACCTCAATACACCGCTCACCTCTATGGAGAGCCCTGTCGTTAAGCGCGCTCTCGTCATCGGAGGCGGTATCGCGGGCATTCAGACTGCCCTCGACATCGCGGAGGCGGGCTTCGACGTCGATATTGTCGAGAAGAACCCCACCATCGGCGGCAAGATGGCTCAGATAGACAAGACTTTCCCCACGCTCGACTGCGCCGCTTGTATCCTTACGCCGAAAATGGTCGAGGCTTCGCAGAATGAGCGCATCACTATCCACTCGTTCAGCGAGGTGGCTGACGTCAAGGGCTTTGTCGGTAATTTCACCGTAAAGATAAAGAAAAAGGCTCGCTTTGTCGATGAGACAAAGTGTACGGGCTGCGGTCTGTGTACCGAGAAGTGCCCGATGAAAAAGGTGCCTAACGAGTTCAATATGGGGCTCGATAACCGCTCAGCTATATATATACCGTTCGCACAGGCTGTTCCCAAGGTCGCGACAATTGACCCCAACTACTGCATGATGATGAAGTCGGGCAAGTGCGGCGTGTGCTCGAAGGTCTGCTCCGCGGGCGCTATCGACTACAAGCAGCAGGATACCTTCATCGAGCAGCAGTACGGCGCTATCGTCGTCGCTACGGGCTTCAATCCCATTAAGCTCGATAAGTATGACGAGTTCGCGTATAATCAGTGTCCCGACGTCGTGACGTCGCTCGAGCTCGAGAGACTCATGAATGCGGCAGGTCCCAACGGCGGCACGCTCCTGCGTCCGTCAGATAAGTCGCATCCGCATACTATCGTGTTCGTGCAGTGCGTCGGCTCGCGCTGCGACGACGAGAAGGGCAAGCCCTACTGCTCGAAGATCTGCTGTATGTATACTGCCAAGCATGCCATGCTCATACGTGAGAAGTACCCTGATACCGAGGTGTATGTTTTCTACATCGATGTGCGTACTCCCGGCAAGAACTTCGATGAGTTCTACCGCCGCGCCGTCGAGCAGTACAATGTCCACTACATCAAGGGTATGGTCGGAAAGGTAACGCCCAAGTCCGACGGTAAGATAGATGTGCAGGCGTCTGACCTGCTTGCAGGGGAGCAGCTCCATATCAACGCGGATATGGTTGTCCTCGCGGCTGCTATCGAGCCCGACAAGACCGCTCGTCCGCTCGCGACAATGCTCACCACTCAGATGGATACCAACGACTTCTTCACCGAGGCGCACCCCAAGCTCCGCCCCGTGGAGAGCGCTACTGCGGGTATCTTCCTCTCGGGTGCCTGTCAGGGCCCCAAGGATATCCCAGAGACAGTCGCGCAGGCAAGTGCCGCTGCCGCTAAGGCTATCGGTCTGCTCTGCAAGAACAGCATCACCTGCAACCCGTGTGTTGCACACTCCGACGAGCTCATGTGCAACGGCTGCTCGTCCTGCGAGAAGGTGTGCCCGTACGGTGCTATCACATACGTCGACAAGGAATTCAGAATGCCCGACCGCAGCACGAAGGTGCGCCGCGTGGCAAGCGTCAACCCCGCTGTTTGTCAGGGCTGCGGCGCTTGTACGGTCGCTTGTCCTTCGGGTGCTATGGATCTCAGCGGGTTCTCTAACAGTCAGATAATGGCGGAGGTAGACGCAATATGCAAGTAAATGAAAATTTTGAGCCTGTTATAGTCGCTTTCTGCTGCAACTGGTGTTCGTATGCGGGAGCTGACCTCTCGGGCACTAACAGACTGAATTATCCCACAAACGTTAAGATAATCCGCGTTCCCTGCTCGTGCAGAGTGAACCCGATGTTCATTCTCCGCGCCTTCCAGAAGGGCGCTGACGGCGTTATCATCTGCGGCTGCCACCCCGGCGACTGCCACTATACTTCGGGCAACTACTTCACCCGCAGACGTATAACCCTGCTGTACAGTATGCTCGACTTCCTCGGCATAGAGCGTGACCGTACCCGCCTTGAATGGGTGTCCGCTGCCGAGGGCGCTAAGTTCGCAGCTACTATGCAGCAGTTCACCGAGGACGTTAAGGCGCTCGGACCTAACAGGAGATTGGAGGACTTACGATGCAGGAAGCAATGATAAAAAGAGCAAAGGAGCTCCTCGCTGACGGCAGCGTTGACCGCGTTATCGGCTGGAAGAGGGGAGAGTTCGCGTACGATATCACTCCCGCGGTGTTCACAAGCGCGGAGGAGCTCGACAGGGATTTCGTCTGCGATGACTTCACTGCGGCAAACGTGTCGAAGTACCTCGTCAAGGAGACTCAGAAGGAGGGGAAGGTTCTTGCTTTCCTCAAGCCCTGCGATACTTACAGCTTCAATCAGCTCGTCAAGGAGCACCGCATCGACCGCGAAAAGGTCTATGTCATCGGCATTGAGGGAGGTCCCAAGCTCGACATAGAGAAGATACGCGCAAAAGGTATCACAGGTATACTCGGTGTCAGGAATGAGGATTATACTCTGAAAATAGAGACTATCTACGGCACTCAGACTATGCCGTTCTATGAGGCGGTGCTCGGCAAGTGCGCGTCCTGCAAGAGCAAGAAGCACGTAGTTTTCGATGAGCTCATCGGCGAGGACGGCGATGTGCTCGATTCCAACCGCTTCGAGATGGTGGAGAAGCTCGAGAATATGACCGCGCAGGAGCGCTTCGACTTCTGGCGCGACCAGCTCTCTAAGTGCATACGCTGCAATGCGTGCAGGAATGTATGTCCCGCCTGCACCTGCGAGAACTGCGTGTTCGACAACCCGAAGTCGGGCATCGACAACAAGGCTCCCGCTGACAGCTTCGAGGAGAATATGTTCCACATAATCCGCGCTTTCCACGTTGCGGGAAGATGTACCGACTGCGGCGAGTGCTCGCGCGTTTGTCCGCAGCATATACCGCTGCACCTCCTCAACCGCAAGTTCATCAAGGATATAAACGAGCTCTACGGCGAGTATCAGGCGGGTGCCGATACTACTTCGAGAGCGCCTCTTACCGATTATAACAAGGACGACTGCGAGCCGTCCATCGTTCACGAAAGGGGTGTTGAGTAATGCAGAAGATCTCAAAGTCAAGGCTCTATGAGCTGTTCGACGCCGTCGCTGCAAAGCAGGACCTCTATATCCCCACCGACCGTGAGGAGGGCGCTGCTGAGTATAAGAAGTACGAGAGCGGCATGAAGCTCACTAAGGAGCTCAATACCGTCCGCAGTGCCAAGGACTTCTTCTTTCCGCAGACCGAGAACCTCGCCGAGTTCAGACTCGAAGGCAAGAACATAGAGGTGAAGGATATCCGTGAGGAGTGCGATGACTTCGTTATCTTCGGCGTGCGTGCCTGCGATGCAAAGAGCTTCACTATCCTCGACAAGGTATTCCTCTGCGAGCCCGTAGACAGCTTCTACAAGAACCGCCGCGACCACGGTACTGTCATTACTATGGCGTGTACCCGTCCCGCCGAGACCTGCTTCTGCAAGACCTTCGGCATTGACCCGACTGTCCCCGGCGGAGACGTTTCCTGCTTCGACGACGGCGAGAACATCTTCTTCCTCGCCAACACCGAGAAGGGTGAGAAGTTTGTCGAGTCCATATCCGCCTTCCTCGAGGACGGCGATACAGACAAGCTTATGGAAGTCCAGACAAGGGCAAGAGAGATAATGGGCAAGCTCCCGCTCGCTAACCTTTCAACCGGGAATTTCGGCGGCGATAAGCTCAACGAATACTTCAATTCCGACAAGTGGGCGGAGCTCTCCGAGGCGTGTATCGGCTGCGGTACATGTACATTCGTTTGTCCCACCTGTCAGTGCTACGATATCAAGGACTTCAACACGGGGCACGGTATCAAGCGATTCCGCTGCTGGGATTCGTGCATGTACTCTGATTTCACCAAGATGGCACACGGAAATCCGCGTCTGACTCAGCTCGAACGCTTCCGTCAGCGCTTTATGCACAAGCTCGTGTACTTCCCCGCCAACAACGACGGCGAGTTCGGATGTGTGGGCTGCGGCAGATGTCTCGCAAAATGTCCCATTTCCATGAATATCGTCAAGGTAATGAAAGCATTGGAGGCTAAGTGATGAACAACGATACATTGATTCCGAAGATCGGCGTTGTTACCGATATCAGGCAGGATACCCCCGACGTCAAGACGTTCAGGGTGGTCGCTCCCGAGGGCGGCAAGGTGTTCGAGCATATGCCCGGTCAGTGCGCGATGCTCTCTATCCCCGGAGTGGGTGAGGCGATGTTCTCTATCACTTCATCTCCCACAAATAAGGAGTTCATGGAGTTCAGCATAAAGAAGTGCGGCTGCCTTACCGAGTGGCTCCACGCTATGGAGGTCGGTCAGCAGATAACTATCCGCGGTCCGTACGGAAACGCTTTCCCCGTCGAGGGCGACCTCAGGGGCAAGGACCTCCTCTTCATTGCCGGTGGTATCGGTCTCGCGCCGCTGCGCTCCGTAATCAACTATGTCCGCGATAACCGCGCCAATTACGGCGATGTGCAGGTCATTTACGGCTCGCGCTCCAAGGACGACCTCGTGGATTATCAGGAGATAATCGACGAGTGGATGGCTGACCCGAATATCGAGGTCAACCTCACCATAGACAACGCGCAGGAGGGCTGGGACGGTCACGTCGGATTCGTACCCAACTACGTAAAGGAGCTCGCTCCTTCCACGAGCAAGACCGTGCTCGTGTGCGGACCTCCGATAATGATAAAGTTCACGCTTGCGGGGCTGAAGGAGCTCGGCTTCACAGAGACTCAGGTATATACCACTATGGAGCTGAGGATGAAGTGCGGCGTGGGTAAGTGCGGACGCTGCAATATCGGCAATAAGTACGTCTGCAAGGACGGTCCCGTTTTCCGTTTCGACCAGCTCGGTGAGCTGCCCGACGAGTATTGATAAGGAGAGCTATACATGGAAAATATGCTTAATGTTTACCTGTTCGGCAAAAAATATGAGGTGCCCGCAGGTCTTACTATCATGACGGCTATGGAGTACGCGGGCTATGAGCTCGTGAGAGGCTGCGGCTGCCGTAACGGCTTCTGCGGCGCCTGCGCTACCATTTACAGGATCAAGGGCGAGTCGGGACTGCACGGCTGCCTCGCCTGTCAGACTGAGGTGCAGGAGGGGATGTACGTCGCTACGCTGCCTTTCTTCCCGCTCGAAAAGAGAGTCTACAGCATTGAGGAGATAAAACCCGACCAGCAGATAATGATGCAGCTCTACCCCGAGATCTACAGCTGTATCGGCTGCAATGCGTGTACTAAGGCTTGCACGCAGGAGCTCAATGTTATGCAGTACATAGCTTACGCTCAGCGCGGCGAGTACGAGAAGTGCGCCGAGGAGAGCTTCGACTGCGTTATGTGCGGTGTGTGCTCGTCACGCTGTCCCGCAGGCATCTCACACCCGCAGGTGGCTATGCTCGCAAGACGTCTCAACGGCAAGTACATCGCTCCCGAATGTCAGCACCTCAGCGACCGCGTGAATGAGGTCAACGAGGGTATCTTCAACGATAAGATGGCGGAACTTATGTCCAAGGCTGTCACAAACGTTGACGAGCTCAAGGATATGTACAACCACCGCGAGATCGAGAAGTAAGGAGGGCACAAAGATGTATAAGATCGATAAACTCAACGAGCTCGCTAAGGTAGTTGCGGAGAAGAGAGCCGCCAACGCCGAGCTCGAGCCCAGACGTATGACCGCCGAGGAGAAGGACGAGCTGCTCGCTCACTTCCATCCCGACTACAAGCAGGAGGAGTTCACTGTCCTCTCTGCGGGCGTCAACAAGGGCGATAAGGTGCCTACTCAGCTCGCAGAGCTCTTGCAGGGAAAGAGCCGTATCAGCTCCGCTGACGTTGACCTTTCCAATCCCGACTACGACACCGATGTGCTCATCATCGGCGGCGGCGGTGCGGGTGCTTCTGCGGCCATAGAAGCCGATGAGGCGGGCGTGAAGGCTATGATAGTCACTAAGCTCCGTATCGGCGACGCCAATACCATGATGGCTGAGGGCGGTATACAGGCCGCTGACAAGCCCAACGATTCTCCCGCTATCCATTTCCTCGACGCTTTCGGAGGCGGTCACTTCGCCGCTAAGCCCGAGCTCGTAGCTAAGCTCGTTACCAAGGCTCCCGAGGCGATACAGTGGCTCAACAAGCTCGGCGTGGAGTTCGACAAGGAAGCAGACGGCACTATGGTAACCACACACGGCGGCGGTACCTCACGCAAGCGTATGCACGCGGCTAAGGACTACTCGGGCGCTGAGATAATGCGTACCCTCCGCGATGAGGTCATCAACCGCGGTATACCCGTCGTTGACTTTACGGCTGCTGTCGAGATAATCCTCGACGATAACGGCAGGGCGGCAGGTGCTGTCCTCATGAATATGGAGACTAAGGAGCTTCTCGTAGCGCGTGCAAAGACTGTTATCATCGCGACAGGCGGTGCAGGTCGTCTGCACTATCAGGGCTTCCCGACCTCCAACCACTACGGCGCTACGGCTGACGGTCTTGTTCTCGGCTACAGGGTAGGCGCGAGCCTCCTCTACGCCGATACCCTCCAGTACCACCCGACGGGTACGGGCTACCCCGAGCAGATTTTCGGCGCGCTCGTTACCGAGAAGGTGCGCTCCCTCGGAGCTAAGCTCGTCAACATCGACGGTTATGTGTTCATGCACCCACTCGAGACACGCGACGTTACCGCGGCTTCCATTATCCGTGAGTGTACCGAGCGCGGCAAGGGCGTCGAGACAAATCTCGGCAAGGCTGTATGGCTCGATACTCCGATGATCGAGTATAAGAACGGTGAGGGCACTATCGAGAAGCGTATCCCCGCTATGATGCGTATGTTCGGCAAGTACGGCATAGATATCCGCAAGGAGCCTATCCTCGTATACCCGACTCTCCATTACCAGAACGGCGGTCTCAATATCTCCGAGGACTGCGGCACCGACGTCGAGAACCTCTTCGCGGCAGGTGAGGTCGCGGGCGGTATCCACGGAAGAAACCGCCTTATGGGCAACTCTCTCCTCGATGTTATCGTCTTCGGACGAAATGCGGGTATGTGTGCGGCGGCTAAGGCTAAGGGCACGGAAACTCCCGCAAAGCTCACGCTCGAGCACATCGACCGCTTCAACAAGGAGCTCGAGGCGGCAGGCGCTGCAAGCGGTACAGCTTCGCCTATGCTGCTCCCTCACTACGCAAGAAAATCAAAGTGAATATGACGGACGGGACACCATGCGTGTCCCGTTGCTGTGAATAAATATGAAAGAAAGTGTAAATATCTATGGAATTGTTTGACGGTTTACTGACCATAAAAAGCGTCGGTTTCCTTATGCTCTCGGTGCTCCTGATAGCGGCACTGGGCTATATCCTCGGACGTATTACTATCAAGGGCATTTCACTTGGTACGGCAGGCGTTTTCATCATCGCACTCGTTTATGGTATGCTTTTCCATGAAGAGCTCACAACCCAGCTCGTTGTAAGTCAGAAGGACGCCGCGGGTACTGTTCTTGCGGATATCTCGTTTGTTGATTCGGCACTCAAGATAGTCGATAACCTCGGTCTGATACTCTTCGTTTCTGCGGTCGGATTCATCGCGGGTCCGAATTTCTTCGCCAACTTCAAGAAGAATTTCAAGTCCTATGTTCTCCTCGCTATAATCATCATTCTCAGCGGCGGACTCGCCTGTGCGGGATGCATCATGATAGGCAGAAACTTCACCGACCTCAATACGGGAGAATTCACCGCGCTTATGTCGGGACTCCTCTCCGGTGCGCTCACAAGTACCCCCGGATTCTCAGCTGCTAAGGACGCGGCAGGTGCTGACCTCGAGCCTGTTGTAAGCGTTGGCTACGGAATAGCGTACATTTTCGGCGTTCTCGGAGTCGTACTTTTTGTTCAGCTCATCCCGAAAATGGTTGGTGCTGATATGGCTAAGGAGCGTGAGCTCCTCGTCGGCAAGGAGAAGAAATCCAAGCAGATGAAGTCTGACAAGAAGCTCATCCACATGGACGATTTCGGTATCATGCCTTTCGCTCTTGCAGCTGTTCTCGGTATCATCATCGGCTCTGTCAAGTTCAAGAATTTCTCGCTCTCAACAACAGGCGGCTGTCTGCTGGTAGCACTCCTCTTCGGTCACTTCGGACGCATCGGCAGCATCAGCATCATGCCTAAGGATTCGACCCTCAAGGTTTTCCGCGAGCTCGGACTTATGTTCTTCCTCATCGGTGCAGGAGTTTCGGGCGGAGCTAAGTTCGCTGAGTATTTCCAGCCGATATACTTCCTCTATGGAATGATAATGACGATAGTACCGATGATAATCGGTTTCCTGTTTGCAAAGTTCGTGCTGAAACTGAATCTGCTCAATAACCTCGGCTCTATCACGGGCGGTATGACTTCTACGCCCGCGCTCGGTACGCTCATCAGTACCGCCGGTACGGAGGATGTTGCTTCAGCATACGCTGCAACTTACCCCGTTGCGCTGATTTCGGTCGTGCTTGTCGAGCAGTTCATTATTATGCTGTTCAAGTAATTGTAAAGGAAAAGCTCTCCGCAGTGGAGAGCTTTTTTCTATTACAGTGATTTTACGATCTCTTTGAACACATCGCCGCGTTCTTCAAAATTCTTGAATATGCCGTAGCTCGCGGCAGCAGGCGAGAGCACGCAGCTCCTGCCCTCGGGAGTTATCTCTGCGGCAAGCTTTACCGCTTCGGGAAGATGCGACACGTAGTGTATGCGCTTCTCGTCTTCAAGCTCCGCTGACAGCAGCATATCAAATACGCGCTTGCCCGACGCCTCCATGCAGATGACGCTGATCTCACTCTGCGAGAGGAAGTTCACGAGCGGCGTGTAGTCGATGCCTCTGTCCATGCCTCCGATGAGTATAGTAGCCGCTTCGGGGACGCTCTTTACGGCTTCTATCGCTGTTGCACAGGCGGTCGATATCGAGTCGTCGTACCAGCGTATGCCCTTGAATGTGCCGAAGTATTCGAGTCTGTGCGCGAGCGGGTCGAATGTGCAGAGCGCTGTTGTGAACTGTTTCTCGTCAACGTAGAATGTCGTGATGAAGTGCGCTACTGCGATGTTGTAGTGGTTGTGCTCGCCGAGGAGCTTGATGTTGCCTGTGGGTATCTCGTATTCCTCGCCGGGACGGGTTATCCTGCCGTCCGCGACGTAGATGTCCGCGCTCGGGTCGGTGTTCGATATCGTGTAGACGTAGGCGGGGCTCTCCTCGGGCGCTATCTCCGAGTTTATCAGCAGGGTGTCGTGCTTCTGCTGGTGGAGGTAGATGTTCTTTTTGGCGTTGTAGTATTTCTCCATCGTGCCGTAGTGGTCGAGGTGCTCCTCGTAGAGATTGAGGAATATCGCCGTGGCGGGCGATACGGTCATATATTCGAGCTGGTGGCACGAGAGCTCGCAGACGATGATGCTGTCGTCGCCTATCTTCTCCGCGATATCAAATACGGGGATACCGATGTTTCCTGCGATATAGGCGTCTTTGCCCGACTCCTTCAGTATGTGGTATATCATCGAGGTGACCGTGCTCTTGCCCTTTGTGCCCGTGATGCCGATTATCTTGTCGCGGAAGACCTCAAAAAAGACCTGCGTTTCCGAAGTGACTGTGCAGTTAAGGGCGTCGGGGGAGGTGTTGAGGACGATACCCGGGCTCTTGAATACGATGTCGAAGCGGTCGAGGCACTCCTGATACGCGCTGCCGCATATCAGCTCGACTGCGTCGGGGAGACCTGCGGCTTCGCGGTCTATGCTGCTGAGGTCTGCTATCGCGATACAAGACGGTGTACAGTGCTTCGTGAGCATGGAATAGGTCGACCTGCCCTCTCTGCCGAAGCCGAGTATGCACACGCTTTTGCCGTCCGTGATTTCCTTTAGATGTTCCGCAAAGTTATTCAAAGAAGTCGCTCCATTTCTTTTTTCAGTATCGTTTCAAATTCCGCGGGAAGCAGGTTCGTTTCGCTGTATCTGCCGCAGTATGCCTCGTTTATCGCATCGACGGTCCCGGGGCGGTACAGTCCTGCGTCCTTGTATTTCTGCATAAGCAGCGGGAGCTCCTCTCCGCCGCTTTCGTATCTGCGTATCGCAAGTGTTACCGCGAGGTTGACCTCGTCGATGCTGCCTACGCACTCAAACGGCTTGTGCTCGGACTGTCCCGCGAGCTCGAAGAAGTAGTCGGTCATTTTTTCGTCGCCGAGCATATCCCTGCCGAAGATATCGCAGAGCTCGCTGCGCGTGAGAAAAGGGGAGAGTATCAGGCATACAAAAAGGCATTTCGGGCACTCGCCGCACCATATGTCGGGCGAGACCTTGCTGCCAAGGTTGCAGCTCCTGAATACGGGAAGATACTTTCTGTGGCTCACGAACATCTTCGCTATCTGGTACTCCGAAAGCGGGCGCAGAAAGCTGAAATAGTATATCCCCGTCGCGAGGAAGCGCTCCTCGTAGTTGTGGAAGTCCTGCTCGAACTCGAAACTCTTGGAATACTGGTGGTTGACGTTCTGCCCCGCGACAGTGCTCTCGTTGGCGCTGTCCTCGTTCGAGAGGACGATATACCGCAGGCGGTTGAGGTAGGCTGTCACCTCCGCTGAGAAGGCGACTACCGACGAGAACGGTGTGTGCCCGTTGAGGTAGCCCTTGCTGTTGAGGTCGACGAGCGAGCGGTCAAAGCGGCGCTTTGCCGTGATGAGAGCAGACTCGGGCAGACCTGCCGCGAGTACCGTGCCCGTTATCGAATTGCGCTTGTTTATCGCGTAACAGCGGCATTTCATGCCTGCCTGCGTCAGCGTTTCAAGTGTGAGGGCTGAGTCCTTGCCGCCCCCTATCGGGACAAGACAGCCGCTCAGAGTCGGGCGTTCGGTCTCGGTCGTGCAGACGAAACTGCCACTGCACTGTATGTCAATAAATGTTTCTATATCCGCCTTTATGCCGTTGACGTAGAAGAATTCGCCCAGTCCGAGGAAGTAAAGCTTCTTCCACCAGCGTATCTGCTCGTCGGTAAGCGAGCCGCACTCCACACGCATCAGCGGTGAACAGGTAGCCTTCCAGTAGCTGACTGCCTCTGCCATGCCCAGCGAGAATGCCAGCCGCTCAAATGCGAGGTCTCCCTCTACCGTGAAGCCTGCAGGACGGGGGAAGCTCCAGCCGGGGTGGAAATCGGCGACTCCTGCAATTGAAAATACATAGTCTATCTCAACTGTTTCGTCTGTCTCCGTTATAGTGTACGATTTGTACTCGAATACGGGCGCTTCGGCTCGGAATCGCTCAAACTTTTCCATTTTTCCCTCCGCTGAGTTTGAGATAATGTGCCTTCAGAAGCGTGTAGGTCTCGTCGGAGAGGTCGTGCTCTACCTTGCAGGCATCTTCGAGTGCCTGGTCTTTCTTAACTCCAAGAAGCATAAAGAACTCCGAGAGAGTGGTGTGGCGGTCGTATATGCGCTCGGCTACCGATTTTCCCGCATCTGTCAGCGTGATGTGGTTGTCGCCGTCAACGTTTACCAGCCCCTCTTCCTTCATCTTTTTCAGGATTATGGACACCGTCGGGCGCGAATATCCCAGATATGAGCATATGTCTATTGCATGAACGTCGGGCTGTGCCTTCGATAGTATCAGTATAGTTTCAAGATAGTTTTCAACTGCTTCTGTGATCGCCATTGTTATCTCTCCTTCTTGTGTGGATTTTTTCCTATTTTATCATTATATCATATAAAAATGAAAAATGCAAATCCTCTTGTCAGTGCTCCATGTTGTCTGCAAATACTCTGTATATCGCAGGATAGCGGCTCTTGATGCGCAGCGGCCTGAGCCCCTCGTCCGTGAAACAGTGCGTGGACTTGCCTTCCGCACATACCTCTCCTGTGGCTTTGCTGCATACCGTGTACTCTACTCCGAGTCTGACTCCGTTGAAGTCCGTTATGCGGAGCTCTACCGTAAATGTGTCGCCGAATCTCAGCGGCCGAAGATATCTGCACTCCGCCGACAACACTGGCATAAGTATCCCCTGCGCCTCTATCTCCGAAAAGGGCATCCCTGCCTCGCTCAGAAAATGTATGCGCGTTTCCTCAAATATCCTTATGTAGTTTGAATGGTGCATTATTCCCATTTTGTCTGTTTCGTAATAGTAAACGGCTCGCTCATATGGTCTGAGCATACTATCTCCTCCAGTCATCCTTTTGATACATTATAGCATAAAATAAAAAAAATATCAACAGCAGACATATCAATTATTGTTAAATAATAAAAATATGTATTCCCTCTTGACACCACCTTCCCTTTCTGTTATAATATTATTGTTGTCAATTACTAAGTCTCTATAGGGGTATAGCTCAGTTGGTAGAGCAGCGGTCTCCAAAACCGCGTGCCGAGGGTTCAAGTCCTTCTGCCCCTGCCAGAACGATAAAGCCTGTATTTCGAGAAAAACACAGAAATACAGGCTTTTCTCTTGCCTGTAGAAAACAGTTTTAAATGCAATTTTGCAGTTCCGTGTGCAGCAAA
>JAGCHA010000051.1 GCA_017649325.1 Ruminococcus sp.
AGTTCGATGATGATGAGGACGATGACGATGAAGACGAAGACGGATATCACTTCTTCGATATGGATGAAGAGGAAGAAGATGAGGATGACGATATGAACAGTGAACTCGACAGATACGACGACCTCGAGGATGAAGAGTTCGAGGACGATGATTTTGAGGACGATGACCTCGAAGACGAGGATGACGGTGAGTTCAGCTTTTACGATGACGATGAAGACGAAGACGAAGAACTTGTCGTGGTTGAAGCTCCGAGAGAGAGACGTGAATACCCGTTGGACGACGGTGAAGAAGCGCTCAGATTCTACAGAAGCAATAATTTCGTCACCGACGACGAAGACTTTGAAGAGGATGAAGAGTACGACGAGGACGACTTTGAACTCGGCGAAGACTTTGACTTTGAAGACGACGATGACTTCGACGAGGATGCAGAGGTCATCAGTGACGAGGAAGACTTCGAGGACAATGACGATGATGAAGAGGGCTTTACGCCTAAATTCGACATTATGGCTCTGCTCGATGACCAGCTCGGAAGCTACAGCGAGATGGACATCGTAGAGCGTATGGAGGAGATAGACGTTGTTACTATGGAGGTAACACTCGACGACCTCGCAGACTACATAAAGAAGGCAAGAAAGAGGAGATAATATGGATATCAAGCTTATCGACCGCGGTGAAAACGGCGAGCTCATCCTTACGGGAAGGCTCGAGACCAAGAATGCAGACGAGGTATGCGAGCTTTTCCTCAAGCTTGCTGACCGCTTCAAGGATCTGACACTTAATATGCAGGGATTAAAGTACATTTCAAGCGCGGGACTTCGCGTGCTTAAAAAGACATACATGAAGCTGCACAGCAACGGCGGCGAGCTCTTTCTCACAAATGTGCCGCCGTATGTGAAAGAAGTGCTTGAAATGACAGGATTTGCGGAGATATTGAACGTAAAATGAAAATGTTGAACTTTTATAAAGAAGCCGCCAAACGCTTTATAGCACTGGCACTGGCGGCGGGCATACTCGGTGTCCCCGAGGGGTATGAGGCTATGCATCGAAGTAAGACAAAGTCGATGAAGACCTATACCTTCAGCGCTCTTGCGACCGATGAAGAAAAGGGGAAGGATGACAGTAAGTCATCTTTCAACGAGGTCGAGGGTACAGAGGTGGAGGACGACGAGTTCGCACAGGAAACTACCCAGACAGTTGCTGTGGGTGCTTCGGGCTTTGAGGAGTATACCACCACGACCGTGACAACTATCCCTTCGGGACCTGTTGCCTATGTCGGTGACCAGATACTCAGAATGGAGGCTGCGTCTCCGTGGGACGAGCCCGAACTTGCTGAAAGAGTAAAGCAGAAAGAAAACAAAGAGATAAACGTTACTGTGCCCGCCAAGGAAACCTATTCCAAGGCTATCAGCAAATTGTCGGATGCCTCTGCGATGGAGGAGGGGTACTACACTCTGACAGTTTCGACGGGTATTAGCCCCGGCACGAACGTTGAATACTTTGCTGTGCGATACCTCGACAAAAAGGGCAATCCGCAGACGAAGTACATCTTCCCGAAAACTCATTCACTTAAAGCTACACATGACTTTATCACAGGTCTGACCACGAGCAGCGAGGCAGCTAAGGCTCAGATGGAGGAGCTGGATAAAAAGCACAGTGTTCTTAATGATTACGACTATACCGAGGTGACAGAGCCCGCAACAAAAGCTCTCGCTTCATGGACAGTCGATGACTTTATGTTCTATGCGCCGAATGGTCTGACAAAAATAACGAGCGTAGAGGCGTTCCTCTCCAAGGGTTCGTGGACCGTGCAGGGCATAGAGGTCAGCAAGGTGAACAGCCAGACCTATTACGGTGAGTATGGCTTCTATACAGGAAAATACTTCCTTGCCATGGACAGAACAAGGATATGCGAACTGAAAAAGAAGAAGCAGGGTACGCTCACTCTCTCGGCTGTCAGTGATACACTTATAAATATAGGCGGAAGCGAGTCGCAGTATTTCGAGCTGAATACTAATTTTGAAGAAGCTCACGTAGATAACCCGCTCGACGATCTCTATTCGATCAGGCTGGACATAGCCGACGAACTGAAATCAGGAATCGAGACCTATCTCAAGAACGATCCGTCAGACCTCAGCCCCGCCGCTAAGCTCAATCTCGAGCATATAGCTGTCGAAATAGAGTATCAGGATGTCAACGGCTGGACGAGAAATGTTACTATGCCGTTCCTGCTTTCTGTTCTCGGACAGTATGATTTCTACAATGTTGAGAATCTGAACATGGACAATGCCGACGGCAGTACGGTGGAAGGCATCGGAAATGTAAGATCAACGGGCTTGTGTCAGCGCGGAGATACCGTCGCATTCACGGCGTGTCTGCCCGAATTCAAGTCGCTGATATCCACAAAGATGTATGTCGGCTCAAAGGCACGTGAGGTGCTGAAACAGACAGGCGGTATACAGCTCGCGAGCGAGAAGAAGATTGAAGACCTCAACGAGCAGCTTTCAGAGCTCCGCAAGGAAGATTTCGTTGACGATACAAAGGTTGACAGATGCCTTGTAGACATTGATATAGAAAAAGGCAAACTCAAAAACTACGACGATCTTATATATGAGCTCGATAACGACGATATTGCCCTGTCAAGCATATCCATTTACGACGGTATCTGCGTAATGGGCAATACTCCCGATGTTACGAGCAATTCAAAGAAGTGGTACAGCTACGCTACAGGATTTGCATTTGCAAGTGATGCTCCGCTGTACTACAGCACCACGACTAAGGATACAGGCTTTGTCCTTAACTCGGGAACGGCAGATTCGTTCTCGATGAGGGCTTACAGTGCAAATAATCCGCTTATCGGATACAATATGTCGGGCAACTTTATGGTACGCATAAAGACCGATAATATGGTCGGCGCGGGTACGGCTGGTGAGACATATGTCAAGCTCTCGTATCAGAACGGCTCGGGTGAGATAGTCACTACGCGTCTCTACAATGTTAGGGACGAGGTGATGAACTACCTCGGCTACTGGCCGTCCGACGACAGTGCAACGAGTGATTACGCTTATCTGCATGGAGTCGCCGAGAACAACATCGTTGAATTCCCTGTTCAGCTCGAAGATGTAGTGGCTGTTACCGGAATAGAACTTTCGGTCGACAGCTATAGCGGTGACGAGTGGCAGGTAGACAGCGTATCCGTTGCGGTCATCGACAAGATAGGCAACAGGTACACCTTCGTAAGCTCCGATGATGTCGACCTCGCGTCAAACGGCGCCAGGAACATTAAGGATGGTGATATACTCACATTCAAGTGCAAGCACGGCGGACAGTACCTCTCTGTAGAGGATAGTGTGACCAAATCAGGCACCAATGTCCTCGTCGATGAAAAGTCGAGCGCTTCGGAATGGAAGGCTGTTGATGCAGGAGACGGATGGTTCAACCTCTTCTCGCAGATCGGTGACGGTTCAATGGCCATGGACGTCAAGGGCGCTTCCAAGGATAACTCCACGAATATCCAGATATACAGTCATAATACGACCGCAGCTCAGAAGTTCAAGTTCAAGGCGAACAAGGACGGCACGTATTCTATCCTGACAGGAACCACCAACGGCGAGTCCTGCGTTGATTACTCGAAGCTTTCAAACGGCAATGTACATCAGTATAAAAATGTGTATGGCGACAACCAGAAGTGGTATGTTGATATCACACGCGACAGCTCGTACGTGCCTGTTTCCGAAGCCGCTACAGCATCACCGACAGAGGCAGCGAACGTACCGAAGAGCCATGATTCGATAAATGACGGCGATGTAGTTTCTTTCAGAAATAGTAAGACGGGGCTTTATATTGGTGTTGATGATAAATGGAATGTCATCCAGACGACAGCTGAGAACCGTACTTATTTCGTTGCTGCGATGTATGGAGACCTTACCCTTTTCTATGTGAACGGTTCGGGCACCCAGACAGCCAAACAGGTCGTTACAGGCGGAAACGACAGTACCCTTAGCGTAACACAGGCAAGGATATTGAAAGACAGCACTCCGAATCCAAGTAGGCTCTATCGCATCTGCGACCTTGAAGATGGAACTTTTTCTTTTGAAACAGGCAGCGGTGGATTCATGATCGATGTCAGTGACGGTTCGGCTGAGAGCGGTGCCGCCATAAAGACAACTTCTTCCAGCTTAAATAATGATAGTCAGTGCTGGTATGTCGAGATCGACGGCGTTGATGTTGTAACTCCGAAGGCTGCTGTAAAATTGGCAGAAGAGGAGAGAAAGAAGGAAGAGGCGGAGGAAGCTGCCCGTCAGGCAGATATCGAAGCAAGGACTGTCAGGGAGTATACTCCCGTTGATCAGATAAACAACGGCGATATCCTATATTTCAGAAATCAGTATACCGACCTGTATATGTCGTACAGCGGCGAGCCTTCCGACAGAAGCAATGTCTTCCAGTCAGAGCAGAAAGAGGCGGCAGCATTCAAGGCTGTAGAGCTCGATAACGGATGGTTCCAGTTCGTGTGCGTCGAGGATGAGAACTTCGTTCTTGACAGACAGGCGTCAGGCGGAAACAAAGACGAAGCAGAAATATTCCTCTTTACAAATAATGGCACCGCAAACCAGACCTTCAAGATCAAGACCTTCACAGACGGTACCTTTATGTTCATTACGGGCGGTACAGATGAGCGCTCATGCGTACAGGCTGACAAGCTCGTCGGAGTCGGCGATAACATCTGTCAGTGGACTGTCACAGGCGAAAAAGAGCAGAGATGGTACGCTGAGAAGATGACATCATATGTTCAGGATGATACTGACGACCCGACAAACGGCGGCAAGCTCGACCCGAATGCGGTAGTACCGTATGATACTGACCTCAATCCCTATTCTTCCGACGGAGACCATTCTGCCTACTATGTTATAAGAGAGGTGGAAATGACTGTTATCCCGCCGTTCCCGCTCAAGTATGCGGACGATGAAGCGAAGTCTCTCATCATTGCGGGTCAGTCGGTCACATTCTCGTCGGGCAGAGGCAGGGTCATCAGGTCCGAGGACCTCAACTTTGATGACGTGCGCTACTCGATGCCGTATGAGTATACTTCAAGAGATTACGGCTATACACGTTCTTCCAAGACCTTCGATCTGATAGTTAAGGTCGCGGACGACCCAAGCGCCGGAAATATCAACGGCGATTCGGGATCGAAGAACTACTTTTACTTCCAACTGCTGTTCAAGTACGGAGGCAGCGCCCTCGTGCTCGCGAACCAGCAGCTCTCATCGGACGGCTTCCGTGCGGGTATGGGCGAGACCTTCTCTATCTCGGTCAACCGCGATTACGGTGAGCTGACCTCGATACGTATCCTCCCCGAGGACGTTCAGGAGGACAGCGATATCTTCGATAAGCTCAATATCGAGCAGATCACTGTCACTGAGCGCGTTTACGGCGATACTTCAACACAGTATGTCGCGGACAACGTGGGCTGGATAGGTATCGACTATCACGACAGTGCCGAGGATTCCTCCATTCAGGGTCGCTCGGGACGTACGATAGGCAATATCTCAAAAACAGTGGGTATTTCCTACAAGCAGACGGTAGTCAACTTCCTCGCAGAGATAAACACTCTCCCGTGGGACAGCGACTATCTCCAGGTAGAGGGCAGCATTGCCTGTGACCTCGAATATATCGACATTGACGGACAGCCCCAGACGGCAAGCTTTGACGTCGTAAAGCGTATGGCTGAGTATATGAACAAGTCACCGCGAGTTGTTGAGGCGGCAAGCGACGGCTCGAATGCTTCGCTGTTCACAAATATGGGATGTGTATCAGACCCGCAGTGGATGCTGAGACCTAACCATACCGACAGATTCATGCTGCCGTCACTTCCGAATGTAAAGAGCCTTACGTCTATAACGTTCTATGCGACGAGCCGCAACAACAAACCTGGTAAATGGGTCATAGGCTCAGTGAGCATATCAAGAATAATCAAGGACGGCGGAATAGTAACGCTCAATTCAAACGGTGAGTACTACCGTACAATGGAGACCAAGGGCTTCTGTGAAAACAAAAAGGAACGCAAGAAGGAGGAACTCTTCCTGCCTGCGGGAACAACTCAGAGCCTCAAGCTCAACTTCAACACAAATGTTATCGACTGGATCGACTACAAGACGGAGCTCTCTTCTGTTTCGAGACTACCCGATTCGACCAACGACGAGCTGAACATCTACATCTATCCCGAGAACCCCGAACGTCTTGACATCACCAACAGTATCGTTAAGACAGCGGTGCAGTATACGATACCTTATTCACAGGTAATGCAGGCTAAGCAGAGCACGCTCAGTGTTGCAAACAGCGGAACGGCTGATGCAGTATTCTATACAAAGGGCTTGGCTGTATCGAGCATGAACAACCTTGTGAAGATGGGTATACAGTGCAGAGATCAGTACGTACTTTTCGATTACGCTATAGTTGAGCAGGTAAGAGAAGGTGTTGTGGTCAACACGTATCACTTCACGTTCCACGGAGAATCGGGACTGCTTGGAATTACTAAGGCTCCCGATGACTACACAACAGTATATGAGCCGATGCAGCAGGTCGTTTCACTTTCTCTATCTGAGGCTTCAGAAGAGTCGGCTCTGTTCGCGACGACCGATACGAATTCAAAGACCAGCAACATCGCAATAGCAATGCGATACACTTCAACTCTCGATCCCGGCAATACGGAGTATTATTCGCCGTACGTTTACCTGACGGATATTGGCATAAACAAGATATATCCGGGTATGATGATAGATGTACCGTTCGATATACCGTATGTCAAGGATATCAAGGGCTATAAGATAGCTTCGTTCGGCAACAAGATAAACGCGAGGGTCAAGGGCTCAATGGCTGTCAACTATAATAACAGCAGTGCAAATGATGCTTCGGGTACAATGATCGGCGGAGTTTATTCCTCCAACGGCTCGTATGATATCAAGAACGCGCTTATGGAGTATGACCTTGCAGAGGGGATAACGGGCGAGGGCAGTGTTGCACCGCTCAGTATCAGATTCAAGACGGCAAAAGCTATGAAGGGGGTTGAAAGCGGAACGGCCACACCTGTTCGTGCGATGATCTATTACACCGACCAGATGGGGGCGGCGCAGACGTATCAGATCAGCGATCTGAGAAAGTTTATCCAGCTTACCGATACCTCACCGAATGCCGTGACCGAAGACGATAACGACAACACCGTCGCAAACTCGACAAATAATACTTGGAAGTTTGTGCGTGAGTTCGAGACGAATTCATGGAAGACCGTAAAGCTCTTCCTGCCTGAGTGCAATGAGATCAAGAGCATCTGGGTTTGCCCGTACGGAGGCGGAGACGTCGACGCTATGTGGTACCTTGAGCAGTTCAGCGGAACTCTCGGAATTGACAAGGCCATCAAGCCTTATGCAAGCTTCGACAGACTTATTGATGAGGAACTCAAGGAGAGCACGGCAGGTACCGAAATAGCTCTGTATGATGTTTCGATGTCAACTCAGCTGTTCGCAAACGGTGTAGTTACTCCTTCAACGAACCACTTCGCATCTGCAACGATAGAGAGCGGAGATGTGGCTAAGATAACCGTAAAGATCAGGGGCGGCGACAGAAAGTATGCCGTTGATACGTACGAGATAGTAAACGGCGTCAAGGTAAAGGCTCCCATTACTTTCGTATCGAATAAGACGGAAACAGAGTTCTGGTTCACTCCTGATGAAAATGAAACAAAGGATACAAAGAGCTACCAGATCAGCGTATATTCAGAGGATAACAAGTACGTTAGAGACGAAATATACGTTATGGTTCGTCCGAAGCCCGAAACTACCACGACAACTACCGTTACAACAACTACGACGGAGACTACTACTACCACTGCCGAGACGACAACTACTACAGCGGCAGAGATCACAACGACTACGGAAACAGAGGCTCCGCCTGAGACAACGGCTCCTGCCGAGACAACTACTGAGGCTGTCACGGTACCTACAGAGTCTTATACCGAGGAAAGCTCCGAGGACACGACTGAGTCCGAGGAACAGTCGGAATAACTTAAAAGGCAGCACGTCTGAAAAGCTGCTTCAAGACAGGTATAGCTTCCTCTCCGTTACGGAGAGGAAGCATACTATTTACTGAACGACACGGCTTCGTTCTGCCAAAACAAGGAATGCTATATGAAAAATATCATTGAAAAAATACTGAGAAACAAGGTGCTGAGGATCCTTATCCCCGCAGTGCTGATACTGGCGATAATCGTATTGGTGCTACAGATGACTTTCATGGGCGAAGAAAAGACCACGGAAGAGTCATTTTTCACGGAGTACGATTATCCCGCGGAAGTCGTTACGGATAAGAAGGGACTCCATATAAAGCTCGACGGAAGCGAATCGCCCGAACTCAGCTGGGAGATCGTCTCAGACGAGGAGCATATCACGGTCGATAAGGTCGGCAAGGAGGTCGACGGCAAGCTCGAGCTGCTTGTCAACCCCAAGGAGGAAGGCTACGCGAACATAAGTTGTAAGCGCAGCGGAAAGGTCGGCGAGCTTGATTATACAGCGGTCGATTTCACTATTTCAGTACTGGTTTCGTCTGACGAAAACAAGCTTACAGCCTCTATATCCGATATGTACCAGACTTCCAGCGAGGCGGGAGCTCTCGATTCAGAGACGCCTTTCCTAATAGACGGAATGTGGGTCATTTTCCCGAATGGCGGCAATTGGGAGATATTCCCCGAAAACGAGGAGAAGCTCCCCGAAAGACTTTACAGCGTGACCTTCACCACAAATGATGCGGGCTACAGGTGCGCGATAGTAACGTTCGATCCGCCTGAGGAGCTGGTCGGCGACTTTGAACAGCTTGAGAAGATAATTTCCAGCAGGCTCATTATCAGAAATACGGATATCGGCTATGAAAAGCATCTTTCATGTGCTGTCGGAGCCGACGGTGCAATGTGCTTGAATGTGGAGGACTGATATGCCCGTGAATTATTCTGAAAAAGACATAGATATCGACTTCAGCGACGGCGCGCAGGAGCAGCAGCTTACCGAGAAGCAGCAGAGAAAATATCATCACCATGAGATAAAAAAGCTGCTCATGGGCAACCTTGCACGGCGCGAGGACGGCAAGTCCGAACTTAGGAATGAGCTCTGGGTCACTCCGTGGGGCGTCGGCGATGGCGCTCTCGAGACGCTGATGTTCGGCGTATCGCGCAGGAAGTACAAGTTTGAGACAACGCTGCGGAACAATACTCAGGCGCTCTACCAGTCGGAGAAGGCAATGCACAACATCGGCAGTGTTCTGTATATGCATTCGGCTCCCGAGCTGAAAGCTTGCTTTATCAGGAGTATCGGTTTCCGCCCTGTGATACTTGCATTCGACGAAGAGGACGGGGAACTCGTGCTCCGCGCCTATAGCGGCAGAGCTCCGCTTACGTTCCTGTCTATCATGCATGCGGTCTCGAAGTTTGAGAAGTCACTGCCATCTCAGATATATCGACAAGGCAAAAAGAGAACCGCAAATGACAAAAACAAGAAGAAATAAAACCGCAGAATAATGGCGGTACTCGTACAGACGATTTACACATATTATTGAGGGAAGGACCTTTCTTCAAAAAGTTCTTCCCCTATAATAGGTATAAACATCTGTACGGGTACCGCCATTAACTGCGTTTTTTATCAGCCCTGCCACTCGGATTCTTCGACGCAGAAGAAATCGTTTACCATGTAGTACTTAACAGTGCTGTCGGAGCCGTCAAACTTGGTAACGCCCACACGATAATATGTGCCGTGCGTTTCATCGGACATCTTCTCGGAGCTGACTATCATATAGTCTTCGCCTGCTCTTTCGAGCGCATTATAGCCTGCGGTCTGCTCTTCCATTGCCTGCTTGTGCTCATCGGACTTGATATATTCCTCCCACTCCTGATAGTTCTTCTGCTGAACATCTGACGGGATAGGACCGTCGGGATAAGCTCCGTTGCCTGTTACACAGTAGTAGTAAACGGTCGGGTCTGAACCGTCCAGCCTTGTGTAGCCGATGCGATATGTATTGAACTCGCCGTTGTCGTCCTCGACGAGCTCTGTGCTTGCAATTTTGTAATTCGCGCCAACGATACCGAGTACTGTATAGCCTGCGCTCTGCATAGCCATATCCTGCTTGTAGCGGTCGGTAGTTACGAAGTAATCCCACTCATCCTGAGTGAGCGGGTCACCGCTGTCTATTTTCTGCCAGAAAGCATCGGAGCCGAGATAATCCGAGCCCGTGCCGTTTGCAGCAGCGGTAGTAGTCTCGGTGGCTGCTTTAGAAGTCACAGCAGCGGAGCCTGTGCCTGTAGCTGTGGTGGTTTCAGATGAAGCGGTCGTACTTGCAGACGTTGTCTTTTCCGCTTTGGAGCTTGAGGAAGAATCTGTCTGTCCGCAGCCGCAAAGGAGAGCTGTCATTACCAGTGCCGCAATAATACTTTTTTTCATTTCTGTTCCCTCTTGACCATTTTGATATTTGCATTTCTGCCAACATAAATTATAGCACTTTCCTGCAGAAAATCAATGAACAATCTATGACCAAGCCTTTTTTCTGCGTTTTGTTGATTACTGCCGGCTTTGAGGATCCGTAATTGGATATTTTATCTTAAAATCGTGTGCCTCCAAGGATTCAAAAAATAATGAATGAAATGCAAATTTTTCACAGTTTTTCTTGCTATATTAGTATACATATGATATAATATAATAGTATTAATATGTAGTGTTGTGTCAATTTGCATACGAAAGGAGCTATCGAAAATGGAATTCAATGTTATAACAAGTGGAAACAAGATGGTGATAGAACTCGAGGGACGCCTCGATACCACCACCGCACCAAGGCTCGACACCTATATCAGGGAGTCTCTCGAGGGCATAGATGAGCTCTGCATGGATATGGAAAAGCTCGAGTACATTTCGTCTGCGGGACTGCGCGTGCTGCTCGCTGCTCAGAAAATAATGGACGGTCAGGGCAGAATGGTAGTCACGGGCTGCCGTGAGGAGATACTGGAGATATTTGATATCACAGGATTCACCGACGTACTGACTATCGAATAAGGAGCCTGACCATGAAGACTGACATCATCACTGTATTCAGCGACCTCCGCGGACGCGAAGAAGCCATGGATACCGCCGAGCGCTTTGCGGCCTACAACGGCATCAGGGGCAAGGAGGCTATGCATCTCCGCCTGCTGACGGAGGAGACCATTTGTATGGTACATGGGATACTCGACAACTTCCGCGCCGATTTCTGGCTCGAGACCGAAAAGACAAAGCACGGACTACTCTGCAAGATATGCCTTTCCGCCGACAAACAGGCTAACAGGGCTCAGGAAAAGCAGATACTCTCAGTCTCTACAAGCGGAAAGAATGAGAATGCCAGGGGCATTGCGGGAAAGATACGCGAGGTGCTCCGCCGCAGTCTCCAGACCGAATCGGCTGAAGACGAGCAGTTCCTCAAAAATATCAGCGACGTCTGCCTCGGCATGGGAACAGGCAGCGCAAATGTCGTAATGCCGAGCGCGAGCTTCTGGTCGCTCAGCCTGTACAGGCAGAATCTTTCCGAGAAGAAGGAGTCAAAGTCGGAGGAGTGGGACGAACTCGAAAAGTCAATAATATCCAAGCTCGCAGACGAGGTGAAGGTCTGGCTCGAGAACGACAGGACAGAAGTCGTTATCGAGAGATACTTCAATGCCTGAGCTGACATAAAGACATAATATTGCAAACTGGAGGAATAAAAAATGAACATCGAAAGAATCAGTGAATCAGGAAAGCTCACACTAAAGCTTGAGGGAAGAATAGATACCAAGTCCGCGCCAGAGCTTGATGAGACCGTAAGGACATCGCTTGACGGCGTGACTTCACTCATTATCGATCTCAAGGAGGTAGCATACATCTCATCGGCGGGTCTTCGCGTACTGCTCATCGCTCAGAAGCAGATGAACAAACAGGGGGAAATGAAGATAATCAACGTAAGTGAGGACATAATGGAAATATTCGAGGTCACAGGATTCTCCGATATTCTTACCATCGAATGAAGCGGAAAGGGAAAAACTTATGAAAGAACTTTTTATCGAAGCTATCAATGATAACCTCGATCAGGTGCTCGCATTTGTTGATGAACAGCTTGAGGAAAATGATTGCCCGATGAAGGTGCAGATGCAGATAGACCTCGCGGTGGAGGAGATATTCGTCAATATCGCGAATTACGCATACGACCCCGAAACGGGTCCGGCGACCGTGAGAGTTGACGTAACTCCCGATGGTTCTGTGGTGACAATTACATTTGTGGACAACGGCGTGCCGTATGACCCGCTCGCAAAAGCAGACCCCGATATCACACTGTCCGCCGAAGAAAGGCAGATAGGAGGACTCGGGATATTCCTCGTTAAGAAGAACATGGACGACGTAAAGTATGAATATGTGAACGGAAGCAACATCCTCACTCTTAAAAAAGGCTTGAGAGGTGAAAAGCGTTGAAAAAGTTTTTGGGGATAACTTTCGGCGGACTTCACAGTAAAATACTGGCTGTGCTGCTGATATTCCTGCTGGCTATCGTTGGCTTCAATACTGCCGTCTCGATATACAAGACGTCTACGCTCTCGAAAATAGTCGATGAATCAGGCAAGGAACAGCGTGCGGCTATAGAACAAGTATCGGGAGATACGATGTATAAGACGATTGAGAACTCGCTTACAACAATTAATACTCTGCGTGCGGAAAAGCTCGATGATGAATTCGCCGGGATAGAGAACAACATATTTATGCTCCAGGATCTGGCAAGGAATTTCTTTGAGAATTCCGATGAGCTCGAGCCCGCATCTGTTCCTCTGCCCGACCCCGACAATGAGAACGAGCTTGAGGTACACCTTCTCTTTGAAGAGGGCGTTGATTATTCGCGCTCGGAATATGTCGGCATTGCAGGACATATGGTCGATACGATGGTATCGATGGTCGAGACGAATGACATGATGGACAGCTGCTATATCGGACTCGCTGACGGTACTCATATCGGAGTAGGCTGCGGCGGTGCGGACAAATACGACGAAAACGGCAAGCAAAAGCCATATCCCGTCCGCCACAGACCGTGGTATGTAAGCGCTCTCGAAAAGGGCGACATCATCTTCACGGGTGTTGAGCGCGACGCGTTCAATAATTCTCTGAGCGTGACCTGTGCTGCGCCTGTCATCGTAAACGGCAGAACTGTAGGTGTTGTCGGCGCAGACATCACCATTGCAAACATGGATGAATTTGTCGACGAAGCAAACAGTGATGCTGCATTCATCTTCGTTATCAACAATGACGCTCAGATCATTGCAGTTCCCGAAAACAACGGCATATTCAAGGTCGATGAATCCGATAACGCCGAGGATCTCAGGAACTCTGACAACAAAGCGCTTGCTGATTTTATCACCCGCGCACTCAAAGCCCCGACAGGTCTCGAAACAGTGACCCTCAACGACAAGGAGTACTACCTCTCGGGCGTACCGATGAATACGATGGGCTGGGCTGTAGTGTCTGTCGTTGACAAGGAGATTACAACAAGCTCTACCAATTATCTGCTCTCAGAGATAAATAGGATAAACACAGATTCAGCTGATAAATTCAGAAATGGTATGAAAACGCTGAGTGCGCTGTCATTTGTTATAGTCATTCTGATAATCATAGTCGGCTCACTAAGTGCGCTTATCGTTGCCAACAGGATAGTAAAGCCCATAACGGCAATGACTGATAACATTACAGGTAAAAGCGGTGTAAACGGCGCCTTCGAGATGAAGGATATTTACCGTACAGGTGACGAGATACAGGTGCTTGCTGAATCCTTCAACGACCTGTCTGTGAAAACGCTCCGGTACATAGAAAACATTACGGAAATTACCAAGGAAAAGGAACGTATCGGAACGGAGCTCTCGCTCGCGACCAAGATACAGGTAGGTATGCTCCCGCACATCTTCCCGCCGTTCCCGCACCGCCATGAGATAGACATATACGCGCTGATGGAGCCTGCAAGAGAGGTCGGCGGCGACTTCTACGACTTCTTCCTCGTCGATGAGGACCATCTCGGTATGGTCATGGCTGACGTATCGGGCAAGGGCGTTCCCGCAGCTCTCTTTATGATGATATCCAAAGCGCTGATCAAGAGCAATGCTATGCTCGGACAGTCGCCGGCAGAGGTGCTCATGAAGGTCAACAACCTCATCTGTGTAAACAATCAGGCAGAGATGTTCGTAACAGTATGGCTCGGCATCTTTGAAATATCCACAGGCAAGCTCACAGCCGCAAATGCGGGCCATGAATACCCCGTTATCAAGCACACCGACGGAAACTTTGAGCTCTACAAGGACAAGCACGGCTTCGTTATCGGAGGCATGGAGGACGTCCGCTACAAGGAGTACACCATTGATATGAAGAAGGGTGACAGGATCTTCCTCTACACTGACGGCGTACCCGAAGCGACAGACTCGCAGGAGCAGATGTTTGGCACCGATCGTATGCTCGAGGCTCTCAATATCGACAGTGAAGCTTCTCCGAAGCAGCTCCTAAAGAATGTACGCAATGCCGTGAACAAATTTGTAAAGGAAGCCGAACAGTTCGACGACCTGACTATGATGTGCCTCGAATACAAGGGTTCTGAGCCTTTGGACAGCAAGCAGGAAAAGTAATGGAAAGTATTTATGAAAGAATAATCCATAGTATGTCGGAGGGCGTCATCGTTATCCTCTTTGACGGTAGGATAGACTTCTGCAATCAGGCAGCAGCCTCCGCCGTTCAGCGCGATACCTCGCAGATCATCGGCAGGAGCATTGCTGAACTGATGAGCGAATTTGAAGAAAACGATGCCTTCTTCGAGCTTATCCTCGACGCCGTTTACTCAAAGAAGAAGGTCAGCAAGACCGTTCCTTTCTTCACCAACGACGATATGAAGTATCTCCACGTCACAACGGCTCTGCTTACAGAGTCGGACAAGGGGAACGGTCTGGTCATCGTTATCAGGGACATGACCGAGGAGGTCAAGCTCTTTATCAGCAACAAGCGCCTCGCAAATCAGGTCATCAACCTTATGGATTCCTTCGTGGAGGTAATGGTCACTGAGATAGAGGAAAAGTCTACCTATAACGCAAATCATACAAAGAGGATGGTGTGTTATGCGGCGAGCTATCTCGAAAAACTTCGCGAAGAGGGAAAACTCGCTGACGTAACAAACGAGAATATCCACCCTCTGTTGATGAGTATATGGCTGCACGACATAGGAAAGCTGCTTGTTCCGCCCGAGATACTCGACAAGGCAACGCGGCTCGGCGACGGGCTCACTGATGTGCTGCACCGCATTGAGACAGCGCAACTCATGCTGAGATTAAAAATGTATCAGGAACCGGAAAAGAAGGGCAGTCATGAGGCTCAGATTCGCAGGATAGGGGAGGCAAAGAAGCTGATACTCTCCTGCAACTCCGCAGGCTTTCTCGATGAAGGCAGTATCGCGAAGCTCCGCGAGGCAGCAGGTCTGACCTGCCTTACTGCAGACGGAGAAAGCATTCCTCTGCTCAGCGATGACGAGCTCGAAAATCTGACAGTCGTCAGAGGGACGCTCACGGCGGACGAGAGAAAAATCGTGGAATCACACGTGGCCTTCACCCGTGAGCTCCTTTCAAAAATGGAATTCCGCGGAGAATACAAGCAGGTGCCGAAATGGGCAGCGGGACATCACGAGATGCTCGATGGCTCGGGCTATCCCGATAAACTGAAAGCCGATTCGATTCCGTGGGAGACACGCCTGCTGACGATAATCGACGTGTATGACGCCCTCACAGCTGAGGACAGACCCTATAAGCCTCCGCTTCCTCCCGAAAAGGCATTCGAGATACTGCGGGATATGTCCGCGCAGGGAAAGATTGATTGGGAGATACTCGAAAGCTTTTATCAAAGCGGTGCGTGGAAACGGGAATAAATTCCCCCGACAGTTCGGATATTGATATCAAAATGCAAAAAGTCGGTGCAGACTCAGCACCGACTTATTTTTTGCTTCAAGACAGCCGAGGATGCGTCGGGTATACGAAAAAGAACAGGCTGCGCTATTACGCAGCCTGCCGCTGATCTCATTATTTCATGCCCAAATGCTTTGAGCGCTTTACTGCCTTGTTGACCTCTGTCTTTGATCTGGCTGTCCGCTTCTGAGTCTTGCCGCTTGTGTTCGACAGCTCTTTTTTCATCGAGCCGCCTTCCTTTCCGTTGGCTATGCGGCTTTTAAGAGCCTTGACTGCTGGCGGCTTCTTTTCGGAGTTTTCCTTTGCGGGAGCCTCGTGCTTCATGTGGCTTTTTGCCTTCTCTTTCAGGCTCCTGCGAGGCTTTTTCTGCCCCTGCTTTGTGACTTCGGCTATCGGCTCCGCAGTTTTATTGACTGCGGGCTCTGCCTCTCTGTTCTTTTCCCGAACCTTGTCAAGCCTCTCCTCCGCCAGATCGAGTATCTCCAGCGCAGACTCAAAGCGCACTCTGTTCTTTTTCAAGAACGGTTTCCAGTCGGGAGCCTTGTTGTTTTCGGGATGCATCAGGTCGTCTCCGCGCTTCTTTTGTATGTAGGTCTCGGCAGCCTCAACGATAGCCTTCAGGTATTTCTCCTCGTCGCGGGTGCTTGCTGTGCCCTCGTTTTTTTCCAAAAGGTAGATGTTGTACTCAGCTATCGCGTTTTTCAGGTCGCTAAGTTCGTCGGTGTTTTCACCGATGACATTCAAATGCTTGGCATTCAGTCCCTTTGACGCCTTCAGCAGATTGTTCAGGAAGGCGTCGCTCTCGTCGCGCGCTCCGACATATGACCATTCCTTGAGTATTTCCTCCTGCTCTTTGTGCTTTTTCTCTTCGAGCTCGAGCCTTGTCGCTTCGTCAACAGACTCCTCCTTTTCCTCTTTTTCAGGCTTTTTCGGCTCCTCGACCTGAACAATGCGCGGCTGAAAATCATCAAAGATTTCCCTTTGCTTGTCAGCCTCGATCTTTGCATCAAGCTTGTCGTTCAGCAGCTCAAGGAGACTCAAATACTGCTGACCGTTTTTGAGCTGTCCGTTCTTCGGACCTATGGCATTGTCGGAAAAGTAGCTGAGATTCCTGCCCGAGCGCAGCATATTGATGAAGCCTACGAGCCTCTGCATATCTTCGTCCCATTTTTTCTTTTTTTCCTCTTCGTCCTCATCGGGGACAGGCTCTAAGATAGAATTATCCCTCAAATCCTCGAGTGCTTCTCTTAGTTCTGTGTGCTCCTTGTACTCCTCGCTGTTCTTGTCCTCGGAAGAAAGAGCATCGTATGTGAGCTTCAGAGCAGAAGCAAAGCTGCCGAGGAGCTCCTGTTCCTCGGGAGAGAACCCCTTGTTTCCTGTCTTTTTCATAAATTCGTCATACGAAAGCGGCATAGCGGCGACCTCCATAAATTTATTTAACAAAAATTGTGCGTGCAAAACGGCTTTTACAATAATACCCTTGCACGTATACGAGCGGGTGCAAAAAAACAAAAAATGATAGTCAGCTAATCAGTAATGTTTACAATTCATTCATAATTTCTTGCACCCTTATACTCTTTAATAGGGGTATTATTATTAGCAAGTCTTTTTAGACTGCTTTAAGGCTATCCAAGATTTCAATCAGTATATGAAATCAGATGCCCGGCTCGAAAATATATTCTGTTATGGATAAGCTCATGGAAGCCACTCAGGAGTAAAAAGCAGTTACAACGGGCAATAATACAACAAATGTTACAAGACTACAAAAGAAAGAAAAGGTTTTGTGAAACAGGTCGTTAATAAACAAGGGTGACACCTTGTTGAAAAAGGATAAAATTAAATATGCCAAAGGCATAGAAAGTGAGGAAAACACAATGGCAACAAGCTATAGCGATGTAAGCAAAGCTCTGAAAAATGCGCTGAAGGATTCCGAGAACAAAAAGTATGAATTTAATGAACAGTTCCAAGGATTTATGAATTCCGTATCAGCACTGGTAGATGTTCTGAATATAAGAAAACAGAGGGATACTATCAAAGAAAAAGATCGTATTGCTCTCTATGATGCTATCATCCAGCTTATCAATTGCTATCAGACCGGCGCCTACACGCATAAGGGCGCTGAGATAGCAAGAGCCGAGGATTTTAAGCTCTATCAGGAGTATACAAAAAACGTACAAGAAAAGATAGACGTTATCCTTAATAAAACAGTAGAAGAAAATTCAAAGCAGAATGATGTCATTAATCTGTTCAAGGGACCACTGAATAATGTAAAGGATGCAGCGGAGAATTTCATGTTTGATCTGCGCAAATCTGCATCACAGCCTCAAATTGACAGATACGTTAAAGAGATCTCAGGTATTGCTACGAATGCCGATGAACTTGAATACAAAAAAGAAATAAGCGAGGGTACGCAGAAGCTTATGCACAGTGTATTGATAGGCGCTACCACTATCGCCGACAATCAGCTTCTCACTCCTGAGACCAAGGAGGAGCTTACACGTGCATTCCGTGATTATGTTAAAACCTATCAGGATAATCTGTTCAACGAAGAAAAGCGCAAGGCTATCATTGTCGTTGACGATCTCACTGTAATAAACAGTGCATCAGGCAAACTGGGCCTTGCGATAGATGAGGCAGTAAAACAACTTTCGGTCACAAATAATGATGATTTCGAGTATGATATAACATTTCTCAATAAAATAAAGGATGACGTTCAAAAAGACGTTAGTGAGCTCACCAACAACCTCATTGCTAACAGACAGGAGGCAAGAAAAGAAGAGCTCGACGATATGGCTCAGCGCGAAGAAGAAAAATTCAGACAGGCAGAGGATGCAAAGGCTGCTAAGCAGGGCTATATTGAAAAAGGTGAGCAGCAGACACCGGAGCAGATAGCGCTGAAGAAAATTATCGAAGAACAGCCGAATCTGCTTGCAAAAACGCCGTATATCGACTCGATTTATGACCTTCTCGGCATTGATGAGAATTCGCTTCCTGAAGGAGAGGTGACTTATACTACCCGTTCAAGGGATGGTAAGGATATCGAGCATAAACGTAATTTGCGCGATGAACTGAGAGAGCTCAAGCAATCGGCTATGGAAATGGCTAAGGTCACTGCCAAGTATTATGTAAAATCCGAGGGTAAGGACGCAAAGACCGAATACCTCAATCTGAATCAGCTCAAGGAAATTGAGGCTGAATACGATAAATTCTACAGACTTAGCGGCGGATTCAGATATGCGGCGATCAACTCTAATTCGCTCCCTGCAGAATCAGATGTTCTGGACAAAGTCAAAAAAGTCAGAAATGAATCCCTCAATATCGGTGTCAACCTTAATAAGGCTGTAAACTACATCGAGACATATGCTCTCAAGGGTGAGCGTGACAAGCACAAGCTCTTCTCGATGTATGAGATGATGGGTCATCCCAATCCCGACCTCGACGGAAACTTCTCTGCTGAGGTTGCGAACGTTATGAATAAGGTGACCAAGCTCAACGAAGCCCTGAATAAAGCAAAGGACTCCGAAGCCGACAAGGCGGAAAAGAAAGAAGGAAAAACACTCAGAAAATACGTTGAAGAATCGGTTGAAAAGATCGCTCCCGCACTTGCCAACCTTACAGAAAACATACTTCCTCAGACCTTCATTAACGACGGTACCGTGGATATAGAACGTGATAAGGAAAGCG
This sequence comes from Ruminococcus sp., assembly GCA_017649325.1. Taxonomy (GTDB): domain Bacteria; phylum Bacillota; class Clostridia; order Oscillospirales; family Ruminococcaceae; genus Ruminococcus. The sequence goes on from JAGCHA010000051.1 coordinate 19,691, forward strand.
TACTCCCGTTTGTGGTAGAAAAGGATATCAAGCAGCTTACAGCGGCTTACCGTGAAGCTTTCCTTGCAATGCATGAATTCATGACCGTTTGCAATAAAAGAATGGAGACCAATAAAAAGGTTGAGGGACGCAAGCACATGGAGCAGTCGGAGTATGAGCTCTATGAAGCTTTGACTCCTGTATATGAGAAGGTAAAGGACAAATACCTTCTGCTTACCTACCTCGATAAGCCTGAACCCGAAAAAGAAAAGGAAAAGAAGGCAGAGGCTCCCAAAAAGGGTGCTAAGGGTCAGAAGGAGCTCACTCCCGCAGAGCAGGCTCAGATCGATACTCAGAAGATCGTTGATGAGCTCGGTAACGAATTAGATGCCTACAACGCGCAGCTCCAAAAGTTCAGAGAAAAAACAAGGGCAGAGGCTGAAAAAGAAGCCAAAAAGGAAATTAAAGAGGAAGAAAAGGCTTACAAAAAGCTCCAAAAGGAAAACAAGAAGAAAAAAATACCGACTCCCAGCAGAGACTTCAATAAGGAGCTTGCTTTAAAAACCGAAGCGAAATACAAGGAAAAGCTCGCCAAAAGAGTCGATATGAAGGAAAAGGGCAAAAAGATCCACGATTTCTATGATTATGTCCTGAACTGCAAGGAGATGTACAGAACGAAGCAGCTCCTGCCGCAGTTCCTGCTTGATGACCCCAAGCAGCCCCGTATATCAACTATCCTTTCGATGCACCAGAAGAAAAAGGATATCGACTATGCGATAGAATTCGAGAAAAAGCTTACCGCGCAGCCTTGGAAGGACGGAAAGCGCGATTTCAGCACAATAACCAACGACTTCAAGAAGCACAGGATGCAGCTGGGTACCGATGACAAGATAATCCAGTTCAACACCAAGAATGACTACAAGCAGTTTGAGAGAGTAACCCACGATACTATCAAGGGTTTCTTCTGTCCAACAGTAGAAAAGATAGAATACACCGGTCTCATAAATGTTGTCAATAAAAAGACGAACAAGGTTGTCGCCTATGATGAAGAAGGAGTCAGAAAAGCGCTTAAAGTCGGAATAGGCGATACAATAGAGTTCAAGGAAGGAGAGAAAGTAGTAAAAATCGACGTTGCAAGAAAGTTCGGAGATTATTTGTTCTCACATTCTAACCCTAAGGAGGAAGCTCCTAATTTCTCAGATGATCTTAAAGATATTTTTACAAAGGATGAGCTCGCTCACAAGGAAGTACAGGATTATGTACAAAAGCTCAATGAAAACTTCAAGTTTGAAGCCGACGGTAAGAAAAAACTCGAATTTGGCAAGTTAAAGATCAGCGAGAAAAAAGAGGTGGATGTAAAAGATCTTCAAAAGAAGCTTATCAAATACGCCGACAAATATTGCAAGCCCGATGATAACGATAAGATACATATTACCGAATATGACAACGAAAAGGGCTTTGACGCCTTCTTTGAAGAAAACGGATTTACAAAGGAAGAAGTCGAAAAATCCATCTTAGGAGACTTTGCGACGGCTATCAAGCGCAATCTCAAAAATGCAGGCTTCTGTAAGGAGGCAAAGATGAGAGATGATATCCCCGACGGCTATAACGAGGGTATCGCAAAAGACCTCGTCTACAATCTCGCTCCCGGAGTATATCCCAAGGTAACGGTATATGAAGACATAACCCTGCCATTCTATATGGGTCAGGCTCAGCCCGACCAGCTTTCTCACGTAAAGGTAGCACGTGTTGACAACAACTTCAATCGCGTACTCAATTACAAGGAATATGATATATGTGTCATTGACAAGAAAAACGAGAAAACAGGGAAAATGGAGGAAGTTGTTGCCCCCGTGATCATGTCTCCTGAGGAACTTAAGAAAGTCAGAATAGTTAAAACTGTGGAAGGTCCGCTTGTCCATTCAACAGTCAAGGACTTCAGAAAGTGTGCATTTATCGGCGACCTCCCCAACAGGAACAATTTCGCGAACCCTGCGCTCTTTGAAGGCAAGTCTGATTCTGAGATAGAGGATATGATAAGTAAGGGTCTCGATAAGGGCGACAATTCTACTTCTCCCCGTACCGTTCAGGTTCGCAACTATCAGTCTTTCAATCACCCCTCTGTGCTCCAGGCGGCTGCTGACATACAGGTAATGGATTATCTGCTCGGTATCCCCAAGCGCGATGTCGATGATATCCGTATAGACTTTCAGGCCACTATGATAGACGGAAAAATTGAGCCTGAGGTCCAGGGCATAAGTGCCGCTGATAACGGAAAGCTTCCCTTTACTGCTAAGGACGATTCAGAGCTCACTAAACCTGAAGATATGCGCATTATTACAGCGACTATGGCAGAAAAAGTTGACAGATGGGCTAGAGGAGAATTTTATGAGCCTGAATTGGAAAAGTTTGATTCGCTTCCTGAGGAATGCTTGGAGAAATTCAAGAAGAACGCCCAAAAACTCGACCGGGTTATAAAAGCATCCAAAAGCGTAGAGTGGAATGACCCGCCGATAAATCCTGAAACAGGCGAGATAATCCCATACAGTGTTTATGATGTTCATAAGGGACATATACGTATACTCGATGAGAAACAGCTCTTCAAGATGAATATGGACGACCTTGCCGTTGCAAGAAATGAAGCCAAGACAGAAAAGGAAAGAGATAATTGCAAGCCCAAGAATATTTTCGATACTCTTGCGAAATTGCCCAAAGCCTGCAATAATGCGCTCATCGACAAGACCCTCCACCATCTTGACGTCGAAAACAAGAGCGAGGAGTACGGCTCATACAGCAAGGGAGATCACACCTTCCTCGGTAAGAAGAGCGACGACAAGACCAGAGACGTTCTTACAAAGCGCTTCAACAAATACGAGACCGAGCGCCTTTTCAACAAGATTCATCGCCTCACTCCCGAACTGTGGATAATGGACAAAGATCGCTCAAAAGAATACTTTACTCACAAACTGTTTGGAAGCAGCCATGAATACCATGAGGTAAGAGAGTCGGTCATTGACCTGAACAAGCTGATACACGACGAAGTACAGCTCGCAAGGAAGGAAGAGATGTATGACGCAGAAAACAGGCAGAATCTCAGCAATGAAGACATCGCCGCAATAGAGAAAAGAAAAGGAGAGCGTCAGAAATTAAGAGAAAAACTTGCTGCCGAAAAGGGCAATGATAAGATAATGAGAAATGTTCCTGCAAAGGAAGACCCGCTCATCTACTATAAGGTACAGCAGAAGGCTGTTGATACCATAAAGAAGATAGAGGATTATCTTGACAAGGACGCGACCGTAAAGAGCGAATTCGGCAAGCAGAGACGAAGGACAATGGTCAGCATCTACAACAAGCTCAACAAGCAGCTTGATGAGTATGCTCAGCTCACAGGAGATACTTCCTACGCTCCGAAGCAGATAACGCTCAACGAGAAGAACTTCACTATCACTTACTCGAATATGTACAAGAATCGTCACGACTTCGAGATGGCTCTGCCGATTTCCGTAAACCGCGAGTATCAGGAAAATACTATTGAGCGCAGAAAGCGGGATGAACTGATCAATGATGAAAAAGAGGGCATTAAGAAACAGCTACGTGATGAGCGTAAGGCTTATGAAAAAGCTATCACTGATAAGATCAAAAATGCTGAAGCCGGACAGGATAAATCACTGTATGCCAATGTTGAGCATGATGATAATAATTCCAAGGAAATAGAGATCAAAATGAAGGATGGCACGACAAAAAAAGTTCAAGACAATATCAAGTATACAGAGATCCATATGGCGAATGGCACGATCCGCAAAGTTCCTGTTGTCAAAGAAAAGCTCAAGACGGCAAAGGATCTCATACAAGAGAAGAATGCCAGCATCGATACCAGTGGCAAGACCCAGGAAGAGATCAATGCCGAAAAGGAGTCGAATCTTTTGCATTTCGGCGGAGACTTTACTGTTATCGACGCTGCTGCACAGCGTCAGATAGCACGGGAAGAAGCATTGGAATACAACAATGATCCGAAAAATGCGAAGAAAGCTAATAAGGCTGCCCCCCCAATCGTTGCCAACTTCTATGACGATATGGTCATCGCTGATAGTGAGACAATGCGTAAAGAAAACTCCACGTATGCTGATCCCAATACCAAGAAGGGCAGAAATGCGCCGAATCCCACCTTTAACAGCAAGAGAAAGGTAGAAAAAGCAGCTCAAGCCGCAGCCCAGGAAAGAAAAGCTAAAGATACTGCTAAAAAGAAGAAAGCGGACGAAGCCTACAAGAAGGCATTTGAAAAGAAGGTTAAAAAAGGCCGTGGTATGAGTTGATCTCATTCCTCGTCAGTTCTGCAAGTAACCTGTATTTATCCGAAAAAAAGCAATATGGGAAAAAGATTTCGGGAGACCCTTTAAGGGACTCCCGAAGTCTTTTTATTATTCACGTGAAAGGTAAATGATACAGTACGTTGTGCTCGGGAGAGGAAAATGCGGTGGTGACTTCATATAATCTCATATAATCTCATTGACTTAATCAGCATAATATGCTAAAATATAAGTTATGATATATACAGAACAAAAAACGGAGGTCTTAACGTTGAAACCACTGAAATCACTAATTCTTGCAGCTGTTTTAACTGCCACAGCGGCAGCGGCGGGCTGCTCGGAGGCAAAGCCGAGATCTTCGTCCCCTCAGTCCGAAGCGGAAGAGCAGGCAATATCTCCCGAGAGCATATCTTTCGAGTGGCAGAAGTCCTATCAGAGCAAGCTCGACGAGTTCAAGGGCTCGGAGAAGTTCAGCTCCGACTCTGCATTCGACCTGTACGATATGACGGGCGACGGCAACCCCGAACTCATCATCTCACAGGGCACGGATAAGCAGGCAGTCTGCGAGATATATTCATATTCGGGCGGAGCTCTTTCAGAGCTCGGGAATGCGGGTTTCGACGGGGAATTCGACTATCTCCCCGAGTTCGGGCTCACCCGCGAGGAATACCACGGCGACGGCTTCCTTCTCGGCAAGTTCAGAAAGTTTGATGGCGGCGAGCTGATTGATTTCCTCACCTACAGCGATAACTCCGAATCCGCCTCATCCGGTGCATCGATAAAGCATGAAATAAACGGCGAGGAAGTCCTTCTGACCGAGTACGAAGCCGAGCTCGCACAGTACATCGGCACGCTGACCATGCATCTTGGCAGGAAGTACACATTCGGCGATGACGCTATCAACTATGCGATACGCCGCTCTCAAAGCTGGGGAGCTGTCCTCGGCTCGGGCAGGAAGCAGCTATGCAGGAAAAAGCTTCTCGAGATAGCGGACGCTATGGGCGATGAGAACAAGGACGCCGCGTTCGAGTTGTGTGACCTCAACGGCGACGACGTTCCCGAGATAGTCGTATCATCAGGCTCGGCGACGGAGTCGGTCTGCACGATATACTACTTCAGCGGTGACACTATAGAGCAGCTTGACGGCGAGTACGGCAGATACGGCAGACTTCTTTTTGATATCGGCAGCCTTGTTTTCTTCTCCGAAAACGAAACGGGCATGACCTACTGGAGCCTCGCAGACAGTGAATTCTCGGCAGACAGCTATAACAGCTCGGGCAGCATAATGGAGATAGGAAGAGAATTTGCGCTCAACGGCGTCGGCATAGACGCCTCGCTGGTATGAGCCATGGCTAAGTCAAAATACGTTTACACCTGCAATCAGTGCGGGTACGAAAGCTCGAAGTGGAACGGTAAATGCCCGTCCTGCGGTGCATGGAACAGCTTTGAGGAGGAGCTTGCGGATACGTCTCCTGCCGGAGGCGGAAGCTCGCTCGCGAACGTCCCCGACCTGTACGAAAGTATAGTCGAGCTCGCGGATATAGGCGCGGACAGCGACGTCCGCTACGATACGGGAATAGGCGAGCTCAACCGCGTGCTTGGCGGCGGGCTTGTCAAGGGCTCACTGGTACTGCTCGGCGGCGAACCCGGTATCGGCAAGAGTACGCTGCTGCTGCAAATATGTCAGTTTCTGGGCGAAGAGCATTCGGTGCTCTACGTGTCGGGCGAGGAATCGGCGCGTCAGATAAAGCTGCGTGCAAAACGCCTCGGCGTAGACACCGAGAATCTGTACCTCCTCACTGCCAACGACGCAGAGGCGATCGCTGCGACAATAGCGGGCAGCAATATCGACATTGTTATCATCGACTCGATACAGACGATGAGCATAAGCCGCATAGGCTCGAGCCCGGGAAGCCTCACTCAGGTCCGCGAGTGTACGAACCTCTTCATGCGCACCGCCAAGACACAGGAGATACCCGTCATCATTGTCGGACACATCAACAAGGACGGTGCTATCGCAGGTCCGAAGGTCATGGAGCACATAGTGGACGCGGTGCTCTATTTCGAGGGTGAGCGTCATCAGAGCTACAGACTTCTGCGCGCCGTGAAGAACCGTTTCGGCTCGACCAATGAGATAGGCGTGTTTGAAATGCTCGACAAGGGGCTTGCGGAGGTAGCCAACCCCTCGCAGATGCTGCTCTCCGGCAGACCGCTCAACGTCTCGGGCACATGCGTTGCCTCCATAATGGAGGGCAGCAGACCCGTACTTGCGGAGGTGCAGGCTCTCGCCGCAAAGACAAGCTATTCCGCACCGCGGCGAATGGCAACGGGCTTTGATTTCAACAGACTGAACATCATCATAGCAGTGCTTGAGAAGCGCCTCGGCATAATAATGGGAAGCCTCGACGTGTACCTCAATATCGTAGGAGGCTTTCGTCTCGACGAGCCCGCGGCAGACCTCTCCGTGGCAATGGCTCTGTATTCGGGCATAATGGATAAGCAGATAAATGAAGAGCTTGTGGCATTCGGAGAGATAGGTCTCGGGGGAGAGGTGCGTTCGGTACCGCACGCCTCACAGCGCATACGTGAAGCCGAGCGAATGGGCTTCAAGCAGGCAGTGATACCAAAGCAGTGTATATCCTCGCTCGACAAGGACAGCATCGACATCGAGCTGATACCCGTATCGAATCTGAAACAGGCATTTTCGGTGATAAAGTAAGCCTGGATACTCTTATAAAAAGTCCTTGTTTTAATTTGCGTTGCTGCGATGAATCGGGATTTAGAGGAATAAAACATATGGAACCACGATCTTTTGATATAATTGAATACCAAAAAGAGTATGAACCACTGCTGATCAGCTTTTTGGAAAAATGCTTGCCTGAATCTCACAGATGTTTGGATATAAACGGCCGACATAGCTATTACTTGAACATTGCAGAACATTTTGCAGGATTCTGGTGTATGATTGATGGTGACAATATTATTGGAACAGTCGCTGTTTCGGAATTGGAAAACAAAAGCTGCGAGCTGAAATCATTATATCTGTTAGAACAGTATCAAGGTATGGGATATGGAAAAAAGATGCTAATTTATGCAATAAACCAAGCAAAAAAACATGGCTATCGGAAAATGTTTCTTGATTCCTTGGCTACAAGTACAAAAGCAATTGCTTTATATCGCAAAGTCGGGTTCAATGATACTGAAAAGTATAATAAAAGTGTATATTCAGATGTGTTTATGGTTTTAAACTTATAATCCTGATTTGGTTTATCACAGGAACACTTTTCTGGGATGAGAGTAAGAAAATGTCCCTGTTAGGTGACTTCTCTTAGCGGAAAAACAGTCTGCGAAGGTATATTTCTCTGCTCTATTTCTGTAACCGTAAATCGATAGTATCCCAAAGCCGAGAACTATCATGGTAATGCCGACAACACGCATCAGCGTATGTTCTTTTTATTATCCATACTACTCCCTCACTTGATTTGTTTATATATCATTTTTCGTCAAGAGTGCAATAAGCGAATGAAAAAGCCCGATACAGTATGTATCGGGCTTTGTTGTTAGTTACGCTTTTCAGCTCACTTGAAGTTCTTGGAGAATTCTTCACAGAGCTTCTTCTCGAGCGCCTGAGCTGACGCGAGGTCGGGCTGCTTTGCGGTGAGGTAGGTCTTTATCTTGGGCTCTGTACCCGAAGGACGAACTATAGCCTTTGAGCCGCCCTCGAGGTAGAACGCAAGTACGTTTGACTTAGGCAGAGTTATCTCTGTCTCTGTGCCTGTGAGGATATCCTTGCGGACAGAGGTCTTGTAGTCCTCGAACTTAACGACCTTGAGCCCTGCTATCTCCGTGGGAGGAGTATTGCGGAGAGTGGTCATTATCTCGTCCATTTTCTTCATACCGCTCTCGCCCTCAAAGGTGAAGCTGTAGAGAGTCTGGTAGAACATACCGTACTTCTTGTACATATTCTCGCGCGCCTGAAGGAGCGTGATGCCCTTGGTGCGATAGTAAGCCGCCATTTCACAGATGAGCATGGAAGCGTCAACGGCGTCCTTGTCGCGGACGTAACCGCCCGAGAGGTAGCCGTAGCTCTCCTCGAATCCGAAGATATAGCGCTTCTCCTCGCCCTTAGCCTCGAGGAAACCTATCTGCTCGCCGATGAACTTGAAGCCTGTGAGCACGTCTATCATCTCGACACCGTACTCCTTGCAGATAGAAGCGACGATGTCGGTGGTAACGATTGTCTTGACAGCGACGGGCTTCTCGGGCATAGTGCCCTTAGCCTTGCGCTGACTGCATATGTATTCGAGCAGGAGAGCTCCCACCTCGTTGCCGCTGAACAGAGCGTAGTCGTCGCCGTCGGGGACAGCGATACCGACGCGGTCGCAGTCGGGGTCGGTCGCGAGCAGAAGGTCGGGCTTGACCTCGCGGCAGTATTTCAGACCGACTTCGAGAGCCTCACGTATCTCGGGGTTCGGGTAGGGACATGTCGGGAAGTTTCCGTCGGGATTCTCCTGTTCCTTAACTATGGTCACATTAGTTATACCGATGCGCTTGAGTATCTCACGGACAGGCTTGTTGCCTGTGCCGTTGAGGGGAGTATAAACGACCTTCAGGCCGCTTGAAGCGCAGAGCTCGGTGTTGATGCCCTCGTCGAGAACGCACTGATAGAAAGCCTCTATCACGTCCTGACCGATGTAGCTGATATTGCCTTTAGCGAGTTCCTCGTCGAAATCCGAGGACTTCACATCGTTGAAGATGTCGAGGGAGTTTATCTTGTCGAGGATTATCTCAGCGCCGCGCAGAGTTATCTGGCAGCCGTCCTCGCCGTATACCTTGTAGCCGTTGTACTTTGCGGGATTGTGGCTTGCGGTGACCATGATACCGCCCTGACATTTCAGCTGACGAACAGCAAACGAGAGGCAGGGAGTAGGCATGAGTTCGCTGTATATATGCACCTTTATACCGTTAGCGGCGAGCACCTCTGCAGCAGCCTTAGAGAAGACATCGCTCTTGATGCGGCTGTCGAAAGAGATAGCAACGCTGGGGTTTTTGTACTCCTGGTTGAGGTAATCCGCAAACCCCTGAGTAGCGCGCTTAACAGTGTATATGTTCATGCGGTTCGTACCCGCGCCGATGACGCCGCGGAGACCGCCCGTACCGAATTCGAGGTCGCGGTAGAACCTGTCGTTTATCGCTTCCTCATCGTCCTTGATGTCCGCAAGCTCTGCGGCAAGGTCGGGGTCGGCAGTGGCGTTTTCACACCATACGCGATAAAGCTCTTTTTCTTTCATGTTAATACCCTCCAATAATATACCTTCAAGTCTGCCGTGCTATAGCAGACAACAATTATGTTCTTATAAATACACATACTTATTATACCACGATTTCCCAATGTTGAAAAGGGAAATGAGATATATTTTGTTTATTTAACTATAATTTATGCGATTGTTAGCAATTGATAATAATATGACCTATAAATTTATCTAATTATAAGCATTTTACAGGGGAGAGCCCTTTGTATTCCATTGCTTGACAAAAGAAAAGGACGACCAAGGGAAGCATCCTCTGGCGGATTTGCAGGTCACCGAATACAAACAGTTGATTTATGGCTCGGCAGCCCGTTTTTTCCGCTAAGGGATACAACTTGAAGTCGCCCTTAAATTTATTCGCCTGTAAGAAGTATCTCCACAGCCTTGTTGTACTGTGCGTCGACGTTCTCATCTTCATTCTCGACCTGATAATCAGGCGTAAGACCGATGCCGTCGTAGCAGTCGGAGACAGTCGTTCTGTAGCGAGCCACAGTGAGAATGACCGCGCCGCCGTTTCCCATTTCGTTTGTCTCCTGCATAACGCCCTTGCCGTAGGTCTGCGAGCCTACGACGGGAGCCTTGCCGAAATCGCGCAGGGAAGCAGCAAACAGTTCCGCAGCGCTGGCTGTGTCGGAGTCCACGATAGTGACCATAGGCAGGTCGAGCTCCGATTCGTCGGAGTAGATGATAGTCTCGGTGTGACCGTCCTTGTACTCAGCCTCGGCGATAACGCCTTCGGGGAGGAGCGGGTCGAGGCATTCCTGAAGCGCCGTCATAAGTCCGCCGCCGTTTCCGCGGAGGTCGAAGATAAGCGATTTAGCGCCGTTGGTAGTGAGCCTTTCGAGGGCGTCAATGAACTGCTGAGGGGTGTTCTGCTTGAAGCCTGTTATCTTGATGTAGCCTATCTGGCTGCCGAGCATTTCCGCCTTGACTGTTTTTATCTCGATAGAGCGGCGCACGAAGGAGTATTCCTGCTCCTTGCCTTCGCGGCGGACAGTCAGCGTCACGGGCGACCCCTCAGTGCCGCGCATAGCGTCCATAGCCTCGCTGAAGCCTGCCTCCTTGACGTCGAGCCCGTCGATAGCGGTGATGATATCACCGTCGAGCAGTCCCGAATCGTAGGCAGGGGAGTCCTCCATTATCTCGGAGATGCGCATATAACCGCTCGCATCCTCGGCGAGTGTAAGACCGAGACCGACGAGCTCGCCCGAGTTCTCATTCTTTTCAGTGAGGTACTCGGCGGCTGTGAGGTAGCGGCTGTACTTGTCACCGATGCCCGAGACATAACCCTTCATGAGACCGTCACTGAGCTTGCTTTCGTCGATATCTCCGTAGTAGTTCTCGCGGATATAGCCGTCGAGGGTCTGCAATGAGGTATATTTCTTTGATTTCTCGGTAACGTCGACGACCTTCTTGTTGAAGCTTTGGAGCGAGAAGAAGGAAGTGAGGATGAAGGTCACCGCCATTGAGACCGCTATCAGGCTGAGAGCGAGTCCGAGGCTTATCTTTTTATTCATAAGGCCATCACTTTCTGTTGGTTGACATAATGTAGGGGCGCACAATGTGCGCCCGCGGTGAATCGATTGTTTGAATAACGTGTTGCAGGGACGCGCATTGCACGTCCGCATACTACAATAAATGTACGTAAGTTATGGAAGCATCCGTCACGGAGAAACGTAGCCGAGGGGATCAACTCGTGAGTTGTTGACGTATACCTCGAAGTGGAGGTGCTCGCCTGTAGACCAGCCTGTCGAGCCGACGTAGCCGATGACCTGTCCCTGCTCGACATAGTCGCCCACAGATACCGCCGCGGACGTGAGGTGTCCGTAGAGCGTCGAGTAAGTGCCGTCGTGGGATATGGCGACGTAGTTTCCGTATCCGTTTCCGCAGCCGCATGAACTTGATTTGCCGTAGTTATGGCTGCACGAGTTGTTCATTCTTATGACAGTTCCAGAGCGGGCAGCAACTACGGGAGCACCCATGATACCGCCGTCGCTTATGTCTATGCCGCCGTGGAGAGTTCCCCAGCGGTAGCCGTAATAGCTTGATATGCCGCTGTGACCGGGAACAGGCCAGCCAAGACCAGCAGCACCGGAATTGACAGCGAAGTTCATAGGACCGCTGTAATTGTTCGAATAGCCGCCGCTCTGCTGCTGGAGTGAGCGTATTCTTTCCTCTTCGAGGCGCTGAGCCTCGGCAGCAGCACGTGCTATCTCAGCTTCTATCTCAGCCTGCTCGGCTGCGAGAGCAGCGTTATCGGCTTCTCTTTCGGATTTTTCGCGTTCGAGGTCAGCCTGCTCGCGTGCGAGGCGGTCTATCTCGGACTGAGTCTTCATCAGTTGTGTATTGAGGACAGCTACCTCGTCTGCCTTTTCCTTTTTGCGGACTTCCTGCTCCTCGAGTTTCATTTCGAGTGATAGCTTTTCCGTTTCCATTTCGCTCTTGGACTGTTCGAGCGCGTCTATCTCGCCGAGGATATTCTCGATGAGCTCGTCGTCGTACTCGGCAATGCGGTTTATCATCTGCACGCGCGACATCATATCGTAGAAGCTGTCAGAGCCGAGGATAACGGACGCAGACGACTCGTTGCTGCTGATATACATAGCGCAGAGACGCTGCTTGAAGAGTTCGATGTTGCTGTCTATTTCCTCCTGCTGAGCATTGATGTCCTCATCGAGGAGGAAGATGTTGCCCTGAGTGGCATTGATGTCTGTAGCGATAGTATCGAGTTCCTGATTGAGGAGGTTGATATTGTCTTGAATTATGCCTATTTGCTCATTGAGGCTGTTCTGATAGGCACGTTCGTTTTCCTTGTCGCCTTCGAGGCTGTCTATCTCCTGCTGAAGTGCGGCAATTCTCTCGTTATTTGCTTTGCGTTCCTCCTGTATTTCCTGTATCGTCTTAGCGGAGGCGTCCTGACAGTTGTCCGTTACCGCGGGATAGGCGGCGACAGCACCGACCGATACGGCTGCACAGCACAGGAACGTAAGTATCTTCTTTGTTACTGTAAGCTTTCTCATAGCTGATGAACTTACTCCCTTCTGATGAAGAACTGAGAGCTTGGAGCTCAGAACTCAGTGTAGGAGCGGCGTTTCGCCGCCCGTAAGGATAAAAACGTTTTTATTGTTGACACGCGGACGACCAAGAAGTCGCCGGGGACCAAAGGCAGAGCCTCTGATTATACGTCAATATGTCTTCTTGTGCTGACAACGCTTCCGACAGCGCCGACGAGCGCGCCTGCCACGATGTAAGCGAGTGCTACCCAGAGCTGTATGTTTTCAAACGGGATAATGCTTCCAACGCCGAATGCACGCATGAGCGTACCCTGTTCCATAAGGATGCGGAATATGGAGCGGTAAACAGCCATAGTAATGAAGAACGCACCTGCGCCTGCGAAGAAGCCCGTCACCATACCCTCAACAAAGAAGGGGAGCCTGATGAAAGCATTCGTTGCGCCGACGTACTTCATTATCTGTATTTCCTCACGGCGTGCGAAGACGCTCGCCTTGGTGGTATTGGATATCATTATCATCGAGACAGCCGACAGCGCAATGATGACCGCAATCGCTATTACCGACACTACCTTTCTCAGCTCGCGGAGGAATTCCGCTACCTGCGGTGAAGAGCTTGCGCTCTGTACCTCTTCTATCCTGCCAATATCGAGGGTTGTCTCCTCGATGTGGTCATTGTTCAGTACAGTCACCTTGAAGCCATCGGGCATGAATTCGTAGCTGTCTATGTAGTCGAAGATAGCCTTGCCCTGCTGTATCTGGTTCTGCATACGGTTGAAGGCTTCCTCCTTGGAGATATACTCCACGGTGTCAACGTTTTCCATATTCTGGAGCTGAGCCTGTATCTGCTGAACCCGCAGGACTTCCGTTGCAGGGTCGAGGTAAACGGCTATCTCGTTCTGATTTCCGAGGCCGAGTATCATCGAGTTCATATTGAAGTAGAACAGCGCAGAGCCTCCGACGAGCAGGAGCGAGATGAGCAGTACGCAGAACGTAGCGAAAGCCATCATCTTGTTTTTCCAGATATTCTCGATACCCTGATTGGCAAGGTATTTGATACCGCTTATCTTCATTGCTGAACACCTCCGTTTCCGTTGGTGTCTGCAAATCCGCCGTCAGAGGTCATTATCCTCTGGTCGGGGAGAATGATATTGCCCGTATTGCTGACTGCGGCAGCTTCCGACATAGCCTGAGCGAGCTCCTCCTCGGGGAGAACCTCGTCCACGCCCGAGATGACCTCGTCGAAGACTATCTCGCCGCCGGTGATATTGATGATACGTCCGCCGAAGTGACGAACGAGGTCGTGCTCGTGAGTTACCATGAGTATCGTAGTACCCTGGTCATTTATGCTTTTCAGCAGCTCGACTATCTCGTAGGAGAGCTCGGGGTCGATATTACCCGTAGGCTCGTCCGCGATGATGAGCTGAGGGTCGTTGACGAGCGCACGCGCGATAGCGACTCTCTGCTTTTCGCCGCCCGAGAGTTCATCGGGATAAGAATTCGTTTTTGAGTGGAGTCCCACCAGACTGATAACGTAGGGAACTCTCTTCCTGATATATTTCAGGGGAGCGTCGATAACGCGGAGCACGAAAGCGATGTTCTCGTACACGGTCATTGACGGAATTAGGCGGAAGTCCTGAAAAACGAAGCCGAGAGTGCGGCGGAATTCGGGGATCTTCCTCTTTTTGAGCTTGCCGAGATTGTAGCCGTTTACGGTGACAACTCCGCTCGTAGCGTCTATCTCCTTGAGGAGAAGCTTTATCATGGTACTTTTTCCCGCGCCCGACGAGCCAACGACGAAAGCAAAGTCGCCGTCGTTGATTTTCAGGCTGACGTTGTTCAGTGCATCAACGCCGCTTGAATAGGTCACGGACACGTTCTGAAGCTCTACCAAAGGTTACACCTTCCTTTTGAGTCTCTATGTCTTTATTTTTGCTGTCCTGCTGACAGCTGCGGAAAAACCGTAGGGGCGCCCTTGGGGTGTCCGCAAATCCGAAAAATAGTAATTTTTTCGTTTTTGGCGGACCGCCAAAGGCGGCCCCTACAATATATTGTTTAGAACTTTACAGGGTTAGCTGACAGATACTTCTTGACCATAAGAGCTATCTTGAAGATGATAGCGTGGTCGAACTCACGGAGGTCGAGACCTGTGAGCTTCTTTATCTTTTCAAGTCTGTATACGAGAGTATTTCTGTGTACGAACAGCTTGCGCGATGTCTCGGATACGTTGAGGTTATTCTCGAAGAACTTCTGTATCGTGAAGAGAGTTTCGTGGTCGAGCGAGTCGATGGAACCAACCTTGAACACCTCGTGGAGGAATGTCTCGCAGAGGGTTGTCGGGAGGTGGTAGATAAGGCGTGCGATACCGAGGTTGTCGTAGCTTACGATTACCTTGTCGGTGTCGAATACCTTGCCGACTTCGAGAGCCATCTGAGCCTCCTTGAAGGAGCGTGCGAGGTCCTTTACGCCTACAACGGCAGTACCGATACCAACGTTTACGCGGGTATAGAACTCACTGCTGAGCGTATCGGCGATAGAGCGTGCGAGCTTTTCGAGGTCCTTGGAGTCAACAGTGCTCTTGAGCTCCTTGACGAGAATGATGTCAGACTCGGTGATATTGAAGACGAAGTCCTTGTTCTTGTCAGGGAAGAGGTTCTGGATAACGTCATATGCGGAAATATCGTTCGCGGAAACTATTCTGATAAGGAATACAGCGCGGCTTATCTCGGCATTGAAGTGGAGCTCTCTTGCCTTGATGACGATGTCACCGGGGAGGACATTGTCGAGGATAACATTCTTGATGAAGTTGTTGCGGTCGTACTTCTCATCGTAGTACTGCTTGATATTGGAAAGAGTGATAGCGAGTATGGACGCATACTTTGCAGCAGCGTCGTCAACGCCCTCTACGAATACCGCATAGTCTGGCTTAACGCGTGAGCCGAAGGGCTTATAGGTGAAGCCGTCGCGGATGAAGATATCGTGTGAATCGCTGAGGTCGAGAGAAACGAACTCATTGGTGGTGCCTACGCGGGTAAGGTCGCTGCAGGCGATGATAGTGGCTGTCTCGTCGACAACGCCGATAGTAGCGTCGATAGTATCGCGCATCTGATGAACTAAGCCCTGAAATAATCTGTTTGACATAATTTGCACCCTTCTTTTAATTTTATGATTGTTTCCGCTTTCAAAGGTATCGTTCAAACTGCGAGCCTGTAGAGACAAGCTCCTAATATATTACAGATTGTAACATATAGAGATGAACGTTCTGTTAACAAATTGTTAACTTTTCTTTAAAAGCCTGAAATATGAACAAGTTTTATGTGTTAGCATTGTGATAAACTGCTAAACGAGCGAAAATATTTGTAACCGAAATGTAATTATTAGCTCTGAGCTGTCAGCCGAAGCCGATACCGTGAGCTAATGGCTAACGGCTCAGGATTCACATCTTCTCGGGCTGCTCTATCTTGAGGATAGTCAGCACGTTGCGGAGTGTCTGCCTTACCGCAATACTGAGAAGTATACGCGCATTCATTAGCTCTGCGGACTCGGCGTTCTTCACGCTGCACGCATCGTAGAAGCGGTGGAAGAGCGTCGCGAGGTCTATCGCGTACTTCGTGAGCTTGGCGGGGTCGTAAGCCTTTGCCGCAAGCTCTATCTCGTGCGGGAGCGATGCTATATGGCGGATAAGCTCTATCTCGCGCGGGTCACTGAGGAGCGTGAAGTCAGCGCTCTCGGGAACAGCGATGCCCTCGGCTTCGAGGTTGCGGAGCATACTGCATATTCTCGCGTGAGCGTACTGCACGTAGAAGACGGGGTTCTGCGAGGACTTCTCCACCGCGAGGTCGAGGTCGAATTCGAACTGCGAGTTTGCTTCGCGGAGGTTGAAGTAGAATCTTGCAGCGTCTATCGGAATCTCGTCGAGGAGAGTTACAAGCGTGATAGCCTTGCCGCTTCTCTTCGAGAGCTTGACAGTTTCGCCCTTTCTGACGAGACGCACCATTTGCATGAGCACAACGTCGAGCTTGCTCTCGTCAACTCCGAGAGCGTTCAGCGCTGCTTTCAGACGCGGCACATAGCCGTGGTGGTCGGCTCCGAGGACGTTTATCGCCTTGTCGAAGTTTCTTGTCACGAGCTTGTCATAGTGGTAGGCGATATCGGGAACTATATAAGTATAGAGTCCGTTGCTGCGCTTGAGGACGAAGTCTTTGTCCATGCCGTAGTCGGTGGCTCTGAACCATATCGCGCCGTCCTGCTCATAAGCCTTGCCTGCCTCCATGAGCTTGTCAACGACGAGCTTGGTCTCGTTCTTGGCGTGTACTGTGCTCTCGCGGAACCAGTTGTCGTATACGATGCGGTACTTTTTGAGGTCACGTTCGAGACCCGCGATATTTATCGGGAGGGCGTAGTCAACGAGAGCCTTGCGCCTCTCCTCCTCGGCTGCACCTGCGAGCGAATCGCCGTGCAGGTCGTAGTAATTCTTGGCGTGTTCGATGATATCCTGTCCGAGGTAAACGTCCTCGGGCATCGGGAAGTCCTCGGAGCTTCCCTCCTCGCCGTAAATGAGTCGGCAGACCTCTTCGGTGTCGGCAGCCTTAGCGAGCACTTTCTGTCCCTTCTCGGAGCAGATGTGCATATAGCGAAGCGAGAGCGACTTGCCGAACTTCTCTATCTGATTGCCTGCGTCGTTTACGTAGAACTCGCGTTCTGCGTGGAAGCCTGCCCAGTCGAGAACGCTTGCGAGGCAGTCACCGATAGCGCCGCCGCGGGCGTTTCCGATGTGCATCGGACCTGTCGGGTTCGCGGATACGAACTCAACGAGCACGCGCTTGCCGCTGCCGTAGTCGGTGCGTCCGTAGCTGTCCTTCTCGGAGAGCACAGCGCTGACGGTATCGGCGAACCACTTCCTGCTGAGGAAGAAGTTCATGAAGCCCGGACCAGCTATCTCGGCCCTCTCGAAGACGGAGCCGCCGAGGTCTATCTTTTCGAGGATGAGCTCGGCAATTTTTCTTGGCGGGAGCTTGAATGCCTTCGCGCACACCATAGCGGTGTTTGCGGCGAAGTCGCCGTGGGACTTGTCCGCAGGTATTTCGATGACGAATGCCGGGAGGGGCTCGGCGGGGGCTTTACCCTCTGCGACGAGAGCTCCCAGTGCGTCGTTGATGAGCTCCCTGAGCTCCAGCGACGCTGATTTGATGAGGTCTGACATTGGTGTTATCCTTCCTTTTATATGTATGTGATTTTGGTGCTTGTGCAGGGGCGAACGTTGTTCACCCGATTATATGTTCAGAATCGTGAAAGCGAGCTTGCGGGCGTCAACGCGAATCAGCGGCGCGGACACCGCGCTCAGCTCTTGATATTCATAATTATCTCGTTGTCGGAGAGGTAGGACGAATTGAGGTCGAGGGTGTATTTCAGGTACAGCCGCCCGTCCTTTTCGATAGTGTTGTCAATGGCGTGTGTGTAGACGCCGATGCGCATATCGCCGAAGGGCGTGCCGTACTGACAGTAGTGCTTTCTGCCTATTTCAAGCGAGAGCACTGAGTTCGCCGTGCCTCGTCTTATAATAGAGGCGGAATCATTGCCGTTGACCGTGATCGTAGTGACCGAGCCTTCAAAGCCCGTAGCTGAGGTATCCTCGTAGGATATCACATCTTTATCGCCGGATCGCGAGAGCGAGGCGCGCGTGAAGAGTTCAGTCTCGTTTTTTTCGTTGTCCTGCCACTGGATGCTTGTCAGCGAGATGAGAACGTCCTTCTTCATCAGTACGCCCTTTCCGAGTTTTCCAGAGCCTGTTCGAGGAGCATATCCACGAGCTCGGGCATTTCAATGCCGAACTGAGCCATAAGCTTCGGGAAAACGCTGTTTAGTCTGAGTCCCGGTGAGGTCACGACCTTGTTGAGCAGGAGTTCGCCGTCCGCAGTGAGGAGGAAGTCCACTCTTGCGAGACCTTTGCAGCCGAGCGCCTTGAAGGTCTTGACAGCGGTCTCGCGGATGTTAGCCGCGACATCGTCAGGGAGGTCGGCGGGGATAGAGAAGTCGTCGAAGGAGGTCCTTCTGACCTCAGTCGGGTCGTACTTCCCGCCGACGGAGAGTATCTCTCCCACATTGGAAGCAAACGGCGAATCGTATCCGAAAACTGCGACTTCCATTCTGCGTCCCCTGATGTATCTCTCCGCGAGGACTTTGTTATCGTTTGAGAAAGCGACCTTTACAGCGGCTTTGAGCCCGTCCATGTCGTTTGCGAGAGTCGTACCCGCGCTGCACCCGCTGTTAGCGGGCTTGACGATGACAGGGAAGCCGAGAGAACCGGCTATCTCCTCGCATCGTTTGTCGATGTTGTTGATATCACGCTGAGTGATTAGTTTCCAGTCGGCGGTGGGAATGCCGTAGTCGTCGAGCATCATATGCGTGTGGGATTTGTCCATGCAGGAGGCAGCGGCGAGATGACCGCTTCCGACGTAGGGGATGCCCGACATATCGAGCAGAGCCTGGATAGTTCCGTCAGCGCCTTTCTTTCCCTGAAGCACGGGAAATACCACATCTATCCTGCGGACAGTAGCGTCGCCGTCCTCAAGGACAACGATACCGCGGTGGAGCGGGTCGGGGGAGAGTATCGCAGACGCATTGTCGGTGTTTGTCTCCCAGCTTCTGTCGGCTATTTCCTCCACGTCCCCCGGGAAGTAGAGCCAGCGGCCTTTTTTGGTGATGCCGATGCAGGTAACGTCGTACTTGTCGGCGGGGATATTGCGGATGACCTCTGCGGCAGAGGCGAGTGACAGCTCATGTTCCTGAGCAGTACCGCCGAAAATAACGGCAGCTTTTATCTTTGCCATATCTTTCTCCTTTATAATAAAGTGCTGAAAAGTTAGTATCGTCAATTTCAAGTATCACTATATTTTATCACATTATACAAAAAACTGCAAGCATTTTTTGCGAAAATGAAAGAAAAATTGCAAGGTGAGTACAATGCGGACAAGTTTTAACATATGCATTTGTGCAATATGCCGACAGTGACAAAGGTTGTACGCACATACGTTCGGAAAAACGTTGGTAAAATTGACGGAGTATAAAAACCTCCGCCATGATTTAACTGCTGTTTGTGAAAAATACACGAGATTTTCAGAGCTTAGAAAAAAGCTCCCGTAAGCGCTCTGCCCACATAGAAGTATTACGGGGCATCTATCGGGGAAATCCTTTTTCAAAAGGGGTTCCCTCAATAAATGCCCCGTGTTGCTTCCGTATGAGTATAGCACTGAAGGGGGAGTCCTTGTGCGTTATTTAAAGGTGGTCATATGAATCTTTAAGCCTCTTTCGGAGTTAAATACTCCTTCAACGTGGGGACGTCGCCGGATGCTGTCGATACAAATGCGTAGTAAGCAAGTATCGCCGAGGCGTCCTTCGCGTCTATCTTGCCGTCAGCGTCGACGTCAGCCGAGTCCTTCTGCGCTGCTGTCATCTCACCTTCACCGCCTGTCGACATTTTCGAGTATTCAACAAGTATCGCCGAGGCGTCCTTCGCATCTATCTTGCCGTCGTTGTTGACGTCGCCGAGCGGCTGAGCGTCCGCCTTGCCGAAGTATGCTACCCTCGCTGTCTCATCGTCGGATTCACGGGCTGAAAGCACATGAGTTACGCTGTCGTAGACGAGAGTCATTATGTCATCATCCGGCTCTGACGTGCTGATGATGACTTTGTTGTCCTCCATACGCCATACGATGTCGAATTCCTCAGTCTTTGTGCCGTCGGTTGAGCTGAGCTTGCCCGTTTTATCTCCGCGGAGCTCTAACGTCGACTTGACATTGTCGGGGTTCGGTACCTCCTCACCGTTTGCTTCAACGGTCTTTTCGTGATTCCATATGCCGACAACAGCCTCCTCGGGCTTGGGCGTCGCTGACTCGGTAGTAGTCGCTTCTGTAGTTGTAGTTGCCGCAGTTGTTGTTTCGGTTGTGGTAGTTGTTGCGGTGGTAGATGTAGCAGTTGTTGTTGCTGATGTAGTAGCCGTAGTTGTTGAGGTCGTTGTGGTAGTCGGTGTTGATGTTGTGGTGGTTGCAGAAGTTGTAGTAGTTGTGGACTGAGTGGTTGCAGTTGTCGTAGTGGTTGTTGGCTGAGTTGTTGCAGTTGTCGTAGTGGTTGTTGGCTGAGTAGTTGTAGTTGTCGTAGTAGTTGTGGACTGAGTAGTTGTAGTTGTCGTAGTAGTTGTGGACTGAGTGGTTGTAGTTGTCGTAGTGGTTGTAGGCTGTGTAGTTGTAGTCGTGGTCGTTGTGGATGTTGTTGAGGTCGTGGTCTCCTCGCTTATCTTGTATGCCTTTATCCTGCCCTCTGGTGTCTTCACATTTACGAGCTTCGATCCGTCCTCGAGGTCGGATATCGGCGAGCTGTAGTGCTGGTCTGCGAAGGCTTTCTTTATCTCATCGGTCTGTGATTTCATCAGCCATGCCTCGTCTGCGGGCACGCTCAGTATCTCCGCATACTCTATCGGGAGCACTTCCTCGTTGTCCGTGGTGACTATACCCTTCAAGCCGTCCTTGCTGACTATCAGGAGGTCGCCGTACTGTACTGCCGTGTCGTAGCCGTACTTGGCGGTGAAGTCGTTGAAGTAGTCCCTGCCTTTGTAGATGCTGTAGTTCGCCTTTATATTGAACGTCCATCCGTACATATCCGTATCTGTGCCTACGATACGTGATGTATAGAAGGTGCCGCCGATGCGGTACATCACAATTTCGTCGTGAACGGGACTACTGTATCTGTTATTGTAGTATGCGGGAGTTTCGAGCTCAACGCCGTCCTTGGTGATGATACCGTACTTGTAGACCGTCTTCGTCTTTTCTACGTCCTTGTATACGGACTTCTTTGTCTCTTCGTCGTAGTGATCATATTCCTTTTCCGTGTATGTGAAATCTTCAGGCTCGACTGCATAGGCTATGCCGTCTGCAAACTCGAAGATACAGTTGTACTTCATCTCGCCGAGCACCTTGCCATCGGGTGAAGCCATTCCCCACTTGCCGTCCTTGATAACGACATAATTGTCGTACTGTGTCCTTATCGCGACATCAAAGTGGTTAGCCGTTGCGAAGTAAGGAGCGAAATCCTTGACGGGGATATACACGCCGTTGACTACGATGTATCCGCTGTCGTTGTTGCCTGTTGCGGGGGCACAGAATTCCTGTCCGTCGTAGTAGTTTGAGCCGTCGCTGTAGATGATGTCTATGGCATTGTCACGCCAGTCGGAGTTGGAATAGCCGCCGAAGCAGTAGCGCGATGTGGACAGATTCAGTCCGCTCACGGGTGCAATGAGCTGTGTGCCGTTAATCTTGTCAAAACCTGTCTTGAAGCCGGAATCGTTAGACCAGAGGTCTGCCTGTGAGTCTGTATCCGTACCCTCGGGATAAACGTAGGTCTTTACGAGGTCATTTTCTTCAAGTTCTATCTTGTCGTACTTGCCGACCTGTGAATATATTATGGTATTGCTTGTGATGTCGTAGACGTATGATGCTTTTTCGCCTGTTGCCTCGTCCTTGCCGTTGATGACATAGGTATATTCCCCGGGAGTACCGGACGGGAACTGTATGCTTGAATTGAACGTCCTCAACAGCTCACCCTTGCAGTTGTAGAAGCAGAGCTCGCTGTCCTTCTGAGAGTAGAAGAAGTTTGTGCCTCTGATATGTTTGGCATCTGCGGGGAGCTCGCCGACAGTCTTGCCGTTTTTATCGACTACCTTCTTTGCTTCATTGTTGTAGAGGTAGAAGTATTCGCCTGCCTCTTCTGCGTTATAAGCCGAATCATAGGTGAATATATCAAGGTCATCGTTTATCAGGTAGCTCTGTCCTTCTGCGACAGCCTTTGACTTGATAAGCTTAAAGCTTGAGTCGTAAAGCTTAACGCCGTCTCCGTCCTTGAAGTAATAAGCCTTTGCGATCATATTCCAGTTTTCATCATAATTTCCGATGACGCTGATGTTTTCAGCGGAAGCGGAAACATTTTTCATGACTGGCTCTAATTTATTATTAAATATGGTGCACTTATCACCGTTCTTACCGATAAAGAGGTTGGGAGAACCCAAACCTCCCGAAGGACGTGAAAACTTGTCAAATTCTCCGACATTCTCGAGCTTTCCGTTATATACAGTTAATTTTTCACCGTTCTTAACAACAATAGCAATTTGACTCTCTATCTTGATATCATCACCCTCAAGGAGAACATTCATATCCTTATCAAGAAGCTGTTCGTATTTATAGTTCCAGTTTTCCTTTTCCTTGATATGCAGGAAATAGCTGTTAGATCCGCCCTTAGCGCCCGAAAGCATTCCGCTGTCGAACTCCTTGCCGTTTTCGTCAAGGTAGTATATATTGTAGTGCTCATACACATCTTCATCGTAAACAAGGTCTGTGCTCTGTTCTGCTACCTTGCCTGTTTGGTCAAGGTAATAGTTGTCATACTTGTTCTCGATGACATTGCCGTCTTTATCGTAAAGATGATTCATTGCACGGAGGGCGTATTTAGCGTCATAATTCGAGTATGGCTGTATTTGGTCGTAGTAATCCGTCACAGTCTTGAAGTCTGTTGCATCGAAGAGTGCATACTTGCCGTCCTTTTTTATCCTGTAGAAGGAAGTTCCCGTGAAATCCGACTGTATTTCGCCATGGAAAAACCAGTGATTAGCTGACGAGACAACGTTGACGAGCTCCTCGTATTCGGCAGATACTGCCTTGCCCGTGAGGTCGGTGAAGTAGTCCTTGCCATCGCCGTCAACAAAGAAAGACTTGCCGTCGGCGGTCAGGGATATCATGCCCTCTGCTTCGAAGATGAGCTTGCCGGTGCTGTCGATTATGCCTGTCTTGCCGCTCGTTTCGTTGGATACAGCAAAGTAGCCGCCGCCTGCTTTTACGATATGGTCGTACATATCAGTCAGAGCCTTGCCGTCGGCATCAACGAGCACCTGCTTGCCTTCTGCATTGACTATCATTGTACCCTTGGAAAGGCTGAAACGGTAAGACGGGTCGTTGAAGTCGAAACCGTAGTCAGCCGATGTGGGCATGATATAGTCGTAGATACCCATGGTCGTCGACGGATAGCTGCCCATTGTCGTCGTATAGTACGTAAGCGAGCCTGCAAGTCCCTCGGCAAGCGAGATGAGCTTGGTCGTGCCGTCCGTGGCGACTACGACAAGCTGCTGGTCTGTGATAAAGTTGTCAGCACTGCCGTGCTCGATGTACAAATTCCTGTCGGGGAACTGTACGAGCGTGTCGAATTCCTTGTCTGTCACCTGCTCTGCGACATATTTGGCGTTTGCTCCGATAAGCGGGATATTCGCCAGCATTGCCGCTGCTGCGGAGAAAGCGATGAGCTTCCTCATTGGTCTGTTCATGTGACCACCCCTTTTGTAAGTTTTGTCGGGATAAAAATATAATATCCCAGCATATGGATATTATATCACTGATTTAAATAAAAGTCAACGGAAAATGTAAGTAAATTAATCGTTTGATCTGACACGTACTGACGATCTGTGCTGACTTTTTTAACATATGGAATAACAACGCGCGATTATACTAATAGTTATTTTGCTGAAAGAGCATAACGCACAAGCCGCTCTCGCGTTTATTGTAATTACTGCTGAAAAAACGGCTCAGCTATTGACGCTCTGCGTTTGAAGATGGTAAAATTATAGTATATGAATGGTTTTACTTTGAGTTTATTTCTCACTGCTATACTTACACAGAATGGGAGACGGTATTATGAAACACTTCAAAACTATCGCTATGGCTGCTGCTCTTTCAGTGGCTGCCGCAAGTCTTTCAGCTTTTCCGACTTCGGCGGCTGACAAGTCCGAGCTCCTTGATGTGAGCGGCTTCGTCATCCGCGATGAGAACTTCGTTCATCTCAGCAAGGGGACTTACCTCAGAGATGTCTCCTACCTTTTCGACGAACAGGATAAAGTCCCGAAGAGTCCTGATAATATGAACGTCGGCAGCGATGTTCTGAAAGAGACCTCCAAAGCCAACTGGACACCGAATCAGCAGATGGAATACGGTGCGGCTTCCTTTTATATGGATATGGGGGCAAACTATGTCGTGACCGCTGTTGCCTTCCTCGACACCAACGGCACTCCCGTGTGGACTGTCTCCGACGGTGAGCCGTTCAGCTGGCACACCATTGCCGAGCAGAAAATGGACTATTACAACAGCTGGCGCGTGGTGACCTTCGACAAGCCTCAGCCTACAAGATATCTGCATTTCAGCTCGGATTACTGCGACAGCGGCGTCAGCGAGCTGGCAGTGTACGGCTATAAGGAAAGCGAGCTCACCGCGGCTCAGAAAAGCAAGACTGCTGCAAAAAAGTCGCTGTATCCGATAAGCGGCACCGATACTCCCTCAGGTAAAAGGGTAGGATTCAACGCCTTTATCGATGACCCTATGACCGCTATGATGTCCGCGGGAACGATACGCGAGTACCACAACCTGAGCTGGTTGCTCGATACTGACTGCAAGGTGAAGTTCACACAGGGTACATGGGGCGACATGGACAGCTACTACGGCAGTCTCCACGCACGCGGCATCAATATCATACCGTGTATCCAGGGCGGCAGCACCGCTGTATCAGGCGGGACAAAAGCCAATGAGATACCTGTCGCTGAGGGCGCGGATACTCTCGACCCGAAAAGCTACGTCGTTCACGCACAGGCTATGTATCAGATAGCCGCACGCTACGGCAGCAACAAGGACATAGACGCAAAAACGCTGAATATAACCGACGCTCAGGCTCCAAAAACAGGTCTCGGTTATCTTTCCGCAGTTGAAAATTCCAACGAGCCCAATAAGAGCTGGGCTGGCAAGGCTAACTACTTCTCGCCGTATGAGCTCGCGGCGATGTGCTCTGCGGACTACGACGGTCACGAGGGGACTATCCCGAATGCTGGTGTTCATACCGCAGATCCTTCCTTCAAGCTCGCTATGGGCGGACTTGTTGGCTATTCTACGATGATACAGTACCTCGACGAGATGAAGCTGTGGTTCGACTATAACCGCTCCGACGGCAGATTCGCCGTGGATATCGTAAACGTCCACATTGGTGCCGACTCACCCGACATAGAGGAGAGCAGCCTCGGAAGCACTATCGCGGAGCTGAAAAAATGGATGAGCGAAAACGCTCCCGATACGCAGCTGTGGATATCGGAATTTGAAGTGCCGATGAGCGACTGCGAGAAAGAGGGCGTGGACGCTCACGATGACGAGAATTATCAGCTGAGATATGCTCAGCGCGTCGCAAGGACTTATCTCTGCGCGCTCGAAAACAACAGCGTGGACTATATCACCAAGTTCCAGCTCCGCGACGAGGGCGAGGGTGTATACTACAATTCGGGACTTGTCACTCAGAAGGGCAAGTGGGATAAAAAGCTCGCGTGGTATTATCTCTCGTGTATGTCGAATATACTGAGCGATTCCCTGTGGGCTGACAAAGAGCTCGGCGACGGCTGTCAGGTAAATACCTTCCGCGGTATCAACGACGAAAACAGGCTCATAAAGTGTGCCAACACCCTGTGCAGCGAGGCTGACGGTGTGTATGAGCTCTCGGCTGAGGGCAGAAAATACGTATATCTTACCGTCCCCGAAATGGGTATCGCCGAGGGCAGAACTTCTATGCTGACTGTCGAAAACGGCACGGTCAAGGTCGCACTTTCCGAGACTCCCGTCTATATCACACTCACTGACGAGCTTGAATCCTATTCAAACGGTTCCAATATGCAGCTCCGACCGGCGGCGATAGGGCTCAGCAAGGACAAGTCGGGCGAGCTCTTCGACCTCTCGGCTGCTCCGACGGACAGCACTCTCGACCAGTTCTACCGAATGTTCGACGAGCCCGATACCATGCCCGACCCCGTTTACGGTAATACCGGCGGGATGAGCACTCCCGAAACTGCTGTCAGCAAGTCAGGCATAACAGGCTATGTCTTCTTCGATAAGCCCTGCGTTTTCAACGGCTTCGCGGTCTTCGACACCTTCGGGACAGGAGGTATCTCCGTCTATGACGCCAATACCGACACGCTCCTGTGGAGCAGCGACCTCGGCAGCTATATGAGCCGCTCGGTCACGCTCGCCGAGGACTCGGCTCCGACTAACTGCCTCAAAATCGTAAAAGGCGACGGCGCTCTCAATGAGCTTGCTTTCTACGGATATGCCGCTCCTGCATACAGTTGGGATGCCGATTCCGACGGCAGAGTCGATATGTTCGACCAGGTCATCATCAGAAAAAGCCTCGCCGACAACGACGGCAGATACTGTATCGCCGACCTTGTGGGGGTAACGCGCTTCCTGCTGGGTATGAGATCATAATGTGCGACCTCACTTCCAAAGCCTTTTAGTCCGAATTTTGCCCCTATGGGGTACTCTCCTGATACGAAAAAGAGATAATTTTTCTTTTCCGTGAGAGTACCCCATAGGGGCAAAATTAAAAAATATAAGTTTTAGGTGACTTCCCGCAGTGTGGGGAGATATCAGCGAAGCAGACAAAGGGGATAGCCGCCGTGAGCAGGCACTCCTTTTCAAAAGTTTTTTCCTCAATAAGCGCCCGTAATATTCCCGTATTGGCAGAGCGTTTGTGGTGCAGGTTTTATCTTTTTCCGAGACATTTGTCGTCGTCGGAGGCATGGTCAAATTTGAGGATATAGTCGTATATTTCCTGCGCGGTGGTATATGCCACGCCGACGTAGCTGTCCGCACATCCGTAATACAGCGCTATCCTGCCTGTTTCGGAGTCATGGAGGGTCGCGCAGGGGAAGCACACGTTCGGCACAAAGCCGCGCTCCTCGTACCATTCCTCTGGCGTGAGCACATAGCTTGCACAGCGGTGGAGCACCTTCGAGGGCTCGTCGAGGTCGAGTATAGCCGCACCTACGCTGTAAACGTAGCCGTTGCAGGTGTTGACAACGCCGTGGTAGAACATCAGCCAGCCCTTATCGGTCTCTATGGGAGCAGCTCCGCCGCCTATTTTCAGACCTTCCCACCAGCAACTCGTCCTGCCCATGACATGGCGATGACGTCCCCAGAACTCCATATCGGGGCTCTCGCTGAGGAAGATGTCACCGAACGCGGTGTGCCCGTTATCGCAGGGGCGTGAGAGCATAACGAAGTTGCCGTTTATCTTTCTCGGGAAGAGCACAGCGTTCCTGTTGTAGGGGAGGAATGGGTTCTCGATACGCGTGAAGCTCTTGAAATCAGTAGTTTTTGCGATGCCTATGGACGCGCCGTACATATCCTGACACCACATCGCGTAGTAGGTGTCCTCGACCTTTACGAGGCGTGGGTCATAGGCGTAGATCGGCTGGAACGGCTCACCGTTCTCGTCGAAGAAGGGGATCTTTTCGGGCTCGAAGTCCCAGTGGAGGGCGTCCTTGCTGGTGCCGAAGTATATGTGCGAGACACCGTCACACTGCTCGCCGCGGAACACGCCCACGAAGCCGTCCTGAAATGGCATAACGGCGCTGTTGAAGACGCGCGCGACGTTGGGAATAGGATTCCTGCCGATTATGGGATTATCGGTGTGCCGCCACATCGGAGCCGTACAGCCTGCGGGCTTGTCCTGCCAAGGCATATTCGGGAGAGAGGGACAGATGAGCTTGATATCTGACATAAAAAGCACTCCTTAATTTACTTAAACGAGGTTAATTTATTACTTTGTGTCCTGATACTTTAAGTATACATTCATTTCGCGGACTTGTCAATAGCTGTACTGCTATTTCCCTAACTTTGTGAATAATACCGAATGCGGTGACACGTTTTTGTATATCATACGGAAAAGTCAGCTTAAATTATAGCCATACTGACTTAAATTCTCATAAAAGCAAAACAGCGACAAGCTCCGCAAAGCCTGTCGCTGTTTTTTATCAGGGAAATGAGAGGTAAATTATCTTTTGAACACGAATGCGAATCCGAGACCCGCGAGGAGCACCAGTGCTGACGCTCCGAGCAGTACGAGAACCATCGGGTCTTTCTGCGATCTGCCGTCGTCCATTGAGGGGAACGAACCCATTTGCGGACGTGTCACGTGCGTGGTATCCTGCTTCACGGCAGTGGTCGAGCTCTGCTCCTTATCGCGGGACGAGCCGACTGCCGCAGTCGAGGCCGCCTTGTCCGCAGACGTGGTCGTTACGGTGGGAGCAGTCCCGTCGGGTATATTGTTCGGTTCGAAGTTTTCTCCGCCGAAGCCCTCAGGCATATTGTCGGGGTCG
>JAGCHA010000052.1 GCA_017649325.1 Ruminococcus sp.
ACACTTCTGGTGGCGGTGATGTCGCTGGCGATGACCTTTGTTGACATGTACGCGACTTACCTGCTCCTCGGCTTTATATTGTAAAAAAAGGGACGCTGCTGCGTCCCTTTTCGTGTTATTATTACTTCTTGGTGCCTGTTGTGTCCTGAACTATGGACTGTAAAGCTGCCTGCGGGTTCTGAGTGAGGGCAGGGGAGGTCTTCAGTGTGTGCTGGAGCTTCTCCTTGGTGCGCTTGATGTCGAGGAGCGACTTGTTGTGGGTAGCCTCGGCGTCGTTGAGCATCTGAGCTACCGAGAGAGCTGCGTTCTTCTGGAGCGCAACGGAAGAGGTCTGAGCCTTCTGGAGTATATCCACAGCCTTCTTCTTAGCCTCGGTGACGATAGCCTCCTGAGAAACTATCTGCTGAGCTCTTTCCTCTGCCTTGCGGATAATGCCCTCTGCGTTGAGCTTAGCCTCGTTGAGGATGCGCTGGCAGTCGAACTCTATCTTCTTAGCCTCTTTGAGCTCGTGAGGCATATTCAGGCGGATATCGTTGATGAGCTCGCGCATACGCTCGCCGTCAACTATCTTCTTGTGTGAAACGAAGGGTACGGACGTGGACTTGTCAAGAAGTTCATCCATTTCCTCAAGGATCTCATCAATACTCATAATACTTTACCTCTCCTTTATTAGTCGTGACTGTATATCGTCAAGAATTTCTTCTGGAACAAAATGGCTTATATCGCCGCCGAAGTAGGCTATCTGCTTGACTACGCTCGAGCTGAGATACATATTCTCCGCCGCCGTGGTCAGGAACACTGTCTCCGCATTCGCATAGAGCTTCTTGTTCGCGAGAGCCATCTGGAACTCGTACTCGAAGTCGCTGACAGCCCGCAGACCCTTTACTATGGCGACTGCGCCGACGTTGCGGACGTAATCCGCAAGAAGTCCGTCGAGAATGTCTATGACCACGTTGTCGAGGTCTTTCGTGACAGCTTGTATCATCAGCATACGCTCGGTAGCGGTGAAGCTTGGCTGAGCCTTGCCCGCATTTCGGGAAATAAGCACGATGACCTTATCGAACAGCTTGGAAGCGCGTGTGATTATGTCGAGATGACCCCGCGTTACGGGGTCGAAGCTTCCGGGGCAAACGGCTATCCTTCTCATTCTTCCTCCTCCTCTGAGGGCTTGGTGAAAACGGCGACGTTTATCTTGCCGTAGCTGTATACCTTTTTCAGTGCCATACCCTCGGGAGCCTCGGGCGTGCCCGCCTCCTTCTCGTACTCACAGATGACGAAGCCTCCGCTTTTCAGCTTAGCCGCCGCCATCGGCAGGAGCCTGGGGATATGACCGCATCTGTACGGCGGGTCGAGAATGATGATGTCGAAGCTCTGCGACGTGAGCCTGATATAGTCGTAGCTGTCGCGGGTGATGACCTCCGCGAGCTTGTCCAGCTTAGTGCCTTTCAGGTTCTCGTTTACGCATTTTACCGCCTTAGCGGAGCTGTCCACGAACACGGCGTGAGCCGCGCCTCTGCTCAGTGCCTCGATACCCATCTGACCGCTTCCTGCGAAGAGGTCGAGCACATATGCGCCCTCTATCTCGAACTGTATCGAGGAGAAAACGCCCTCCTTGACCTTATCGCTTGTCGGACGCGTATCGAGCCCCTCGGGGGCGGCGAGCTTATGGCCCCGCGCAATACCTGTAATAACTCTCATTTAGTATAATTCCTCATATACGAATATATTTATCCGACTGACTGCCGAAATCCATATACAAAGACATTATACCTCATTTTTACTGATTTGTCTATATTTTTTATAAAGATAGGTTATTTTTACTAAAAAACAGGGTGCTTATTTATGGCATATTGCCTGTATTGATACGCAAAAACGTTACATTTCAGCGATATTTGTTACGATTTTAATGTTTGTATTGATTAATCGGCACATTTAATGTATAATGGTAACAGATAAACTAAGCCATTAACTAAAGGCTAACGGATTAAAACAACAGGAGGTGCGGCGGAATGACCATCATAAAAAGGCTTGCGGCGGTCGTGACTGCGGCGGGGATAACATCTGCCGCAATGACGTCCTGCGGGCTCAGAACAGAAACATACAGTATTAATATAACAGTCCCTCTCGGCGACATCGACTTCACCGACGGGAGCTGTCACGGAATATGTTTCTCAAGTCACATAAACGGCACTGTCATAGTCATCTGCGATGACGTCGAAGAGCCCGAGATACGCGTGAATGTGGACTTCGGCGGCGGTCTGAAGGACAGCAGCAAGGCAGCAAAACGCAAGGAAGAGCGTGACAATCTCGTCGTAACACATGAGCTCAATGACGGCATACTTGTGATAGACTTCAAGGACAGGACTACGGGGCAGTCTGCGCAATCTTCATACAACCCATTCAAGGAGGAGTTCAACGGTGTGCTGTTCAGCCACGCGCAGTCCACTGTGACTATGACTCTGCCGCAGAGCTTCGACAGCTTTGTGATAAACAACTACGGCGGAGACCTCGGCGTGAAGAATCTCTGCGGGCATATCGAGCTTGCCACCTACGACGACCTCACAGCCGAGAATATCGCCTTTAACGACGACGACGGAAATATGGTCATGGGTGACAAGGGCATTATCATCAGCACCACTCGCTGCGAAGAGGGGCGCGCGGAAGCGTACATCACCTCGCGGTTCGGCGATATCACCTATGTTATGCCCGAGCCCGCCGAGATGACGGGGGCTTCAAAGGCTGACACCATTCAGATACTCTGCTCTGAGGGAACGGTCACTGTCGACCTCAACGGCAATGTGTGCGCCGATACGAATGAACTCGACAAGGGGAAAAACAGGCGGTACGACTACTCCGCCGCGCACGGAGCGGCTCTGCTCGATATAGAAGCTTGCGGAAGAGACGTAACATTCACCAACGGCGAATATACACGCTCTAAGGAGTGACATACCATGAAAAGAACTATTTGCGGTATTGCTATACTTGTTATGGGAGCATCTATCGTCTCCTGCAGTTTACGACCGATGATACCGAGGAGATATAGAAATATTGAAACCATGAAGGTCAGCGAGCACCGCACACTCACGCTTGAATTTGACGACGGCTTTGACTTTGCAGCGAGCGGCTGTCACGGAATAGCGCTGTCGTGCCCTGTCGAGGGCAAATGCTCGGTCTGTACCGATGATGTCAGCGAGCCCGTGATATCGTGTGATATCGTCTATCAGGGCGAAGGTACGAAAAATACGGTGGCTCAGTTCAGTATGCTCCGACTGACAAATGATATCAGCGAGGACGGCTTGCTGAGTGTCACCATATGGGACGCCCTCAACGAGGAGAATCTCAGGATGAAAAGCAACAATGTCGGCGAGGAGGGCAGTCTCGTCTGCTTCAATTCCACTGTCGATTTCAAGGTGACTTTACCGCGCAGCTTCGACGCCTTTTTCATCTCGCCCGCAGATTGCGATATTGCGGCGAGAGACCTGAGCGGCGAGATACAGCTCTTCACCAAGAAACACATCACCGCAGAGAATATCGCCTTCAACAGCGCCCAATTCAATGACGTGACAGGCGAGGAAGGCGTATCTGTCAGCACCGCGCGGTGCGGCGATGAGATAACGAATGTGTGGATCGCCTCGAACGGAGATATCAGCTATGTTATGCCCGAGCCTTCGCAGATGACCGAACGCAGCGACCCGGACACCATAGTGCTCAAATCTGACGGCGGCACTGTGACCGTAGATATGAACGGCAACACCTACTATTACATTGACGTGCCTTATCCCAACGCCAGTTCGGATTCGTACATCAGAAGCTATACGTATATGGCGGGCGAGGCTGCGATGCTTGCTCCCGTATCGCTTGTCGATGACGAACCGAATGACGAGGGTGTCATCATAACTAACGGCAAGTACATCAGTGCACACAGTAACAATAAGGAGGAAACATGAAGAAACTGTTCGGAAAGCTTGCGGCGCTCACGCTGACCGCCGTTACCCTGCTCGCAGGCTGCGGAGACTACGAGGAGGCCATAGAAAGACCGCAGGAGGTCACGTATTCGACCTTGCAGGTCTATACCGAGCCCGAGACAACAGCTCATACGACCGAGGCGTCAACGTCCGCGGCAGCCACCGCCAAGCAGACAACTGCCGCGACCACAACAGCCAAGCAGACCTCCAAGCCTGCTAAAACGACCGCCAAGACTACGAAAAAAGCGGAAAAGACTACCGCTGTACGGACTGCAGAGCCCACGACTGTCACTACAGCCAATGCCGATTATGTCGAGTACCGCTTCCGCAATAAAAAGTACCTCGACCAGCACTTCGAGAAGCACGGTGCGGAGTTCGCGGACGACTTCGGCTACAAGACAGCTCAGGAGTACGAGCAGGGCGCGAGCGACGTCATCAACAACGAGGAAGCCCTCCACAAGACCGAGAAGGACGACGGCGACTACGTCTACTACATCGAGGCGACGAACGAATTCGTGGTGCTGTCCAAGGACGGCTATATAAGGACGTATTTCCGTCCCGATTCGGGCAAGAAATACTACGACAAGCAATAAGGAGGAGTGCTATGAAAAGGCTGACAGCTCTGCTTGCGGCGGCTGCCGCGGTATGCACGGTGTCTGTTGGGTGCTCGTCGGGCGGCACGGACAGCAGTGCGCCTGTTCCGCGCGTCAATACTCTGTCCGAGCTCGACATCGCAAAGCTCAACGGCGGAGATATGCCGCCCACATCGTATTATTACGATTCCGACCGCATACGCGAGATAGACGGCAGGGTCAGCAGCACCCTTGTAAAAAACAAGGACGACGCGCTCACCGTGATAAGGGAGCTCGCAGACATCATCGGCTGTCACGACCCGCTCAACGAGCTGAAATACAGCGAGATGAATCTGATGGACGGCGGCTTCAACTACGTGTTTGAGCAGTATTACAGGGATATTCCCGTGAGGAGAGGCTATGTATCCATAGCGGCTGACGCGGACGGCAATACCACCCGTCTGCACAACTACTTCATCGAGAACGTCAACATCGCGACCGAGCCCAAGATATCCGCCGAGGACGCGGTGAAGCTCGCGAAGAACAAGTACAGCTGCGACACGAGGGACGAGCCCGAGCTCATTATCATCGAGACGGGAAGGGACGGCATTTATCTTACGTGGGACGTGAAGCTGGACAGGAACAATTATCCCGACGAAGCCTATATCGACGCGCAGAATGGCGCGGTGCGGGCAGAAGACGGTCCCATTGAAGATTGAGGTGAACAATGAACCCGAGACTTCCATACCTCCGTGAAAAGACCTCGAAGCTGACCTCGTCGGCGGGCGTCTACCTGATGAAGAACAGGGAGGGCGCCATCATCTACATCGGCAAGGCTAAGAACCTAAAAAACCGCGTGACGAGCTACTTCCGCGAGAACCCCGACCATACGCCGAAGGTCGCGGCAATGGTCTCGAACGTCTACGACTACGACTACATCGTCGTCGACAGCGAATACGAGGCTCTGCTGCTCGAATGCTCGCTGATA
>JAGCHA010000053.1 GCA_017649325.1 Ruminococcus sp.
CGCTGCTGTCATGTCTCCGGGAGCCCCGTTCTGCGCGTTGTAGCTCTGCCACTCGGGGTGGTTCATTCCTCCGAAGCCGCGGATACGCTGGTACAGCTTGTTTGTGTTGATAGTGCAGGCTCCCGCCGCATTTGCGTCGAGTTCCTGTGTGAATGTGCCTGTCGGGAATACCGACGCCGCAGAAAATACCATCGTTCCTGCTAGCATTCCCGCAAGCACAGACTTCAATGTCTTGATTTTGCTCATTTGTAATTCCTCCTTAAATATTTCCCTGACTGATAAATCTTCACATGATAAAATGTCCGTTTTTCACGTGATGTCCAATCCCCTTGTTTACAGCATGTTAATTGCATTATATATATTATAAGTTCATTATACGTTAATATTCTATCTCGGTAAACCCACAATGTGTAGGAAAGGTGGACAAATTCACTGACATTTTATGCTTTTATTACTAAAAAGTATTGACACATTCGCTCATTTATTCTATAATGAGTATAGGCACATTCATTTATGACGGTTGAGGTGAACAAAACGTTCACCCGCTGCTTCGTGCCAAATGGGATGATGTTCCGCAATCGGCGGACAAGCGACCAACTGGAGGTCTGAAATGAATAAACCAAAACGACCGATCATTTGCGTCGTTTCAGCTGAAGCCAACAGCATCGAACAGAGACAGATACTGTACGGCATCATCGAAAAGGCGCAGGAGTACGGCTACGATACCGCTGTGCTCTCAAATATTTACAACCCGAATATAAGTATCAACTCACTCGAGTGCGAAAATAAGATCTACGAGCTCGTGCAGTCTGAGCAGATAGCCGCTGTGATACTTATTTCCGAGTCCTTCGTGAACGAGCAGATACGTGAGGCTATCGCAAATACTATGCTCACAAAGGATGTGCCCATGATAGTTCTCGGCGCTCACCTCGAAGAGTTCGCCGACTCAAAGTTCACTTTTATCAATACAAGTGACGAGGACGACACCGAGGCGATCGTCGACCACCTCATCAACAAGCACGGACTGACAGATATCGACTACCTCTCGGGCTACGACTACCTCGAACTCTCGCACAAACGTGCCGCGGGCTATATCCGCTCGCTCCGCAAGCACGGGATAGAAGTCAGCGAGAAAAAAATACACTACGGCGACTTCTGGATGACTTCGGGCGAAGAACTCGCAAAGAAGTACATAAGCGGTCTTCTCCCGCTCCCGCAGGCTGTGGCGTGCGCGAACGACTATATGGCTTACGGTCTGCTCGATGAGTTCAGGCGCAATAAGATACGCGTGCCCGAGGACGTTACCGTTATCGGCTATGAGCACATAAACAAGAGGCTCATGCACTATCCTCTGCTTTCTACCTACCGCCGCAACCGTGCAGACCTCGGCAGATGTGCCCTCGAGATAATCCACAGCAGGCTCGAAGGGCTGGAAGAGCCTGCCTTTACTCCGCCTAAGGGTGAGCTCATCTTAGGCGACAGCTGCTCATGCGGCAAAGACCTCGGCACCTACTTTGAGGAGCTCGATACCGCAAAGGTCAAGAGCAATTTCGAGGCGTGGAACCTCTTCAGTTCGCTTGACCAGGAGATAACCGAGAGCAAGAACCTTGACGAATTCGTCCGGATTCTTGGAAAATTCCACTGGCTGATACGCGATGCATATAATGTGGTGCTGTGCCTGCAATCCAACTGGTACGACCCCACCGCCGAAATATCAGAGATAATGACCTGCCGCGATGTTATGCCATGGTTGGATAATTCGCCATTCGAGGCACACCGCTTTGACTTCGCAGAGATATTCTCACGCTGTCAGACTCCCGCGGTCTACTACTTCAACCCCATTTTCTTCGGGCAGCGTATGTTCGGTCATATCATCATACGCTATGACGTCCCCGACACCTATGACGATATCTTCCGCAACTGGATAAAGTCTGTGTCCATTTGCCTCGAATTCCTGCGAATGAAGAACGATATCCGCTACCTCACAAGCTGTCAGAATCTCTCCGAGCAGCGCGATACCCTCACGGGTATGTACAACGCTGCAGGTCTTGAAAAGTCCTATAATTCGGCTGTTCTGCACGGAAACAAGGAGCTCTACTTCATTATGCTCAGGATATGCCTCTCGGAGGAGAGCATTTCCATCGAGAATACCGACGACAGAATCAAGGCTATACTCGACGCCTCGCGCGCACTGGACGAGTTCTGCGGAAACCACGATATCTGCGGTCGTATCAACGACAATACGCTCATCTGCGTGGTCCAGAGAAATGCTCCGCCGGAGCTGCTCGCGGACTGCGTATCGGCAATACTGCTCCAGCATAAGAAGTATATGGGCTATTACGGCTCGGATTCGTTCGTGTGCGTGTGCGAGCAGTGCTCGGGTGTCCCCTACAAGGAAATATACGACAGGTGCTCCGCAGAAGCCGATATAAAGGCAAAGGCGCTCGACGAGAAGCGCATAATCAGCCATTACAGGGAAATGGCGGAGATACGTACCTATGTATACTCCCGCCCGACCGAGACCTTCGACAGCGAAAGCCTCCACAACCTTTTCCCCGGCAGCACGGGCTACCTCAGAAGCGTGTTCAAGCAGTGCTTCGGCATCAGTTTCCACAAGGACTGCATCATCGCCCGTATCGCCAAGGCGAAATATTACCTCGCGACTACGACTCTGAACGTCATTGAGATATCCGAAAAATGCGGCTACCTCGACAGCAAATACTTCCTCAGACAATTCAGTATGGTCGTCGGAATGACGCCGATACAGTACCGCGCAAGTATCCAGTATTAAAAAAAGGCTGCCTAAAGGCAGCCTTTTTCGGTAAAATGAAAAGACGCTCTTCACCGACACCCTCTCAAAAGTCAGTGAAGAACGTCTCTCAGCGTCAGCAATGCGCACCCTCTATACGCACTCCCGACTACGGCAGATACAATCCGAAGTATCCATACACCCATCTGCTGTGGCGGGACGAGTTCACATCGTGTAAACCGTTTGCAAGGCTGAGTTTAGGCGATTAAACATATTATAGGCATTAATGTTTAATAAACAGCCCGCTTGCCCGATCGTTTGCTGCGACTTGGTAGTAAGAACATAATACGGCGGAGTTTAAACCGTAAAGCAGATCAAAATGTATTTGCCGTTGATCACAGGACACAATAATTTATTATCTTATTGTGCTGTCGAACGAAGCCCTGTTTTTTGGCAGTTTTTCGTTACCGACACTTGTATTATAAAATAATCCCGCAAGATAATCAACCTATAATATTGCTCATTTTTAGGACAAAATTGCGATTAAATAGCAAACACAAAATATTAATATAAGGTTAATATAAAATATATTATACCAGAAACATATTTCATTCATATTTACGAAATTATACATATTGTGTATTAGTTAAAACTGTGTTCCAATTCGCGCTTTTGGCTTATAGCAGCCATTTTCGGCGAGGTAAGAAAAAGCGGTAGCTCTTTGAAGCTCCGAAACGTGCACTTTATCACTGTGCATCAAAACCTATGCGCACACAAAAGTTATATCTTATAACCATCTGTCGATGTGGAAAATTATTCGATTTTTTCTTTTCCCGCTCACAAAAAATAAAAGCAGGAGCCCGAAAGCTCCTGCAATATTATTCTAAGTCATATTATCCCCTGCGCGGCATCCTCTATCTGCTTCTCGTAGAACGCCTTCAGCCACGGGTGCTCATACTCTGTGAAGAGCTTCATCGCGCCGTGTGCGTTTTCTACCGCATTGTCTATGCTCTCCTGATTGCCTGTATGCGAACAGATGTATATGCCCGTGATGAGTATCTCAAGCAGCTTTGAGTCGTTCCTGCCCTGCGGCTTGTAGCCGAAATTCATCAGAAGCTTGAACGCCTGCATATATTTCTTCGTCGCGCAGTCAACAAGCGCAAGCGCGATATACAGGTCTGCGCGCTGCTTCATGTCCACCTTCTCGGAGTAGTTCTGCATGAAGTTGATATTCTCGGTGCGGAAATCGACTGCGTCACGCCAGTGACCCTTCTTGCTCTTGTTTTTGAGTGCCTCTATGCAGTATCCGAATTTCTCGTCATTGTTCAGCTTCTTGTCCTTGAGCATATCGAGGTAGAACTCCGCGCTGCCGAAGTCTCGTATCCTGTCAAAGAGCCTTACGGTCTGGAGGATATCCTCTGCTAGCGGCTTCTTGTGTTCGTTCACGAATGCGTCCGCGTAATTCTCGGCGAGTTCACGCGTATAGCCGAGCTCACTGAAATCAGCGTACAGCTCCATATACCTCTTGGTATCGGCATTTCCGCCCGAACGGAGCGCCTTTGCGAACACTCCCCTTTTACGTTCACGTTCCTGTGGTGACAGCATCATCAACACCCCTTTATCTCATGCAGCTCGTGCTACAGCCATTGCAGTAATTCTGTCAGAGGCGCCATATCTATATGCGGTGCCTTCGTCTTACTCAATAATTTTAGCATAAATCTTAAACTTAGTCAACAATTGTTTATCTATTTCAGGCAAAACTGGACCTTTGCACAAACAACATCTTCTATTTTTTCCAAATCAAACTATTTAACTTTGTCAACTTTTAAGCTTATTTAAAGATTTTATGTTATAATAATGTGCAGGGAAAGTTTTTAAGGGGGTATTTATATGAAACTCCTCGTTGTTGAGGACGAGATTCAGCTCGCCGACGCGCTCAGCGAGATTCTCAAACGCAATATGTACTCCGTGGACACGGTATACGACGGTGTGGAAGGGCTTGACAACGCTCTCACGGGCGTTTACGACTGCATCATCCTCGATATCATGCTCCCGGGAATGAACGGGCTCGATGTCCTGCAAAACCTCAGAGCAGAAAAAATAAGCACGCCCGTACTCCTGCTGACCGCAAGGAGCGAGATCGACGACAAGATAAACGGTCTCGACTGCGGCGCTGACGACTACCTCACCAAGCCGTTCGTTACAGGTGAGCTTCTCGCACGCATCCGCGCTCTCACACGCAGAAAGGGCGAGATCCAGGACGACAACCGCTTCGAGTTCAACGGCTTGCTGCTCCATAAAAACACCTGCTCAATAAGCTACGGCGGCAATGACGTAAAGCTCAGCCTGAAGGAATACCAGATAATGGAGCTGCTTATCGCCAATCCCAAGCAGATACTCACAAAAGAACGGATCATCGAGAAAATATGGGGCTACGAGAGCGATGTGGACTACAACAACATCGAAGTCTACATCTCTTTCCTGCGCAAGAAGCTGAACGCGATCTCGGCTCCAGCGCAGATAAAGACCGCCCGCAGTATAGGCTACTCCATCGAGAGCACCGAAAAATAACGACATCACGACTTTTTACGGAGGTGTACGCCTTTGTTCAGAAAGGTACAGCTTAAATTCTTCGGTATCATTACCTCCATTCTCCTCGCCATTTTCATCGCCGTGCTCGGCTCTGTCAACATCATCATGGACACCGTCATGGAGCATCAGACGCAGATAGTCCTCGAGCAGGTGGCG
Organism: Ruminococcus sp.; assembly: GCA_017649325.1. Lineage (GTDB taxonomy): Bacteria > Bacillota > Clostridia > Oscillospirales > Ruminococcaceae > Ruminococcus. Next base: position 5,498 of record JAGCHA010000053.1, read on the forward strand.
GCCGGAGTCGGTTACGACGGCGTGGCGAATCAATTCTATATCGAGCGCCCAGACGACGCAAACTGGCAGCGCTTCGGCGACTATCAGCGTATCGAGCCGCCCTCGGAGCCCGCTATCAAGCCGTCGGACTCTGCCACTACGCAGACGGAGGAGACTACATCAGAGGTCCAGACTTCCGAAGAGATACCGCCAACAACAACAGCAGTTCAGACCGAGGCAGAAATTCTGCCGCCGCAGACTGCCGCTCCGACTGAGGAACAGACCGTGAAGCCTCAGACTACACGGGCTCAGGAAACTCAGCCTACATGGGCAAAAACCACCCGTGCGACCGCTTTCAAGCCCGCTACGACCACCGAGGCGCGGCGCACTCAGCCAACTCAGACTCAACCTACGCAGACTCAGCCGTCTCAGACTCATCCGCCCCAGACGCAGCCCTCGCAGACTCAGCCGCCTCAGACTCAGCCGCATGAGACTACGACTCAGCAGGACTGGAACGGCGGTCAGCCTGTATGGGGTCCGTGGGGGCCGTGGTATCCGTGGATGACGCCCCCGTGGCTCAATGGCGGCGGTGACGGAAATATCAACTGCGACCGTAACAACGGCAGCAACAACCACAACGATAATAATAATTATAATAA
>JAGCHA010000054.1 GCA_017649325.1 Ruminococcus sp.
AATAACAATAACGATAACGATAATAACAACGATAATAATTATAATAACAACAATAATAATAGCAACACCAGCAACAATTACTATCAGGATAACGACACCAGCTATTGGGTGCCGCAGGGAGCCGTTTACGGAATGGCGAACACATCGTTCGCTCCCGTGCTGGACGGCTATACCATAATCAATGCAGGCGACTCCGCAGACAGCACCACAACTACCGCAGTCACCACAGCCGCGACGGCCACAATCCCCGTGCCGCGTGAGCCGATGAGGCGCAGAAACGACGGCTATGACTACAACGCCGTTCCGCGTTCGCTCGGGTCTATCGACTTCTTCATCATCATGGCTGACGAGGAGGGCAAGCTCGCAGGCATCCAGAACAACGACGAAATGTCGGATGACGTGGCGCAGGAGTATATAAACGAAATACTCAGCAGGAACGTCAGCTCGGGAATGGCGAACAACTACCAGTTCTGCACCGAGAAAAAGGACAACGGCACTCTCATGGTCTTCACAGACAAGAGCGCCGAGATAGATATGATGAACAAGCTCAAGCGCACGACCGTCATCGTCGGGCTCATCAGCGTCGTCATACTCTCTGCCGCCGCGTATTTCCTCAGCGGTCTCATCGTGCGTCCTATCAAGGTCGCTTTCGATAAGCAGAAACAGTTTGTCTCCGATGCGAGCCATGAGCTGAAAACTCCGCTGACGGTCATCTCCGCGAACGCCGACGTCCTCGAGGGCGAGATAGGCGAAAACAAGTGGCTTGCCTACATTCAGGACCAAGCCGACCGCATGAACGTGCTCGTCAACGACCTCCTCAACCTCACAAGGCTGGAAAACAACTCCAACTTCATTCCGACCGAATTCGACCTGAGCAAGGCTATCGAGAATACCGCGCTCCCGTTCGAGTGCCGCGCCTTTGAAGCGGGAAAAAACTTCGTCCTCAACATACAGGAGGGGTTAAGGATAACAGGCAGCGAACAGCACGTCAAGCAGATGGCTGCAATATTTATCGACAACGCCCTCAAATACTCCAAGGAGAACGGCACCGTGCGCGTAACACTCAAAAACGACGGCGGAAAAATACGCTTCTCGGTGTACAACACGGGAACAGGTCTCAAGGAAGAGGAAAAAGAAAAGATATTCGAGCGATTCTACCGCAGTGATGCCTCACGTAATCGTGCTACGGGCGGCTACGGACTCGGGCTCGCTATCGCGAAATCTATCATCGACAAGCATAAGTTCAAGCTCTTCGTCGACAACGCCGAGGGCAAGAGCGTCTGCTTTATCGTCACCATGAACTGAAACAAAACCTCGCTAAAGTTCCTTTAGCGAGGTTTTTTCATCGAATAGTGAAGAGTTAAGGTGTGCCTTCGGCATATTTTCTCCGAAGACGATACCGCAATTATTCAATATCCATTATTCACTAATATAAAAAGTCTCGTCCTCTCCCCCGCTCGGCAGCTCCACCTTGCTGAGACTGCGGTTTATCTGGCGGGTACGGGTGCCGATGAGCTTTTCGAGGTCGTCGTCTACCTGACGGATGTGCTTCTGCGTCTTTTCAAGCGCCTCGGAGAAGCTGCCGAACTCCTTCTTGACCGAGCCGAGTATCTCCCATACCTCGTTGCTGCGCTTCTGTATCGCGAGCGTGCGGAAGCCCATTTGCAGTGAGTTGAGCATCGCCGCCATTGTCGACGGTCCCGTTATGCTCACGCTGTACTCGCGCTGTAAGGTCTCGACGAGCCCGAGGTTGACCGCCTCGGCGTACAGCCCCTCGAACGGCAGGAACATTATGCCGAAATTGGTCGTATACGGCGGTGATACGTACTTTGAGCGTATGTCTCCCGCGCACTTTTTTATCACGGCGACAAGATTCTTCTTTGCAGCATCGATACGCTCCTTATCGCCCGATTCGTACGCCTCCTGCAATGCCGTGTAGGTATCGCCCGGGAACTTTGAATCGATGGGGAGGTAAATGTTCGAGCCGTCTGCTGCTCCGGGGAGCTTCACGGCGAATTCTACGTGCTCGCGGCTGTCGGGGACAGTGGCTATCTCTGTCTCGTAAAGCTCGGGAGCGAGTATCTCCTCAAGTATGCTGCCGAGCTGTATCTCGCCCAGTATACCACGGGTCTTGACGTTCGAGAGCACCTTTTTCAGGTCGCCGACCCCCGACGCTATGCTCTGCATCTCGCCGAGGCTCTCGTACACCTTCTCCAGCC
>JAGCHA010000055.1 GCA_017649325.1 Ruminococcus sp.
ATCATAGTCAGGGTGATATCGAAGTGCTTGTGCCACATAAAAACGTAGACCACAAGAAAAACAATGGAGAGCGCAAAGAGAACACTGTAATAAGCCGCTACCAAGCCGCCGGCCTCCTTTCTCAATCAGATTACCAAGTACGCAGTGAGCTATATGTTAATTATACCAGAAATTGCTGGCAAATGCAACAGCAGACGGTATTTTCAACGTTTTGTACGGTTTCTGAAGCATTTTATGTGACAATTGTTACCGAGCAGATTACAGTAGTAACTCAGAGATTAAAGTGTAATATTATTGATTAAAATAAAAAAATAATAGAAATGCTGTTGCAATATCGAGCTATATGTGGTAAAATATTAAAGATGTCCCAATAGCTCAGTAGGATAGAGCGACTGCCTCCTAAGCAGTAGGCCGGAGGTTCGACTCCTCTTTGGGACGCCAGCGGTTTGCCCCCGCAACAAGATTCGCGGTTCAGTTTTACTGAGCCGCGAATTTTTTTATGAAAGACAACAATTTAGTTATGGTCACACATATTACCATGAATAAATCGAATGTCTATCCGAAAAAAATCGGCAAAAAATCCCCGCGCGGCTTGCTATTATTAGAATAATATGTTATAATGAAAATAAGTTTTTTCAGGAGTTGATAATAATGGAGACCACGGCGGTCACAGTCACATCATCTGCCTCCTCTGTCACGACAGCAGAGGTAAACGCGGCAGTTGAGAGCATACAGGAGCAGGTCGGCATCGCCTCTGATATCGTTGGAAAAATGGGCGAATATCTCAAAAAGTTCCTGCCGCTCATAATATTTGCGCTGATAATTCTTATAATCGGCTATGCGGTAACAAAGCTGATAACGAAACTTATAGACCGCGCGATGAAGCGCTCGAAGTTAGAAGTCGGAGCGAAGAACTTCCTTCTGTCGGTCATAAGGATAGTGCTGTATACGGTGGTGCTCGTAATGGCATTGTCCGTGCTGAAGGTGCCGATATCGTCGATAATCACCATTCTCGGAGCAGCGGGACTTGCAGTCAGCCTTGCCCTGCAGACCTGCCTATCAAATCTTGCGGGAGGTTTCATAATCCTGTTCTCGAAGCCCTTTGTGACCGGAGACATCATCGAGATAGACGGTACGGTCGGCACAGTCCGCGCGATAAGCATACTTTACACCAAGCTTGACACATTTGACGGCAAGACAGCATTTATCCCCAACGGCAAGGTATCGGATGCAAAGCTTATAAACTATACAGAGAGCCCGCTTCGCAGGATAGACCTGAAATTCTCGATAAGCTATGCCGATGACTTCCAAAAGGCACAGGCACTTATCTGCGAGGTCATAAACAACGAGCCCCAGATACAGTCTATCCCGGGTCCCGTGGTGAGGATGGGAGCGCACGGCGAGGGCTCGATAGATATAGACACCCTCGTATGGGTAAAAAACAGTGATTATATATCCACAAGATACGATCTGCTTGAAAAAGTCAAGGAAGCGTTTGACAAGAACGGTATTGAGATACCGTTCGTACAGCTGGACGTACATATGAAATAAAACGGAGACAATATGGAAGAGAAAAAGAAAGAACAAAAGAAAAAGCTTCGTTTCCGCTGGTGGCACCTCTGCTACGTATTTGCGGGACTTGTAGTGGTATGGTGGTTCAATAACTATACGATAAGAATAAACAAAAACGCTTATGTTACCGATAAAGTCAGCACACGATTCCGGATCGCGGTGATAAGCGACCTTCACATACACGAGGGCGGCATCAGCGGCGAGAAGGTGCTTGAAAAGATAAGCAGCACAGACCCTGATATGGTATTGGTGCTCGGAGATATGTACACAACGGGCAGTACGCAGGACGTCATAGATATGGCTGCAAAGGCAGTGACCGATATCGCAGCGGAGGGCTATCCCACGTATTTTGTCAGCGGCGAGCACGATACAGAAAACTATTATATTGACAAGCTCGCGGCAGGCGGAGTCAAAGTCATGAATTACAGAGAGGAAGCAGTCGAAGTTAAGGGCAACAAGGTACAGCTCATCGGCATAGATAATGCCTATTATTCGCCCACCTTCGACCTCAGCAACGAATTTTCGGTAGATAAAGACAGTTTGAGCATACTCCTTGCACATTTACAGAATTACCCTAAATTCGCAGATTTCGGCACAGACCTGACCATATGTGCAGATACGCACGGCGGAATGTTCCAGCTGCCGTTCGACCTCGGTCCGCTTGTTGACCCCTACAACAAGGACCAGTGGTTCCCACAGCTGATGACAGACAATACAGTATTTGACAAGGGCTGGTTCCAGTATCCGGGCGGCGCGATGTTCATAACATCGGGACTCGGTGATTCTCCGTATCCTGCACGTTTCAACAACCGTCCCGAGGTCGTTGTGCTCGACATTCTTCCCGAGAAGGAGGGGAAGTGATGAAAGCAGATATCGTAGTCATCGGCGGCGGAGCTTCGGGCTTAGCGGCAGCAATGGCGGCTAAGGAGACAGCTCCGGGCGCAAGCGTGCTCATTGCGGAAAAACTCCCACGTACGGGTAAGAAGCTTATCGCCACGGGTAACGGCAAGTGCAATCTCAGCAATAATTCACTTGGGAAGCGAAACTTCCACGGAAGTATCGACGCCATGAGCATAATCAGCAGGACTCCCGACTGGCACGAGCTCTTTGACGAGAAGCTCGGAGTTGCCTGTGTTACGGGCAGCGAGGGTCGCGAAGGCGGAGTATACCCCCGCAGTAACAGCTCCACTACCGTGCTGAATGCACTTCGGCTGAGGCTTTCGTCACTCGGAGTCATTGAGCAGTGCGAATGCGAGATAACGGAGATAAAGTCGTCAAACGGCGGTTTTACGCTTGTATACTACGGTGGGGAGATAGTCTGCCGTAAGGTCATAATAGCAGCGGGAGGCTATGCCGCCCCCTCATTCGGCACTGACGGCGGGATGCTCCGTATAATAAAGAATATGGGTATAAAATCTGAGAAGATATGTCCCGCGGTCGCCCCGCTGAGAGTCAGTCCCGACAGGCTCAAAGGATTGAAGGGAGTGCGTATAAAGGGCGAGATAGCGGCTTTTTCGGACGGACGAGAACTCCGCCGCGAAAAGGGCGAGATACAGTTCAACGAAAACAACGTATCGGGCATTTGCGTGTTCAACCTCGCCTACCTGTTCCAGCAGTACGAGGGCAGACTAACGCTCCGCGCAGACCTTGCCCCCGATATGACGACCGACGAGCTGGGAGCATATTTCCACAGACTTCGCAGTGACCGATGCGGCTTTACGGCAGAGGAGCTCCTGAGCGGCTTTTTCGTGAAGAATCTCGCTGTATGGCTTATCAGGAACGTACTTGGAAAGTCGCCATCCGAGCCTATAGACAGCATAAATGATAAGGATATAGAGCATTTATGCAGAGCCGTAAAATCACTGGAGCTTGAGGTCACCGGCTGTTCACCGTGGCAGAATGCGCAGTCGACAATGGGCGGTATTTCAGCAAATCAGGTCACTGACTCGCTCGAATCCGTGAAGTACGGCGGAATGTATTTCTGCGGCGAGATACTTGACGTTGCGGGAGACTGCGGCGGCTATAATCTGCAATGGGCGTGGTCGTCGGGCATATGGGCAGGAAAAAATGCGGCTCTGTCGCTGAAAGGCGGGAATAATGGTAAGGGTCGGTAATATCAATGTTCCGCTTGACTTCGATTTTTCGCAGCTCGAGCGCTACTGTACAGACAAGCTCGGCATCCCCGAGAGCAGTCTTCGCTCAGTGAAGCTGTCGAAGAAGTCGGTCGACGCAAGAAAGAAGAACGATGTACACTTCATCATCTCGCTTGACATTTCGGCAAAAAACGAGACAAAGCTGCTGAAGCGACTGAAAAATGCCGTTTCGGTCGAGAAATATATATACGATATCCCGCGCATAAGTGCAGATGTTAGACCCGTCATAGTCGGGTTCGGACCTGCAGGAATGTTTGCGGCGCTTGTGCTCGCGAAAGCAGGCGTACGCCCCATTGTACTTGAGCGCGGATATGACGTTGATTCGCGCGTGAAGGCGGTCGTGGATTTCCGCTCGACGGGAAAGCTCGACACCGAATGCAACATCCAGTTCGGTGAGGGCGGCGCGGGGACATTCTCCGACGGCAAGCTCACGACAGGCATCAAAGACAAGCGAATCCGCTATGTGCTTGAAAAACTTGTAGAGTTCGGCGCACCCGACGAGATATTATATTTGGCAAAGCCG
>JAGCHA010000056.1 GCA_017649325.1 Ruminococcus sp.
TAAAAGGACCAAGATAATACTTGCAGTGTCGATCACAGGCGCTGTCGTGGCAGTAGGTGCCGCAGCAACAGCTACCGTCATCGTCTGCAAGAAGATTTACGAGAAGAAATACTTCTCCGCTAACTGAGTTTATCATTATTCCGTGCTCAATGATGTGTACGGAAAATATATCAAAGAAGGTTGAATACTATGGAAATCAAATTCACAAAAGCATCAGCTCTCAAGGCTAAGCCCCAGCCCGGCGACAAGCTCGGCTTCGGTCACATCTTCACAGACTATATGCTCGTAATGCCCTATGACGAGGGACAGGGCTGGCACGATCCCGAGATCAAGCCCTATGCTCCCATCGAGCTCTCCCCTGCTGCTATGTGTCTCCACTACGGTCAGGAAGTATTCGAGGGTCTGAAAGCTTACAGAACAGCTGACGGCAAGGTTCAGCTCTTCCGTCCTGAGGAGAACTTCAAGAGACTTAATCAGTCCAACCAGAGACTCGTTATCCCCGAGCTCCCCGTTGACCTCGCTATGAAGTGCCTTACTGAGCTCGTTAAGGTAGAGAAGGACTGGGTTCCCGCAAAAGAGGGCGAATCCCTTTACATCCGTCCCTTCATCATCGCAGTTGACCCGTTCCTCGGTGTTAAGCCCGGCGCTCAGTACCTCTTCATCATAATCCTTTCGCCCTCGGGCGCTTACTACGAGAGCGGTCTCAACCCCGTAAACATCTACGTTGAGAGCAAGTATGTCCGCGCTGTAAGAGGCGGTATGGGCTTCGCTAAGACAGGCGGCAACTACGCTGCTTCCCTTATCGGACAGGACGAGGCTCACAAGCAGAATTACTCGCAGGTTCTCTGGCTCGACGGAGTTGAGCAGAAGTACATCGAAGAAGTAGGTGCTATGAACATCTTCTTCGTAATCGACGGCAAGGTAGTAACCCCTATGCTTCAGGGCTCTATCCTCCCCGGTATCACAAGAAAGTCCGCTATCGAGGTATGCAAGAGCAAGGGGCTCGAGGTAGAAGAGAGACGTATCGACATCCAGGAGATAGCTGACGCTTACGACGCAGGCAAGTTAGACGAGGTATTCGGCACAGGTACAGCTGCTGTTATCTCTCCTGTAGGTCACCTCAAGTGGGGCGACAAGGTAATGGAGATAAACGGCAACAAGATAGGCAAGATATCTCAGATGCTCTACGATACAATGACAGGCATCCAGTGGGGTAAGGTAGAGGATACATTCAACTGGATAGTTCCCGTAGAATAATCGGCGGTATTTATCCGAAGTTCTGATTATCCTCGTCAGCACTGATCCAATACAGCAAAGGCTCACCTGTTTGGTGAGCCTTTTTGTGTTATGCGGCTGTTTATACCTCGGTCAGTATCCCACTGTAAGTCTGATTGCCGATAGTGAGAGTGACCTCCTTTGCGTCCTTGACGGGAGCAGCCGAAAAGCCGTTGTCGCCTGCCTCGATTATCGCCTTCGGGTAGTCGGCATAGCACTCGTCGGTATCCACATTTCCGCTGATACCATCTACCCTGCCGCTGCTCGATTTCTGCCACATACCGTAACTGCCGTCGTAACTCGGCTTCTGGACATCGTAGTTTGCGACCCATATCGCGAAACGCTTCTTTATATAGTCGGTGGTGCAGTTCGTCAGCGCGTTTGCGGACATATACAGACCTGCAAAATAGCCCGCGTTTTCGAGTTCCTTGAGGAATGCCGCTATAATAGAGCTGACCTTATCCCGACCGAGAGCAAGCACCTTCTGCTCCTCGACGTCAAGGTATATCGGATACTCAAACTGCTTCCCGCTGAGCACCTCTATGCAGACGGCTGCCTCGCGGCGTGCTTCGTCCTCACTCATCGCGTAACTGTACCAGTATGCGCCGCAGGGTATCCCTGCCGACCTCGCGCCAGCGTAGTTGCGCTCGAATCTCTTGTCCTTCTGCGAGAGCTCCCGACCGTAGCCCGCTCGTATTATAACGAAGTCAGTGCGGACTTTTGACCAGTCAATATCGCCCTGCCACTCGGAAACGTCGATTCCGTTTTTAGTCATCACTTTCACACCTCCTTTTCGTTTGCGGCTGTATCCAGCCGCTTTCTCATTGTATGCGTGACTTCGCAAAAGTGTGAAAACAAAAGTTAAAGACTTGTTAAGAATTGCCGTGCTATAATCTGAACATAGAGAAAACCATGACAGAAACGAGGTATCAGATATGTTCTGGAGAATACTGAAAAAAGACCTGAAACGCAAACGGACTATGAACGCCATACTGCTAATGTTCGTGATACTTTGCTCGATGTTCGCGGCGGCGAGCGTCAACAACATCGCTGCTGTAACCGGCGGTATCGAACACTACTTCAACATCTCGGATATGCCCGACGTTCTTGTCTCTATGGATTCGGAAAGCGACGAGGAAAAGAACATCGAAAAGCTCAGCGGAATACGCGGGATAAAAACGGAAGACCCGATATACATCTACAGCTCGAAGTATTTCAAGCTGCACGGCAAAAAACTCGATAACTTCATCAATCCCGCATTAATGATATCCGACGGAGAAATGGGAATAAACTATTTCAACTCCGACAACGAGGTTATAAAAAGCGTTGACAAGGGCAAGTTCTACTGCACGACCACCTTTAGCGACGGACTCGATATCAAGGAGGGCGACGAGTTTGAGCTCAGCATTGACGGCTTCTCATACAAGCTCGAATATGCAGGAATTTTCAAGGGCGCATACATTCAGAACGGCGCGGCTTGTCTGCCGTATATGCTGATAAACAGCGAGGATTACGACAACATCAAGGCAGGCATCGTGACTCCTTTTCGGAGCTACAAGACCATGTTCATCAAGACCGACGACCCGCAGGCTATCCTCGATTATGCCGAAGAGAAAGACGGTGTGAGCGCAGCGACCCGCGACGCTCAGAAGAGTATCTTCATATTCGATATGATGGTCGCGTACATTATGATGATGGTAAGCATCGTGATCATGCTTGCGGCATTCGTAGTGCTGCGCTTCTCGATAGGATTTACGATACAGGAGGAATACCGCGAGATAGGCGTCATGAAGGCGATCGGACTCAGAAACATGAGCATTCGCAGCCTCTATATCGTCAAATACCTTGCTATCGCGGTCGTTGGCGCAGTCGCAGGATTCTTCTGCTCGCTGCCTCTCAGCCGCATCATGCTAGGTTCTGTATCGAAGAATATGGTGCTCGGCACAGAAAACGGCGTTGTTCTCGGCGTAGTGAGCTCAGTGTGCGTAGTGGCTGTGATAATGCTGTTCTGCTACCTCTGCACACGCAAGGTCAAGAAGCTCTCGCCGATAGACGCGGTAAGGAGCGGTCAGACAGGTGAACGCTTCAAGAAGCGCAGCCTGCTCACACTCGGACGCTCAAAGCTCCCGTCAGCAGGCTTCCTCGCGCTCAACGACGTGCTCAGTGCACCTAAGCAGTTCCTCATCATAACGACGGTATTCACGCTCTGTATGCTGATGATGACAATTATGGCAACAAGTGCTGATACGCTGAAAAGTCCCAAGCTCCTGCGATTTTTTAACACTCCCGATTCCGAGATAACCATTCTCGATACAGAGATACTCGGTGACCAATTGACAAAGCAGGGCGGCTACAAGACAACATTTGAAAAAGCTCAAGAGGTGCTTGACGAACTCGGTATCGACGGAAAAAGCGGCGGAGGGTTCTGCACACATAGCTTGTTCACAAATGGCGACAAGACAAGCACAAGAATATTTATTACAGCTGTCAGAGGCAGTATAGATTACAAGCTCAAATGCGACGAGGGAAGTGCTCCGCACAAGCCCGATGAGATAGCTATGACAAGGTATGCGATGAACGAGCTTGGTGCTCAGATAGGCGACACGGTCAAAGCTGAGATGAACGAAGATGAATACGAGTTCATCATCACGGGCAGTTTTTCTTCCTTCATGGGCGGCGGTTATGCCGCATTCGTCAGCGAGGACTTCGATATGAGCAAGGCTGTAGGCAACGGCACGACGGGCATACAGATAAAGCTCAGCGGCACCCCCGACGAAAAACAGGTAAACGACGCCATTGAAAAGCTGAGGGATAAGCTCGAGAGCGACAAGGTCTACACGACCGAAGACTCCGTAAAGCTCATGACACAGGTCTCTGACCCGATAAACGCTATCAAGAAGTTGAATATGATACTGACCGTTATAATCACGGGACTGATAATCATGTTAATGGAGCGCTCGTTCATCTCCAAGGAAAAGAGCGAGATAGCGCTGATGAAGGCAGTCGGCATACCGAACAGGAGCATAATGCTCCAGCACATTCTGCGCTTCATCATCGTGGCAATCATCGCGTGCGTGATAGGCTCGGCGGTAGTGATGCCGATAAGCTCGCTGTTGCTCAGTCAGGTAAGCTCGCTGTTAGGCGACGTACAGGGCATTGACGTAGACTACTGCCCAGTTGAGGTATTCGCGCTCTGTCCCGCGATACTGCTCACGGTAACAGCGATAGGTTCGTTCATCACCGCGCTCAATATGAAGAGGATAACCGCTTCGGATACGGCAAGCATTGAATGATACACTCTTTGCTGATCATTATATCAGCGAACGCAGACACCGAAATCATGCATAGATAACAGGAGGAAATCATAATGAATACAGTATTACAGACAAAAAATCTCTGCAAGACATATATAGTCAACAAGCGCCAGAACAACGTGCTCAAGAACATCGACCTCACGGTCATTGAGGGCGAGATGGTCGCGATAATGGGACCGTCGGGCTCGGGCAAGAGCACACTGCTCTACTGCGTATCGGGTATGGACAAGGTAACATCGGGTGAAGTTACCTTTAACGGCAAAGACACCACCAAGCTCCGCGAAAATGAGCTTGCGAAGCTCCGACTCGACGAGATGGGCTTCATCTTCCAGCAGATGTACATGATGAAGAACCTCAGTGTCCTCGACAACATCATTCTCCCTGCGGTAAAGTCCAAGAAGAACAGCGAATCCCGCAGTCAGACCGAGGAGCGCGGACGTGCGCTCATGCACCGTCTCGGCATCGACGACGTCGGCGGCAATGACATCAACGAAGTCTCGGGTGGACAGCTCCAACGTGCGTGTATCGCCCGCAGCATGATAAACTCGCCGAAGATGATATTCGCCGACGAGCCAACAGGTGCGCTCAACCGCGCCTCCTCAGACGAGGTCATGAACGAGCTCCTCTCGCTCAACCGCGACGGCACGACCGTGATGTGCGTTACTCACGACCCGAAGGTGGCAGCTAAGTGCAGCCGCGTGCTCTACCTCGTAGACGGCAAGATAGTGGGCGAGAAGGAAATGGGCAGCTTTGACGGTGGAGAAAAGGAGCTCCGCGACCGCGAGCGCACGCTCAACAACTGGCTCATGGAACAGGGCTGGTAAGCGGGGAGCCCCCCGCTGGAAATTCACACGGGCGGACATTTCAGTCCGCCCCTACTTGCTTTATTGGCGGTATTATGGTAAAATGTATACAGGTGGTGATACTATGACAGACATACTTATCGTCGAGGACGACAAGGAACTCGCCTCGCTGCTGACGGACTTCCTCCGCGCGGAGGGATATACGGTCTCGTCAGTCGAGAGTGGTGAACGTGCGCTGGAGCTGTTCGCGAAATACGGCGCAAAGCTCGTAGTGCTCGACATCAATCTTCCCGACGTGAGCGGCTTTGCGGTGTGCTCTAAACTGCGTGAAAATGCAGACAGCCCCATTCTCATCGTCAGTGCCCGCACCGACAAGGAGGACAAGCTCAGCGGCTTGGACCTCGGCGCGGACGACTACATCGAAAAGCCGTATGATATAGACATTCTTATTGCCAAAATAAAGGGTATTTTCAAGCGCCGTTATCAGCGAGAGGAAGTCACCGCTGACGGCGTCACACTCAATCTTTCCGACCGCACTGCCGTCATCGACGGCGAGAGTGTGGAGCTCCCCTCGAAGGAGTTCGACCTGCTCGCGCTGCTCATCGAGAATCAGGGTAAGGCGCTGAAAAAGGAATACCTGTTCAGCACGGTATGGGGCAGTGACAGCGACTCCGAGATGCAAACCCTGCACGTACACATCAACCGTCTGCGGCAGAAGCTCGGCGACGACCCCAAAAACGCCAAGCGCCTGCTGACCGTATGGGGCGTTGGGTATAAGTTCGTATGAAGATATACAGAAGGCTGTGTATAGCCGTTATCGCAGTATTCATTGCACTTGCTGCGCTGCTGAACATCCTTATCATAAATAAGGCTGACACAGACAGCGGAGCTTATCGCGTCGAGGCCAAACGGCTCGCTGACGATATAAACGAAACAGGCAGTTACGACCTCGCGGACTACCCGCATCTCACGGCTGTCGTCACCGACGGCGACCTATACCGAAGCGACGAGCACTACCTCATCATCGAGGCAGACGGTACGCTCTACAGAGTCGAGTACACTGTCGTCAGAGACCGTCATATACTCCTGTACATAAACTGCGTGCTTGCAGTGCTGCTTGTGCTCATCTGCGGACTGCTGCTCTATATAAGAAAAAGTATAATCATGCCGTTCGGGCGGCTCAACAGCGTCCCGCAGGAGCTCGCAAGAGGCAATCTCGCAGTGCCGATACCCGAGGAAAAGAGCCGATTCTTTGGCAAATTCACGTGGGGAGTAAACCTCCTGCGCGAAAGTATCGAGGACAGCCGAAAAAAGGAGCTCTCCATGCAGCGCGACAAGAAACTGCTGCTCCTGTCGCTGTCGCACGACATCAAAACCCCACTCTCCGCGATAAAGCTCAACGCAAAGGCTCTCGCTAAGGGGCTGTACTCCGATGCGGAGAAGCGCCGCGAAGCAGCCGAGAGCATCAACTCCCGAGCGGACGAGATAGAGAGCTTCGTCAGTCAGATAACCAAGGCTGCAAGCGAGGATTTCATGAGCTTTGAAGTCGTACAGGGCGAAGAGTTCCTCAGCCATATCCTCGAACGTATCTCCGCAAGATATGCTGACCAACTCGCCGAGCGCGGCACTGAGTTTTCCGTCGGACACTTCGACGACTGTCTGCTCTCCTGCGACCCCGACCGTCTCGCGGAATGCCTGCAGAATCTCGTTGAAAACGCCATCAAGTACGGCGACGGACGGCAAATAGCGCTCAGCTTCGATAAAATTGACGGCTGCGAGCTTATAACCGTATCTAACACTGGCTGTACGCTTGAAGAGAATGAGCTCCCGCAGATATTCGATAGCTTTCACCGCGGCGCAAACGCCAATAAAGCGCAGGGAAACGGTCTTGGACTGTTCATCTGCAAGCGGCTCATGGGCCTCATGGGTGGCGAAGTCTATGCCGAGATAAAGAGTGGCTGCTTCAGTATAACGCTTGTTGTGAAACTTGCTTAACAGATACAAAACTGCCGTCGGCTTTGAGTCGGCGGCAAAGCTGTCATACGTTGCGGGAAGGGCTGTTCAGAAGCCGTAAACTCCCGCAAAAAAATTTTTTTGAAAATTTTTGAAAAACTTTGTAACGTTTCCGTACTTAGTCCGTCTAACCGACAGAAGCCAAGGAAGGAGGTGCGATGATTGGA
>JAGCHA010000010.1 GCA_017649325.1 Ruminococcus sp.
GCTTTGGCGAAGGCGAGATCTATCATTGCTTTGAGCGAATCGTACTCGCACAGCAGGTTCAGACCATTCCTGTCATCTATCTTGTAGGTCAAGCGAGGAGGTATGAACTCAGTTAGCTTGGATTCCTTGCTTATTATGAAGCTGTAAAGGTACTTGAAATACTTCTTTACCCAATCAAGCGGCTCGCAGTATCTGTACTTTCGCAGGAACATTGTCGAGTATATCGTGCTGCGGTAGTACAGCCTCAGCTTGCCTTTCTGGTTGGATTTAGCCAGTATATCGATGTTATCGAGAGGGAAGAATGTCTTTGCAAACTCGTTCACATCAACTATACCGCTGTCAGTGAAGATATTGTCGCGGACGATGACACGTTCATTTTTGCCTATGTCCGAGCCTGCAATGTCAGGCATGATACCAAGCAGACCGTATTTGTGTACGAAGTCCAGCACCATTTCATTCTGACCGAGGTCGTTTTCAGTCAGGTACTTGCCGAGATTAAGAGCGTCAGTCATCATTTCATTTTCGCTCTTTATCGGATCATACACCGCGCCGTATTCGCAGGGAACGATGTACTCAGTGTCGTTTATGCTCTGTATTTCGTATCTTGTATTTTTATGCCAATGGCTTACTAATAGCTGTTCCATACGACCCCCACGTAATTGCTTTCGCATACATTTATATTACTTGCTGATTTTATTCTAACGCACTATTCTTCGTTTGTCAAGTCATAAGTAAAAAACAGCTGCAGGATTATTGTACTGCAGCCGTTTCATAATTATGCTTTTTCTGTTAAAACAAGAAACGCTTTAACTCATCTGACAATAGCAAATATAACATCCGCTATGTATATAGCAGCCATAGCTGCACCTTCAATTCTGCCTATATTCCTTTTCCTTGCAAAAATTAGAGTAACAAAGCTAACCACTATCAATATAGCAAGGTCACTAAGCGAAGCAAAATTAACCTCTATAGGATGTATCGTTCCTGAAACGCCCATTATAAACAGTATATTGAAAATATTTGAACCAACAACATTTCCAACAGCAAGTCCGTTTTCTCCTTTGCGCGAAGCAACTATCGAGGTTACAAGCTCAGGAAGAGATGTTCCTATTGCAACTACAGTAAGTCCGATTAGGGTTGCATAATTGTCAATATCTCAATGTCACATATTTTAAACTTTCATACAGCAACCGCTAAAGCAATCTTTTTGAAAAACACGTTGATTCTTATGTTGCTTTCGCTATCAGAACAACACACTGCCTCTATATGTATATGGTAAGATACAAAGGTTTTAACAACCATTTTATTCTTAACTCTGTAGGCTTGCACAAACCATAACTTAAGATTTTGTGAATAATACAGATAAATAAATGCTACCAACTAACAGATTTGCTATCAGTGGAAACGAAGATATATAGGCCTCCATGGTCACTTGGTAGCAAGTTAGCAATTATTTTGCATAAGCCCTTGCGCAGTACCGTTCCTTCCGTACCGCCTTGTGTGACGCGAACGGAGTAGTTCACAGCTCGATGCGCTAAGCCCCTCCGTAGCTGTCGCGGCGCACTTAACTGCTGTGTATCACTCCTGCGCAGGATATTCAATTGTCAAGATTCTATGCCCCTCTAATTATAGAGAACTGGGAGGAGCATTTTGTAGCCCTGTTTTCATAAACTTTGTGCATATGCACAAGGCTGTGAAAATGTGTCCCGCTTATTTTGCCCTCTAATTATAAGGAATGGGAGAAGCGTTTTGATATGGTGGAGCACTTTGTGCTATAATCATTTTCATCATCTTCGAGGCAAACAAAAAGCGCACAGCAGTCCGTGACGAACCACTGTGCGCTTTATAATTATATTCTATTTATAGACTTGCCGAGTCTCTCCTATAGCATTATCCGCTTATTCTATATTTTTATGGACTGCCTTTTCAGCATACATCAGTGAATCTGCCTTGTTGATAAGTGCTTCAAGATTTAGCGACTTTGAATGTGGCTGCGAAGCATAACCGATACTTGCTATAACTAAATAAGGCTTTTCCGACGTTCGATTATATTCCTCAATGATATCATGAAATGCTCTTAAAAAAGAATCAAACCAGCTATCGGCACTATTCGCTGCTACAAAAGCAGCGGCAGCAAATTCGTCTCCGCCGAATCTGGCACATATCGCATTGCTTCCGCAAGCCGCAGATATGGCGCGTCCGACAGTTATGATGGCGCTATCGCCCTCGGAATGACCATATGTGTCATTTATCTTTTTCAGACCGTCTAGATCAACTGACAGTATAACAACATCCATTTTCGATTTTTCGTTGTCATGTGCAGCTTTTTCCAGTTCATCATAGAATCCACGGCGATTTAGCAAGCCTGTCATTTCATCATGTGTCGACAGCACTATATAACGGTTCCTGGCACGCATCATTTCAAGAGAATTGTTCACAAGACGCAGCCAGTTGCGGTACACCAGATTAAGTTTGCGTGACTCTGACAGATCCCTTTGCAGGACCGAGTAGCCAAAGGTCTTATCAGCAAAGTGTACAGGCGCAAAGTAAAAAACAGATGGTGGTTCGCCGTTTGAAAGCATATGCGGGAGCATTTTTTTCGTGTCAAACAATATGCTTCTTTCGTCGCAACAGAAGGTAGGTCCGGTGTCCCCAGAATGCTCTGAAATGAGGTGAATTTGAGGAGGATATCGATCACCATCCTGAGTGTAATCCATCAGCCAGTCAGGCGACAGGCAAAGGAAGCAATGTCTGAAAGGATTTAACAAATACGTGCTGACCCAAATCTGATGAAGGCATTCATTCGGAGTTTTTACACTTGTAAACTCCTCGGAAACATAGTTTTCCATAAGCAGACCGATGTCAATGTCATTGCCGCGTGATTCAAGATTATAGTTGCGCATCGTGTAGTAAAGTGCATCACGGAAATTTGAAACAAAGCGCATACTGTCAGCCTTGCAGCCGCAGCTTTCACCTGTACGGAGATGCGAGCCTGTCTGTGTCTGATAAGGCTTGATTGGTGTATCGGGTTCAAGCACGGACCGCAGATAGTCGACTGCCTTTGCAGCCGTTAAAGTGTCATTCGGAGCAAAGGAAGTCAGTGGGGGATCATTCAGAGCAGCCTCCATAGTAGCCTCGAAGCCGATGATAATGGTATCATTCGGTGCGGAAATACCATGTGCCTTCAGCCGCTCAAGCAATCCGAGTGCCATATGGTCGCTTGCACACAGATAGGCTTCTGCGAGTGGCTTATGTCTTGAAGCAATCTCATCGGCAAGACGTTCACCGCAGGAATACCAGAAATCACCATATTCGATTCGTTGTTCTGAAACAGCGATACCGAGTTGTGACAGTTCGTCCAGAAAGACAGCCAGTCTGTATTCGGCAACAGGATTATCCTTGGGCCCTGTGAGAATACAGATATCACGCTTTTCATGCGTCACTACAACATGGCGGCACATTTCGCGAAGTATCGGCTCATTGTCATTTTCAACACACTTATAGTTATCAAGTGGGAGTTCAAGAGTTACAACCGGTATATTACAGTCAGTCCTGAGGCGATTCATTATCTTGTCAAGTGCTTCGACAGTAGAGCCGCCACCAAAGGTGACAGCGTCCATGATAACACCGTCAAACAGTGCAAAATTAGGCAGCTGGTAAATCATCTCCTCGCCCTGCTGATATGTCCTGTCATGGTGCATTAGATTTGTCATTGTAGCGAATACAGCAACATCATAGCCGTATTTCCGACATTGTTCAAATATCCCTTCAAGGATACGCTGTCCGTGTAAACATTCGGGCATGGCTGTAAGTATACAGATACGTTTCTTCATGACTTCTTCCCCCCTCTTTCCATGGAACGTACATCTATTATACCATAAGCCGATTGCAAGTTCAACTGCTTTTTGTTAAGAATGCCAAAAGCTCCGCGAAAATGCGGAGCTTTTGACATTCTTAATTTTGGAGTGATGAGTCTGGCAATATTATTCATGGAAGAAGAACGGCAGACAATTATAGATATACTGGCGAACGTAGTACCAGCTGTGCTCTCCGCCGTTTGCGAGGATGAACCACAGGTTGCCCTTTGAGAAATCGGAAGTGTACTCAAACTGGTCCAGCTTCTTCATATTGTTTATCTGCTGACTGAGGTCGGAAACAGCAAAGTCTGAAGTACCTGTTGCTGACATGATGAAGTACTCATTCTTTTTCAAGCCTGCCTTGTCCACTGCTTTTGCAAGAGCGTCTGTATCTGCGCCGCCTGTGCCCCAGTGGTGGGCTCCGCTCATGGGCATGAAGTATCCTGTTATATCCACGCAGTTCTCAAAGGCGGCCCAAGTAGAGACGCTTCCCATTGAAAAGCCGCCATAAGCTCGGTGCATTCTTGAGGCTCTGAGATCTGCTTCCGAAACGGAATCTGCATAGGTCGAATACTTGCTTTCAACGAAGGGAACAACACTTTCGCGGAATTCCTTGTAGAAATGATCGGCGTTGTAGAATGTATCGGAGCTGACCTTGTTGAAGGAGAGAGTAGCGATTATCATCGGTTCGATATCACCGTTCATTATCATATTGTCTATCAGACGGACGGCTTCTCCGTTGTCGTTGTAAAACAGCGTGTTTTCATTGTCTCCCATGCCGTGCATAAAGTAGAAAATGTTGTATTTTTTATTCGCGTCGTATCCATAGGGAAGATATATATTCAGATAGTTAGTGCCGTTTATACCGTTGTAGCTTTCCTTTATGACAGTACCTGCCTGTGATATGGTGTTTTTGTAGCTCTGAGGATATTCGACGTACTGCTTGGCAGGATCGTAATTATATGCCTGTTTCGGGGCATCAGGAGTCATGTTATCGTTTTCGATTTTGGCAAGCAGCTCCTGTCGCATAAGCACGATGTCGAATGTGTCTATCCTGTTATCGGCACAGAGGTCACCTGCCTTCCAGTCAGCGAGTACAGCGGTCTTATCACCGAGCAGCCACTTCTGCATTGCGGCAAGGTCAGCAATACTGAATGTGCCGTCAGCGTTGACATCTCCCCTTAACGATTCGGGCGGCGCTATCTCAAATTCAGGAGGATCACTGCTGACAGAGGAGTTTCCGTAATGATATATATCCGGGAGTTCGTCAAGTGTGAGCATATAGTCGCTGTTGTAAATGCGTTTGATGTAGTCGGAGGTGTTGAGCGCATTGCTGTCAATGAACGAAGTATGCCACGTCATGAACCACAGCCACTTTGCTCCGTCAGCCTTCATTTTCTCGGGATTGGGGATAGGACCGTTCTCGTGCAGGCATACAGGCTTCTTTGCAACCTGTGCGGTCTTGTTGTACATCGAAACGAGCGAGTCCGTATGGTTCACATATGTATCTGAGCCTATGATGTCAACGTATTCATCGCCCGGATACCAGCCGCTGTTCACGTCTCCGCAGTAGCCGAGACTCCAGATGAGATTGTCGAGTCCCCAGTAGTTGGTGTAGCGGTCGTACATGATACGCCAGAGCTTCTTGAAGTTTTCGGCGCCGCCTTTACCCCACCAGAACCACTTGCCGTCAAATTCGTGGAAGGGACGCCATACAACCGGCACGCCTGCTTTCTGTAGCTCCTGCAAAGCCTTTGCGCCCTTGTCCATGCCTGCGATTAGGTCATTGTATTCGTTTGTGCCGGGAGTTAGAGCTCTGTCCCAGTTCAGGTTCGTATTCATTGACTCGGTATGGCTGCCCTTGAAGTCGCTTCCGCAGTGCCAGCATATAGTAACGATACCGCCCTGCTGATACCACGATCTCGCGCGCCTGTTGCAGCCTGAAAAATCGTCGCCCATATAGTCGAGTCCGCGCAGAGCAGGATACTTACCGCTCGCACGCTTTATGATATCAAACTCATAGTTCTCGCTGCCCATCCATGTAGATTCCTGCTGTCCCGAGATAACATAGTTCCCGTAGGTGTCACACAGGAAATTGTATAGGGACTGTGCCTGCGCGGAAGCATTGGGGTTCGAGAGCTTTCCACCGCCCGTGTAGTTCGTGAAGCTGCCTTTTTCAATGATAAGAGCATCCAGATAAGTCCAACCCCATGCAGCCTCGACTGTAATATCGTTGCTGCCCTGCTTCAAGTCGGCATTGACACTGGCGGTTCTGAATGCGCCCTCGGGTGTGTATTCGCAGACTATCTCGCCGACGTTCTTGCCGTTGACGAGCACGTTCTGGATCTTGCCCTGTTCGTCATACGGCTGACTGTAGCGGAGCGTTATTCTGTGCGCTCCCGCTTCGGCGGCGTTGACATTAACGCTTACCTTGTTCCCGCTGTCTCTGAGGTCTACAGCCTTGCCGCCGCTCGCGCCTTTGACGGCAGCAAACTCAGCCTTGTTCTCGCCGCTTGTGGTTATAGCGCCTTTTTCAAATTCGTACTGGTTATCTGCTGCATTTGTGTTCACGGGTGCGAATGGACTTGCACCGAGAAGCAGCGCTGCAGACAACATGATTGACAATGACTTTTTCATTGGTGATCACCCTCCCGTTTTTTTCGGACGTTCGGTCCGATTTTCTTCTAACCTAATTATACAATGTTAAGCTATTGGGAGAAAATGCTATTTCATTCCATTTTCCTGCATTTTTGTCTCATTTTTGTTACGGCTGGTTGCTAAGAAAATAGAACGCAGCTCCATAGCGAAACTGCGTTCTTTCAGGGGAATGAGGAGAGATATCAGGAAATAAGGATTTGTCTGAGCAGACAAAGGTCAAACGTGTCTATCCTGTCATCTTTGCATAGGTCACCTGCTTTCCAGTCGGTGAGATGTGTGCCGCCAAGCAGGAAGCTCTGCATCATTACAAGATCAGCGACCGAAAGCTCGCCGTCGGCATTGATGTCGCCTGCAACGTCTTTAACTTCCTCGAGTATAAACTGCTGTCCGCTGCCGTTCCAGAACTCCCACTGGCATATATTCGCACCGTCTTCGGTGCTTATCTCATACACGTCGAGGCAGCGGAGCCCGCCTGAGGCTAAGGTCAGGAATGAGTAGGAACCGTCGTGATTGTCCCTGAGCCTGAACCTTTGCGACTTATCGCCTGTGAAATCTGCGAGGAGAACGTTAGCGCCGTCAATTGCAGAAGAATTGTCTACTGTCAGAGCCATTTCGCTGCTGTCGGTAATGATATACTCGCCATCGCCTGCGCTTTTGATGCTCCATGACTGCCTTGCGGACTGCACGATATTACCGTTATTGTCCGCGATATAGAGTCCGCTGTTGACATTTTTCAGCGTGTATTTGCCGTCGGGTATCTCGACGGGCTTTACGATGTCATCTGCGGCATTGTATGCGGAGCGTTTACTGCCCCATACGCAGGTATTATTGCCTGTAGCCGTGAAGGTCATACGCTTTGTCTGAGTCGCGGACTCGTCTGACTGCACCAAAAAGGCGCCCTTGTATGTGACTCCGCCGAAGCTTATCGTCATATTCGGCGTGCCGTCCTTTATAAGCCATGTACCTGTAACGTGTCCTGTGACCGTACCGTCTTCATTTAGGGTGATGGTATGCGGCTTTTCCACATCAGCGCTCTTTTCGTTTTCAAATTTCTGGTCGAGGGAGTGGAAGATGAAGTCGTAATCGCCGATGACCGCCGACATTGCGTGTCCGTCATCCGAAAGCGTCTCGCCCGAGTATTCATACGGAGCGGCAGTTATCCAGCCGTCCTCGTTCATAATGAGTTGATGAACGCGGACTTCGTGTGCGCCCCAGTTGTCATCGAACTTGGTATGGTATACGACGTAGAGTTTGCCGTCATCGTCCATGAGGGCGGAATTGTGTCCCTGCGCCTTGAATGGCTTAGGGTTGCAGCTCCACTGATAGTTGCTCATGAGACGTTCACCGATATTGCCACGGATATTGTCACCGCCGCGGGGATATATCGCACGGTTGCCGTTCTGGTCAACGAAAGGACCGTCAGGCTTTTCACTGCGGAAGATTCGCATATTGTAGCCGCCGTTCGAATTGAAGAAGCCATAGGATACGAACAGATAGTAATAACCTTTGTCGCTGTTCGGAGCCTTCATGTATTCAATGTACGGACCCTCGCCAGAGACGTAATTGCCTCCTGCCGCCTTTTTGCCCATATACGCATCGGACACATTTGGTATCGTCTCGTATTTTACGTTATAGTCGCGCAGACCAGTCTTTTCGTCGAGTTCGAGCATATATATGCCGCCGAACCACGAGCCGTAGACCATCCACAGGTTGCCGTTCTCGTCGTAGAAGACGGCGGGGTCAATGGCGTTGGTGCCATAGGAGGCGTTCCACGAGCCGTTGCTGAGATAGCGGCTGATATCGGGGCTGTTTCCGAGCACTTTAGGTACATCGGTATCCTTGACATTGTTGACGGCGTTATTTGTAAATCCTGAATACACTATCGTCCCCTGATAGCTATACGGTCCCTCTATCTTATCGGCGGTACACAGCACAATAGAGGAATTCCATACCTGTCCGTTCACACTGAGGTACATACAGTATTTGCCCATTTCTTTGTTGTAGATTATGTCAGGAGCCCACATATTGCCTGCGAGATTATATCCGTTTGTGGTATTCGACCACTTCTCAGGCACGGCGAGGTCGGAGTAGATGTTCCTGAAAAAAGTGGTGCGCGTCGAGCCGAGGTTGGAGTTTGCGGCAGAACGCCAGTTCATCATATCGTCCGACCGCGCAGCGCCTAAATGCGAGCCGATAATGAAGTAGCCGCCCTCCTCGAGCTTTACTACCGACGGGTCGTGTACTGACACCCTCGAATAGTCGGCATTTGTATTGGGAAGCGTGTATGAGAGGGAGCTCACCGCAATGACAAATGCTGACAAAACCGCAGATATAAGCTTTTTTGCATTCATAATGATACCTCCCGTATAGTGTTTCAATCTCCAGATTCGGGCAGCGAGGTTATAACATTCGAGTCGAGTTTCTGTATCGAGAGCGCGTCATTTCCTGTGATACCATCACCCGGATTGTATACGTCAGCGTTTGCACGTGCCACAGCTGTCAAAGAATACTTGTCCTTGTTAGCAAGGTACTGCAAGATAGCCACGGAATCGGATATAGTGACTTTTCCGTCAAGATTTACGTCTCCGAGCAAAGTCGGCTGAACGGAAGTTATTGTCATCTGAGCGGTTGTTGTTGGCTCCTGAGTGGGTACAGCCGTCGCCCGAGTTGTCGCGCTCGTTGTTGTAACAGCTTCTATAGTCGTGGAAACAGTAGTTACAGTCGTAGTAGTTGTGACTGGTTCGCGGTACTCTGTTGCCGCAACAACATAGTTGACTGCCGTATTCATATTAACCGCACCGAGAGTGACCTTTTCTCCGCCCTTGGCGTCCTTGCGGTAAATGCTGTACGTTATGACAGGATTGCCGTCATCGGTCATTGTCATTGCCGTCTTAGTCCAGCTGTCCAGCCATGCGGCGGAGCTTTCCGCACGCGTGTCAACTCCGACAAAAACAGTTATGTCCTGAGCGGCTGTGAAGCTCGCCTCATCGCCTGCAAACTTCTTGGAATCACACGCCGTTCTAATCCATTCTGCGCCCTTGAGTTCATCGGGGACGGAGGTGAACTTGAACTGCCTGTCGCCGAAGACCTCGCTGCCGCTGTCAAGTCCCGACTGTATCGACCAGCTGTACTGCGAAACGGTATCGTTGACCTTCAGTGATTTTATAAGCTTACCGTCAGCTATCTCAAAGGGCTTTATCTCGAGCTCTGAGCCGCCTAGCACTTTAACAGCGGGACGCTCGGGAAGCGAATAGCCTGTGCCAAGGAAGAAACTCGTATGCGGAGGCTGGTTGTATGACGACTGCTGACAGCAGTTCTGTGCTCGGTACTGAGTATCATGCATGAGAGTAGTCAGTCTCACGTCAGTGGGAGAGGTCGTACACCAGATACGCAGCTTCTTGTTATCAGAGGTACGCATGATGAGCTCCTCGCGCCAGTCACCGAAGAGGTCGGCAGTCAAACAGGGAACAGCCTTTGTACTGTTGTTGGATTCACAGCCGCTCGCGGTGAAAATCTGTGTGACCGTGTTTGCGTCCTTCATTTTTGTGATGCCGGTGCCGGAAAGCATTTCGCGTTCGAGATCACCGTCCCAGTAGATGAGAAAGTTCATTGAAAGACTCAGACCGGATACCTTGTTTCCGTTCTGGTCGAGGACGGTCTTGGCAGGTCTTGCGCCCCAGAATTCAGCGCCCGAATTGCCTGCCCATACATTGTCGGCGCAGCATCGACCTGTGTCCTTGTCGCCGTCCTTGTGAAATATCACCTGACCGTTTTTGGCGTCAAACAAGGTAACGCCGTAGGAAGGACCGTGCTCATGGCATTGCCATAGCTCAAGCCCTGCACGTTCAGGGATAAAATCGCCGAGGTGCATAGCATCGCCGTGTCCCTTGCCCGACGACCACAGGAGCTTGCCGTTGTCGTCGATGACGCAGTCGCCCATGCATATTTCCTGTCTGCCGTCACCGTCGACGTCTGCCGTCATCAGGTTGTGGTTGCCCTGACCAGCTGCTTTTTCCGAGCCCTTGTTATTGGAATCGAATACCCAGCGGACTGATAGCTTTTTATCGACCACATCCAACGCTGATATCGTCATTCTTGTGTAGTAGCCGCGGTTGTAGATCGCGGAGGGGTGAACGCCGTCGAGGTAGGCTATACCGCTGTTGAAACGGTCAACGCGATTGCCGTAATTGTCGCCCCATGAACCGACATTTCCACGCGGCACAGGGAAATTGATCGTGTCAAGAGCCGCGCCGGTTTGCCCGTCAAAGAGTGTCATGAATTCCGAGCCTGAAAGGATATAGCCGCTGCCATTGCGGTAATCCTTTGAACCGTCGCCGATGACCTTGCCCTTTCCGTCCTTTGTGCCGTCGGCTGTTTTGGTGATAAGCTCCGCTTTGCCGTCACAGTCGAAATCAGCTACGCACATCTGCGTGTAATGCTGACCCGCACGAATATTCTTACCCAGATCAATCCGCCAGAGCGTTCTGCCGTCCAGTGTTACACAATCGATATAGACATTGTCCGTTTTGCCGGATTGTGAATTATCTGCGGAAGCACCGTCCCATTTGAGGAAAATCTCATACTGTCCGTCGCCGTCCACATCGCCGAGACAGCAGTCGTTCGGTGTATATCGTCCACCAGGATAATTCAGGGGGATGTCAAAATAGTTCGTGCCTGAAGTTAACCGACATTCTTCTGAGGATACGACAGAGCCGTTCACCAGCGTATCTACACGGTACTTAGAGTTGGTGCCGCCGCCGTTGTCCTGATAGCACGTTGCACCTGTACCTGCTTTGCTCGTGTATACAAGCTGACCATCGCGGTAGAGTCTGAACTCCGTGTTGTCTGCATCATCGGCGTTCCAGCGCCAGCTTACGAACATTCCGCTTCCGTTTTTGACCGCATATATGCCGCGGTCGAGATGCTCGACGACACTGTTGCCTGTGCCGTACTTAGCTGATGCGGGCATCGCACCGATACCTGCGGGGGCAATGCTTGCCGCCAAAACAGCGGAAGCCGCATATGCCATTATTTTTCTTGTTTTCATAATCATTCACCTCTCTGAAGATGTGTGTTTCCCTTGTAATTCTATTTTAGAACAAACTGTGAACTAACACAATGACGGAACGAATCCAAAAACACACATTTTGAATCATCTGCGGAGAATAAAAGAAAGCGTACC
>JAGCHA010000057.1 GCA_017649325.1 Ruminococcus sp.
CAAGGCTTTTGCCGAATATGAGGAGAAGCACGGATCCCGCTCTGCGGAGGAGGAAAAGTTCCTCGCTAAGGAGCTGATGAACGTGTTCGCTGAGTTCGGAACTGTAAATAAAAAGCCCGCTGACAGCGAGGATGTGCAGGCTCTTGTGAAGAAGCTGCAGGACATCATCAGCGAGAATTACTACAGCTGCGACGACAAAATGCTCACGAATCTCGGTCAGATGTATTCAGCAGACCCGAGGTTCCGCGAGAACATCGACAAGGCAGGCGGTGAAGGTACTGCTGCATTTGTCAGCAAGGCAATTGCCGAATACTGCAAATAAACGAGGAGCTCCTGTCTGTGCGGACAGGAGCTTTTTCTGTTATTCGGCTTTTACCCAATCGTATGGGAGCAATGTCCCTGATAACCTTTTTGTAAAACAGACAAAAAGTTGAAATCTGCCTGTTATGATCTGAGTACAGCAGGAAAGGGGCTTTACGGACGATAATCAGCTGTGGGCATAAAAACAACGGACAGCGCTTCTGATATGAAACACCGTCCGCTATTGGCAATTATTCAGTAAGCCTCTTTCTCATCAAACATAGGTCGTAAAAATCAAGCCTGCCGTCCTCGCAGAGGTCGCCTGCCTGCCAGGTGGCAAGCTCAGCATCTGGAGCCGCAAGCAGCCACCGCTGCATAAGTACGAGGTCGGACACATTGAAGCTTCCGTCAGCGTTCACATCTCCTGCAACATAGGATTTGCCGCGGAGATTGTCGTTTATAACCTTCAGCAGCGATTTTTCGCCCTTTGCGTCCTGTGTGAGCTCCCATATCATAATGCCGCCGTAGTCCCTTGCAAGCTCCGCTTTTTTCGCCATCGTTACAGCTCCGTTATAGGCGATACCGTCGCATACGTCGGCGTTGTAATACTCGTCGCCCTTGTTTACTGCTTCTGCGAAGGGCATATACGAATTCCAGTCCAGAGCTCCGTCCGATGTATAGCCTCTGCCGTAAAACGGTACGCCGAGTACAAGCTTATCCTTGGGGATTTGCTTCTTCGCGGAGAAGTAGTCGAGGCACTTGACGGAATATTCATATGAGGCGTGAGAGTGCTTGTCCTCGTCATTGTCATACGCCATAACGTTCACGAAATCGAACAGTGCGAACGTTTCGGGAGTGACCTTCTGTGCCACCCACTGAGCAGTTGCGGTGGACATTTCCATATCCCGCTCATCGCAGAGGGTGCGGAGCTCCGTACACCAGTCAGCATAATAGTTCCATATCTGATGATCCGAGCCGAGTTCAATATCGAGGTCAATGCCGTCGAAGTCGTAGGTCTCGCAGTAATCCATAATATTCGCGTTGAACTCGGCACGCTCCTCGGGAGTGTCAAGGTGCGGAAGATAACCGTCACAGCCACCGCCTCCGCCGAGCGCGGCGAATACCTCGACCTCGTGGCTGTGCGCTTCTGAGACAATGCTTTTAAGCTTATCATCTGGTATGTAGCAGAACAGTCTTCCGTTTTCATCAGGATTGCAGAATGCGATATTGATATGTGTGAGCTCATCAAGATCGAGTGAATTGAAGG
>JAGCHA010000058.1 GCA_017649325.1 Ruminococcus sp.
GTATAGAACTTAACATTTTCTTTCTTGTCCACAGGTGTTACTAAAGTTATCTTCTCCCAATCCTCATAAAGAGTCTTTACGAACCTAACCGCTTGTGTACCTATTCCTTTTCCCTGATACTCAGGAACAATGCACAGGCAAGTGATCTCATACACTCTCATTTCCTGCATTTTACAGGAAACGCACCCAACAGGTTTATTATCGCATAGTATGATATATTTCGGATTATCTCTTATTGAAGCTTCCATCATTTCTATCGTTTTACCATAACCGGGACAAGCACCAAATCTCCTGTAATCGCTGTAAAATGAAGCGTTATAAATATTTACCAGCATTTCTGCATCTTCTGTTTCAGCTTTTCTGTATTCTATCTTCACAGTTTATCAGCTCCTTAAAAACCGATTATAATAGTAAACATTATAGCATAGCATCACTGCCGTGTCAATTAAAACACTCCATAATACGCAGGTTTTATATGAACAACGAAAAACCTCTTGCTATCTGCGAAGATTTGTGATATTATATTGAAAGAACTGACAGAAACAGATAAGAACGGAACTCCTCAGTCGGAGTAAAAATCATAGAAAAAGGAGATATTATAATGAAAAAAAGTACAATTACATTGATCGCGCTTCTGAGCGTCCTTAGCCTTTCTGCCTGCGGTCGCGAAAGCGACAATAACGACGACTTCAAGAGCCCATCTGCAACAACAACATCATCAACGGCGACGACTTCTGTCAGCTATACAACAGAGAGCACGTCCACGGCCGCTGCTACAACTACCGAGGCAGCTCAGACCACAGCTCCTGCAGCAGACTATTCTCCTGCCGACCTTTCCGGTGAATGGATACAGAGAGATACAGGCAACATACTGACAGTCAGCGACGACGGGACATTCTCTCTGAAATATGTGTACGGCGGAAGCAGGTCCGGCAAAATAAAAATTGAATCAGAGGAACACCCTGACGGCTCCTTCACTTACTGGTATTCATTCTACGGAGAAAATGACGATTTATGGGCAGGCTTTGTTTGCCCTGAAAAGCCCTTCAATGAGATATACTCCGAAGACGACGGCGGCATGACATTTGTACGCAATGACAGCAGCACACCTCTCGCTCCGACCGTTCCCGAAGCAAAAGACCTCAGAGATGCTCTTGCCTTTGCTGACAGGCTCATGTGCGGAATCGGAATAGCTACCGACAATAATACAGAATACATGACCGATGACGGCACTGTTTATCATAAGTCTGTCGACAACATCTACAAAACGACTGATGATGTGCGCAATTACCTTTACAGCTACATGACAGAGCAGTTCATCAGCAGCAGCTATGACTACCTTTTAGGAACAGAAACTCCCAAGTGCATAGATGTTGACGGAGAGCTTTATATCGAATACCGTCCTATCGGCGGAAAGTATTCGTTTTACGACGAGGATCCGACAGTTATCCAGACTGACGGCGGATACTCAATAAACATCAGAAACAATGATTACGGCGCAGATAATACCGTAGTGCTCGATGTTGTCAAGGAAGACGGACGCTGGAAGATCAACGGGGTACACAGTTCATGACCGAGGTCAACACAGCACATTATTAAGGCGCTGATTTAAGACTTGGTTTTAAATGAAAGCAGATTTTTCTGAAATCTATTGATTTTTTTCTTATTTGTGGTAAAATTATGGTATCATTATTTTTTAAGGAGAAAAACTATGAATAAGAAAAAGCTATTTGCAGGTGCACTCTCGCTCGCTATGATGTTCGGCACAGCACTGCCGCTCGGCATGTCAGCCGCTCCGTCCCTCACTGCGGGGATAACCGCTAATGCCTCTGATTACGAAGAAGTTGAAGTAGACGGCTTAACATATGCAATGTACAGCGATCATGCCGAGTTGAAATACACCCCGTCTGATATAAAGGGTGAATTTGTTATCCCGTCAACAGCCAACGGCTTGCCCGTGACGCATACATGGTCGTCAGCTTTCTGGAGCAAAACAGAAATGACAGGAGTATTCTACCCCGCTTCTGTCACCGACATCAGTAACGGCGGGTGCTTCGTAGGATCAGAAAAGGTCGAAAAACTTACCGTTGATGAAAACAATCCGGAATACTGCTCTGTCGATAATATTATCATGTCCAAGGACAAGAAAGAGCTTGTTTTGCTCCCTCCTGCATATCCCGGAAAAGAATTTGTAGTTCCCGAAACTATCGAATCAATAGAAAGCTGTGCTTTTTACAATACTTCGATCGAGAGCATCATAATGCCCGAAAATGTTAAGAAAGTCTCATACCTGTCATGTTGCAGAATGCCGAAGCTGAAAAGCGTTCGATTCTCCAGCAATACTGAATCTATCGGGAACGGTGCTTTTAAGGATGATGTTATGCTCGAAAGTGCTGACATACCTGCTTCTGTCGCAAAAATAGACAGGGGCGCATTTGAAAAATGCACATCACTCGGCTCGATAACGATCAACAATCCCGAATGTAAAGTAGCTGATTATGAAGATACACTCGGCGTCAAGGAGACTACCGTTATCCGCGGATACGCAGGCTCGACAGCACAAACCTACGCTGAAAAGTGGGGCTACAAGTTTGAGGCGCTGGAGGGCGGTCCGACAAAGGCGATATCTCTCGGCGATGCGAACGGAGACGGAACCGTTGACGCAAAGGACGCTTCGTTCATTCTCACCGAATATTCCAAGCTCTCAACGGGCGGAGCTTCCTCGCTGACCGACGAGCAGAAGAAAGCCTGCGATGTCAACAAGGACAGCAAATCAGACGCCAAGGACGCATCGGCTATCCTCGCGTATTATTCGTACCTCTCCACAGGCGGAACAGATGACATCGAAACATTCCTGAACGATATCGAATAAAGAGCACGAACAAGTAATAAAGTGACATAAAACCAGAACCGGGCAAGGCAAAACGAACCTTCTTTTCATTTCAAAAACGTCAAATTGGAATAGTCAAGAAATGTGCAGTCATAGAATACCCAAAATCTGTTGACAGAGGCGTAGAGATAGTTATTAAACTGTAAAAACAACAAAAGGACGGTATGAACCGTCCTTTTTGCGTTTCATTCACAGCCACTTCTTCTTTTTAAAAAAGACGAGGCTGACAATTACAATTACTATGCTGACCACAATTACAGCGGGATAAGCCCACTTATATTCAAGCTCGGGCATATACCGGAAGTTCATACCGTACCAGCCGGCTATAAGCGTCAGCGGCATGAATATCGAAGTGATTATCGTCAGAAGAGCCATAATGCGATTCTGCTTTATGTCGAGCTTCGACTGGTACAGATCGCGTATCTGTATGGAATACTCACGGAGCGAGGACGTCAGGTCGTGCAGGCGCGAAATGCGCTGTGTGAACAGGTGGAAATAGCGCGTGTTATCCTCGTTAAAGAAATCATTCTCGTTTTCTTCAAGCTCCTGACCGAGGTCGAGAAGCTGCTCGTAGTGGATACGCATATCCCTCAGGTCGCTTCTGATACGGCTCACTCTCTGCGCCGGATCGTTTTCATCACCGTCAAGGATATTCGACTCTATTGTGTCGAGTTCCTTATCAACCCGCTCGAGGATTATCTGGTCGCGCGCCACAATCTGTTCGAGGAAGTCATATATGAAGCGCTCGAGGCTTGGCATAGTCCAGCGTTTTGAGCTTATGATGCTGCGTATAGTTTTATCTACAAAACCGCTGTCATCAATAAAAACGATGCCCTTTTCATCGAGAGCAAAGGCAAAATTGGTGTTGGGAGCCGAGATATTATCTCTGTCCGGGATAGAAAATGTACCCGTCAGAGAATCGTAATTGACCTCAGCCTTGGTTGAATGGATAGCAGACAGGTCAATGTCCATTTCGATACCCATATCAAATTTGTCTCTGTTTTCCAGCCATTCAGCGGACGTCAGCACCGCGACGAACTGACCGTTCTTTCCTTTGAGATCCAGTTTTTTAGCCTTTTCAAGCGTGTTTTTTATATAGTAATACATGGTCATGCTCCTGTTATCGAAGATACCTCATTATACCATTATTTCAATGCATTTGCAACAATTATCGCAGAAACTTCCTCTAACACCTTAAAATAAAAAAGTTCCCGATGGTTTTCGTGTGAACACTCTCCCTGTATGGAAGAACGAGAAATTACTTGCTATTCCCGATGATATGTGATATAATTTTAAAAATAATACC
Source organism: Ruminococcus sp. (assembly GCA_017649325.1). GTDB lineage: Bacteria > Bacillota > Clostridia > Oscillospirales > Ruminococcaceae > Ruminococcus. The sequence goes on from JAGCHA010000058.1 coordinate 4,197, forward strand.
GACAGGGAGGTCACACCATGCTTGATTTCATAACCATAAACGAACAAAGCAGTATACGCATCGACGAGGAAAAGGTCATATACTCCGATCCCTACAACATCAGCGGAGCACCGCATGACGCCGACATTATTCTTATCACACACAGCCACTTCGACCACTACTCCCCCGATGATATCCGCAAGGTGATGAATCCCGGCTCTGTTGTCGTCTGTCCGTCCTCCATGACCGAGCCGCAGGAGCTTGGCCTGACCGTGAAGCAGGTCACCGCAGGCGAGCAGTTCGAGGTCCTCGGTGTAAGATTCGAGGCTGTTCCTGCATACAATACAGGCAAGCCATTCCACCCAAAATCCAACGGCTGGCTGGGGTACATCATTGACAGTCCCGACCATGGACGCCTATACATCGCAGGCGATACAGATATAACTCCCGACAACAAGCAGGTGAAGTGCGACATTGCGCTCATTCCTGCCGGCGGCACGTTTACCACCGATGCAGTGCAGGCGGCAGAGCTTGTAAACACTATCCGTCCGAAGTACGCTATCCCGATACATTATGGAACAGTCGTGGGCTCTCCCGAGGACGGAGAGATATTCCGCAAGGCTGTTGACAGCGGCACCGAGGTTGTCATAAAGCTGTAAAACAGCAAAAGCTCTCGTGAGCAAGCAATTGTTCCACGTGGAACATTGTTGCCTCATGTTTTCCGATAACTGAAAACAGCTCCCGTCCGAATTCAGAGTATCCTGATGTAATACCGCATCCTGACATAAAAAGACCTCCTGTGGTTTCTGTCATACCATAGGAGGTCTTGTTGTCGTTGAACGTTTTATGGTTCAGTTCATTATTGCAGACGTTTTACGTACCGTCAGTTCTCCTTTGGAGCCGCAAATTCCTTCAGAGTCGGGATATCACCCGTGGAAGTTGAAACAAGAGCATAGTACGCAAGGATAGTCGAAGCGTCCTTAGCATCGATCCTGCCGTCAGAGTTGACATCGGCAACCTTCTTCTGTTCTTCCGTAAGACCGTCATCACTGCCTGTGGAAACCTTGGAATACGCCACAAGTATCAGCGAAGCATCCTTTGCATCGACCTTTCCGTCGTTGTTGGGATCGCCGTGAGTTGAAGCGGGTTTTGCAGTGGTAGTAACAATCGCTGTAGTAGTCGTATTTGCGGTAGTTGCAGATGATGATGTTGTTACTGTCGTGGAAGTCGTTGTCTCTTCTACATCGCGGATCTGATACGCTTTTATCTTGCCACCGGAGGTCACGAGATTGACGAGCTTCGAGCCGTCGCTGAGGTCTGCGACAGGCGAACTGAAATGCTGATCGGCAACAAGATCTTTCATCTTTTTGCTCTGATTTTTCACGACCATTTTCTCCGCGATCGGAACATACAGTACATTCTCATATTCTATCGGCAGAACGACCTCATTGTCAGCAGAGACTACGCCTGTCAGACCGTCCTTTCTGACGATGTACAGGTCGCCGCATTGTATTGCGGAATCATAACCGTACTGCTTGTTGAAGTCATTGTAGTAATAACTTCCCTTATAGATATAATCATTGCCTTCAAATGTACTCTGATACGTAAAATTGTCAAAGGTAGTTTTACCCTTCTTTACATAGAATGTATCCTCATAACGGTAAATACTGGTGTTCTCGGGCATATCTATCGGCAAAGAGGAAGAACTGAGTTCAGGCGTTAATATCTCGGCGCCGTCCCTGGAGATAAGTCCCAGCTTGATCGTCTTACCCTTCTTTTCGACTTCCACCATTTCATATTTATCGGTTTCGCTGTTGTACTGCTCTTCCTTGACAGTTGCGGTTATAGGTTCAGCCACTTCCGCAAAGGCTATACCGTCAGCAAACTCATAAATACGCGAATATTTGGGCTCGCAGATGACATTGCCGTCAGCGTCTGCCATACCCCACTTACCGTCATTGATAATGATGTAATTGTCAAACTGTGTCTTGACCGCGATACCGAAATTATTTTTCTTGGCATAATCGAGAGCAAAGTCCTTTACGGGTACATAGACGCTGTTTATCACGAAATATCCGCTGTCATTATTTCCTGTTGCAGGCAGGTCATACGGTCCTTTCGAGACATACGGGCTGATACCGTCGCTGTAGATAGTATCTATAGTTTTGGCGCGTTTGTTCTGATCCGCATATCCTGCATAGCAAAACTCTGCTGCGTCTACAGTTATATCTGCCATAGGGGCTATCAGCTGTGTACCGTCAATTTTGTCCAGACCTATCTTATAGCCCTTATCATTAGTCCAGAGGTAGTCATACTCGTTTTCCGTTGCATCTGACTCAACATCCTCGGGATAGACGATAGTTCTGACATACTCGTCTCCGATGCGCTCGATATTGTTGTACTTTCCGACCTGAGAATACAATATCTCGTTGCTCTTTACGTTGTAGATGTATGAAGCCGTCTTGCCGGACTCCTCATCCTTTCCGCTGATGACAAAGGTATACTCTCCCGGTGTCATCGAGTGGAACTGCTTATATGAGTCGAACTTTTTAATGAACTCACCCTTATAGTTGTAGAAGCTCAGCTCGTTGTCTACCTGATGGAAGAAGACGCCCGAGCCCACGATGAGGTTGTAATCGCTGGGTATCTCGGCAACGAGCTTGCCGTCAATATCAACGACCTTGCCGTTTCCCTCTGCCTTGCTGAGATAGAAGTATTCTCCTACGGGCTGAGGATTATAGTATTCCTTATCATAAACAAAAACTCTGTAATCGCTGCATACCAGATATTCCTGCTCCTCGGTAACTGTTACCGTATCAGCAAGCTTCAGATCCTTGTCGAAGATCCTGACAGTGTCGCCATCCTTGATGTAATAATACTCAACCTCTTTATCCGCGTTATAATCGATGTAAGATTTATACTGTACGTCTGCCATATCAGCAGAGGCATTGTCATCGAGCACTTCATCAAGGAATCTGTTATAGATGATGCATTTATCGCCCGTTGCAGCAACATAGCATTTTTCTTTGCGCTCGAGGGAATCAAATTCGCCAATCTTTTCAAGCTTTCCGTTATAGTAAACGGACTTGCCGTCTTTCTCGACACTGACAAAGAAGCCTGCCGGATTGATACTGTCGCCCTCAAGGAGAGTTTTCATATCAGTATCCATCAGCTTATCATAAAAGCCGTCTTCACTTCTGTGCAGTATGTACCTGACACTTCCGCCCTTGTAATCGCCGATATCATACGAGCTCATATCCTCGCCGTTTTCATCGTGATAGTACAGCGTCGTATAGGAATAGTCCTTGATATTGTTTTCTGAATCGCTGTAATTCCCTAAACAATTAAAATCCTCATCATAATAAGCGTAGCTGTATTTGTCCGTGATAGCATTGCCTTCCTCATCATAGAGCTGATTTGAACCCTTGACAAAGTAATCCTCACACCATTCAAATTTGCTCCGCCCCCCGAAATCGAGCTTATCGAAGTAATCGGTGACCTGCTTGAAATCAGTCGAATCGATAATAGCAAACTTGTCGCCTTTTTTGATCTTATAAAACTTTGTCAACGTATAATTATAGTCAGGCTCATTGTAGAATTCCTGACCATACACAGCCCAGCAAGGACCTAAAAATCCTTCTAAAAGCTCAATAGCCTCCTCATAGACAGGAGAAACAGTTTTTCCGTTCAGGTCGGTGAAATAGTCGCCGTCCTTACCGTCGACGAAGAACTTTTTACCGTCGATGCTGAGGAAAATGTTATCAGCGGTATCGGTCAGCCCGATGATGACCTTGCCGCTCACATCAATAACACCAACTTTCCTGTCCATGTCATACACCGTGAAATACGTGTCGCTGAGACGCTTGATGGCATGATACTCCGCGATGACATTACCGTCGTTATCGATCAGCTTGTCCCCCATGTTGCCTCCGACTATCATCGTATCCTTTGCAGCTCCGAATCTGACGTTCGGATCCATGAAATTGAAACCGTAGTCGGAGGTAGTAGGCATAATGAAGTCAAAAATGCCCATTGTAGTAGAAGCATAGCAAATACCGCTCGTAATAGCCTCATCGAGCGCTATGAGCTTTGTCGAGCCGTCCTCGCCGACAACGACGAGCTGCTGACCGGTGCTGAATTCTTCAGCCGTGCCATTCTCGATGTACACATTTCTGTCCGGATACTCCACAAGGCTCTCAAATTCCTTGTCGGTAATCTGCTCTGCAACGTACTTTGCGTTCGCTCCCATAAGCGGGGTATTCGCCAGCATTGCCGCAGCAGCGGAGAAAGCGACCAGCTTTCTCATTGGTCTGTTCATAAAACCACCCTTTCACATTTTTTCGGAAGCAATACGCTTCCAAAATACAATATAATTATATCATTGATATATGGAAATGTCAATATGTACATATAATAACAATATACACAGCAATGTCTCTCTGCGGCTGCAGCTTTTTAACATCAGACGCTGCCGGCGCTCATATATGAGAGATTGAAAACCGGCTCCGGATATGGTATAATAATGGAAAACAGCGGGATTACAGCGCCGTTCCGAAAATAGGATACACCCACCTGACACAACAAGCCAAAAAATATCAGGACATATCACCGCCCCCGATGCTATAATAGAATTACACTAAGGGAGGGAACGAAATGAACTTAGCAACAGGGATACAGAAAGCTATCAACTACATCGAGGAGCACATCACCGACGAGCTCGACCTCGCCGATATTGCAAAACAGGCGGCGTGCTCACCGTACTATTTCCAGAAGATATTCGGGATACTGTGCGATATCACAGTAGGCGAATACATCCGTAACAGGCGGCTCACACTTGCCGGCAGCGAGCTGAAAAAGCCGAACGTAAAGGTCATCGACACGGCTCTGAAATACGGTTACGAATCCCCCGAGAGTTTCACCAGAGCGTTCACACGCTTCCACGGTATAACGCCTACGGAAGCTAAACGTGCAGGGAGTAAGCTTCGTTCATTTTCCCGTTTCAAGGTGCAGATCATTTTGAAAGGCGGTAATTCCATGAATTATAACATCGTAAAAAAGGACGCATTCACAGTGCTTGAAAAGGTAGAACAGCATTCATCTGTTAACGAGCAGAACCTCAATTCTGTTCCAAGATTCTGGAGCAGAGCACACTCCGACGGTACTATCCCCACCCTGCTCAAAAACTCAGCAGACAACACTTATATCTTTGGTATCTGCTACGACCAAGGTCAGCAAAACGCCGAGACCTTTGACTACGGCATCTCCGTGGTTTGCGCTCCCGACACAGTTGCTCCCGAGGGCTTCCGCGTGAACACTATCCCGGCAAGAACGTGGGTGGTGGCAGAGTGTACAGGCCCCATGCCCTACGCTATACAGCAGCTGTGGCGCGAGCTGTGTACGGAGTTCTTCCCCACCTCTGACTACACCCCCACATACGAAATGGCTATCGAGGCTTACCCCGACGGCAATATGTCATCACCTGACTACAAGAGCCAGATATGGATACCAATTGTCGGCGAAGAATAAAACTATGCCCTTCACAATGCAAAAGCGGCGCCTGATCTTTGCATCAAGCGCCGCACTTTTATAACAGCCCGTCTATTTACCGCAGATAAAGTTTCCGGTATTCTGATCGAGGTCTGCGAGTATTTTTATAATGAAGCTTTCAGGCTCGGAATAACCGCTCCGCACCCATTTCTCCACCACAGCGATACAGCCCTGAGCGCGGTAGCAGCTGAGATACTCTATGCGCTCATCATCGAAACTGCTGTCCTTCTGCTCGCTTATCAGCTTTCGGAAAAGCCCCTCCATGAGCTTTCCGAACTTCTCTCTCAGGTCGTTAGTACCGTTGCGTGAGAATATCATACCGAATATGCTCTTGTTGTCTCTTATATACGCGATGAGGCACGAAAAAAACTTCTCCGAGCGAAGCTCATCCAGCTGCAGTATCAGCAGTCCGAGCTCCACGAGCACTTCCTCCTCTATCTTGTCATAGAGGTCATAAACGTCGAGGTAATGCTTGTAGAATGTTACGCGGTTCACATCAGACTTATCGGCGATCTCCTGCACCGTTATCTTGTGCAGCGGCTTTTCGGAGAGCAGCTCTGCAAAGGCATCGCATATCGCTCTGCGTGTTTTAAGGGTACGTCTGTCGGTTTTTTTCTCACTCATTTTATCACCATTTCAAACTGATATTATCTCCATTATACATCAAAATAAAAATATAGTCAACGCTTATGCGCTGACTATATTTCTGTAATTATTCATTGAAGAAGCTGAACACGGGATTTGCTCCTGCGCTGCCGTTATCGTCGTGCCAATATGCGCAATTATCTGAGGACAGGAATTCAACCGAACCGCTGCCGTTTGTATATTCGATGTCGTCACTGATGAGCTGACCGTCCTCTGTGTACCTGAATGTCTGCTTTGTGCAGTTATCGTACAATACCGCAAGTCCTTCACTTGAGCAGTCCACCTTGCCGCTCATATCCCAGACACTTGTCTCAAAAGCGCTGCCGCCCCACGAAATGTGTATAGCAGCCTGATCTTTGCCGATGCAAGAAACCGTCATCACAGCGCGTCCGTTTGAGTATGTGCCGATGAAGTTCATCACAGGGTTTTGTCCGTCGCCTGAAGCCGCATTGCCGGCAGCGTCATTCCCGAAGGGGTAGCAGAACTGGTAGCCCGAGTAATAAGTAACAGTCTCGGGAGTTGTGCCGTTAGTTACGGGAGCAACAACGACCACCCAGCAAGCGAATCCAGTATCGGGAGCATTGCCCTTTGTGCTGCTGATTATCTGTGCTCCGGAGCCGACCTGCGCTCTAACGTTTGCAATAGCGGTAGCCTCGTCAACACCGATATTGTCGGCATTTGCATTGCTTGCAGCTGTATTTTCGGCAGCCTTCTCCTCTGCGTTGGTATCCTTGACCGTACTCGTGCCTGTTGTATTATTCTCCGCTTTAGCAGTCGTTAAAGCGGTTGTCATTGTCGCCGTTGCAGACACCGACGTTGTAACAGCCGCATCATTTGCGGAGAGCGATGAAGCAGGGACATCAGTACCGCAGCCTGTCAGCATCACAGCTGCACCTGCGAGAGCAGCGATTGCTGCTATTATCATCGGAGCAGCCTTCCTGCTGCCCTTTAAGTTGTTTTCCTTGTTCTGTGCGTTGATATTGGTCATTGTTTTTTCCTCCTGATCTTCTGCGTTTTTACGCTTTATGTTTTCCATGACTATATCATACCACATCTTTTCAATTCGTTCAACAGATAATATACCGCCGAAATGTAGTTAAAGCTACACTTTTATACCGAAGTGTAAACAAAGCTACACCCGGACAGAAAATTGTATAACACGACCCGAGCCGGCAATTGTTCTACGTGAAACAATTGTCAGGCACCGCTTATTGACACCGAAGACAAATTATGCTAATCTATAATAAAAAGACGAATCGGAAGTGATAAAGATGAACACGAAAAAGCTTGCAGCAGCAGTCATCTCCGCAGCCGCGGCAGCCGTAACAGCGGCTAATATGCAGGTGCTCAGCGCTATAGATATGGACTACACGAACGACGGCAGAGTTGATGCTTTCGACCTCATCGCCGCCCGCCAGAACGCATCGCAGGAGGAGCTTCTTCGCCTTAACGACTTTGTTCTCGGCAAGCCAGTCACAAGCGACGGCTACACGCTGATATGGAGCGACGAATTCGACGGCTCGTCTCTGGATAAGGACAAATGGTCATATGAGCTCGGCAACTGGAAGACCGACTCCAAGGGCAACTACATCACCAATGGCTGGGGCAACAACGAGCAGGAATTCTACACAGACTCGAATGCCACTGTCAGTGGCGGAGTCCTCACCATAGCTGCCCGCAAGGAGAGTTATACCGACCCCGTGCAGGGCAGCTACGACTACACCTCCGCACGCCTGAGCTCGCAGTACAAGTTCTCGACCTGCGGCGGAAGGATAGAAGTGCGCGCCCGCTGCGACAGCGGAAAGTCTCTCTGGCCCGCGATATGGATGCTCCCCGAGGACAGCGTCTACGGCGGCTGGGCAGCCTCGGGCGAGATAGACATAATGGAGGGCTGGGGCAGCACTCCCGAGAAGATATGCGGCACTATCCATTTCGGCGATGTATGGCCGAACAACACCTACCTGACCAGCGACTACACCTTCGCGGAGGGCGACTCTACAGAGAACTGGCATACCTACGCCGTCGAATGGGACAGTGACGAGATGCGCTGGTTCGTGGATGACGACCTCTACAGCACGCAGTCGGAGTGGTACTCGGTCAATCGTGCATATCCTGCTCCATTCGACCAGGATTTCTACCTGCTCCTCAACCTTGCAGTCGGCGGACACTTCGACGGTATCGACGGCATATACGCCGACCCCGCCACCTTTGCAGCGGGCGAGAAGCACTTCGATATCGACTACGTCCGTGTATACAGCAAAAATGGCAGCAGCTTTGCTCCCACGCCGCAGACCTCTCAGGCACTGTCGCTATATCGCGAGGGCGCAGAGGCAGGGCTCACCAATAAAGACGGCTGTACCGTCGCGCATATAGCCACCCTCGGCGAGAAACCATACAGCGTTATGGGGCTCATAGAGAGCAAGCACGTTACTGCAGGCGAAGAGCGCACACTGAGCTTCACAGCACAGTCGACCGTCGAGCGCCCGATAACAGTCACGGTCGAGGACGCACAGTACACACGCTACCTCGACGAAACAATAACGCTCAGCACAGAACCGAAACTGTTCAGCTTCACAGTCCCCTTCTCTGCCGATATGGATGCGGATATCAAATTCCTCATGGGCAAAGTCAGCAACGACACACCAAATACAGAGCACGATATAACCCTCTCGGAAATACAGTGGAAATAGCATAATAAAACAGACTGCTGCCTATACGCTGTACCTATATAGAAGTATTACGGAGTATTTATTGAGGAAAACCTTATTCATAAGCCGTGCTCCTTATCCTGTAACTGTATTTTACTCAGCGGATGTATCCTTTTTATATCCTTGATGTGTTTTTTTGAGGGGAATTCCAACACCCATTACATCTTCAAAGCAGTCGTTTGTCAAATACAGCAGAGAAAAAATACAAACAAAGTCTTGACTTTTTTGTGGTAATAAGCTATAATGTTTACAAACCTAAGCAAAAAACTGTTATCTTATGTCAAACAGGGATAATAATATGGACTATACTATCAGTATCACGAACAAATGCAATCTAAAGTGCAGTTACTGCTACGAAAGGCATCTTAACACAGAATACGGCTGCATAGACAGCGCGACCCGCAAAAAGATAGCCGACTTCATAAACAGCCGCAGTGATGCGGATACTGTCTACCTCTTCGGAGGCGAGCCGCTGCTGTACAAGGACACCGTGAAATACTACATAGAAACACTCAGAGCGAACCGTTTCGTCATCACCACCAACGGCACGCTTCTCGATGAGGACTTCCTGAAATGGTGCGAGGGCAAGAGCGTCATTATCAATATGTCGCACGACGGCAGGGACTGTCCCGAGCGCGGAGCAGATACCGCTCTCCTCGATGCGAACCTGAAACTGCTGCTGAAATATCAGCCCAAAGCACTGGTGCAGCTCGTCTACACCGAGGAGACGCTTCCCAAGCTGTACGATAATATCATGTATCTGAAAGGACTGGGAGCAAAGAAGGTCTCCGCGACTATGGACTCCTTCCTTGACCCGGGCGACCCCGACAGCTTCGGCGACATTATGCGCGAACAGTGGCAGAAGATAGCCTCTATCCCCGATCTGTTCGTATACGAGCTCGCCACGAAGATAAACACTATCATGAACAAAAAGCCAAGCCTGTGCGAGATATGCAAAAAGAAAATATTCATCAACTGGGACGGCAGCTTCTACCCCTGCGTTCAGTTCCAGAACATAGCCGAATACCGCTGCGGAGATGTATCCGTCGGCATTCAGGCTAATCAGACAAGGAAAGCCCACCCCGACTATCCCATGCGCTCGGAGCGCTGCAAAGGCTGCGAGATAGCGGAATACTGCCGCAACTCCTGCGCGTGCAGAAAAATGGCGACTACGGGAACAGTCAGAGACATTTCCGAAGCCGCATGTATGGAAGAACAGGTGCAGATACTTACCGCACTTGAAATAATAGCCAAAGGTAAAGGAGGAAAGAAACCATGAGAAAATTTACTAAGGAGATATCCGCGCTTTTAGCCACAGTCGCTGTCGGCACCTCGGTGAATGCAGCCACAGCCGCGTCCGAGAATGAAGCCGTAAAGTCTGAGGGCGTCGCGATGATATCCGACACCGAACTCAAGCAGTTGACCACTACTATGGTCGGCACCACAGTCGCAGAGCCTTTTACTACAATTTACGAGGATACGTACGTTGACGGCGAAATGATGCCTCCTGATACATACCTTTCAGGAGATATCATCGGACCTCCCGTGACCGAGCCTATCTACACGGTCGGCACCGAAATAGGAACTACAACAACTACCACCACCGATAAATGGGGCGGCACAACTATGATAGGCACGCAGATAACTCCGTACACAACGACAACGACCACTGCAGAGACAACATATTTTGAAGGTAACAGCACCACTAGCATGAAAGAATACACTACCACCACTACCGAAGACACATGGTTCGCGGGCGGAATAATGGACATTCACTACGGCGATGCCAACGCAGACGGGAAACTGTCGCTAGCCGATTCCGTGGCAATACTGCAGTTCATCGCCCATAAAGACAAATATTCTATGCCCCGTTCTGCTCAGGAAGCCGCAGACTGCTATAACCCGGGCGACGGCGTCACACCTATGGACGCCCTTACGATAAAGAGAGTTGACGCAGGCGAACTCACCGAGTATGACCTCCCCGTATACCCCGACTGCAGCAGCGGAAACTGCTGAAAAGCATAGCTGACCTATATTCATTGACACGCCCCTATGGGGTGCTCTCGGAAAGAATAGATCTTTCTTTTCACTGAGAGTACCACATAGGGGCAAAATTTTAAAGTTTTATTGATGACGTGGTGAGCTCCCTCAGGGAAACACACTAATTGTTCCACGTGGAACATTTGTCACAGGGAGGCGGCTCAATGCTCGCTGAGTATCTTATCAAGGTCGTATTTATGCATATTCAGCACCTTCTCGAACCGGTCACGCGGGAGCGGCCTATCAAAGATATAGCCCTGCGCGTGTCGGCAGTGATTGGAGCGCAGTATCTCTATCTGCTTCGTGGTCTCGACGCCCTCGGTGATACATTCAAGCCCGATATCCAGCGCCATTGCGACAACATGGCGGTACATCAGGCTCGTGACGCTCTGCTCGTTCTCGTCGTCTGCGGGAAGGAAGCAGCGGTCTATTTTCAGAACGTTCCACGGTATCTCGCGGATGAGGTTAAGAGAGGAATAGCCCATTCCGAAGTCGTCGACAGAGGTGAATATCCCCTCGTCCTGCAAGCCGCTTACAATGCGCTTCAATACGCGGAATTCGACGTCTGTTGTAGTCTCGGTGAGCTCTATCTCTATGTACTGGTGCGGCACGCCGTGCCTGTCTATTATCTCGATGATATGGTGCAGCAGGTCAACGTCTATGAGGTGCTTTCGCGATAGGTTGATAGATGTTCTCACCGGCTCTATGCACGCGTCGAGCCACCTGCGGATATCCGAGCACACGACGTCGAGTATGTAGAAGTCGAGACGGCAGATATCATTGCTCTGCTCGAGAACGGGGATAAACGTAGCGGGAGATATCATCTGGTCGCCGTGCAGCCAGCGGCAGAGAGCCTCTGCACCGATGACTTCGCCCGTATTCACATCGACCTTAGGCTGATAGTAAACATTGAATTCCCTCTTGTTGAGGGCGGGCTCAAAGAGCTGCATGATGCGCATTTCCTCGCCCTTTTTCTTTATCATTTCCTCGCTGAAGAAGGTAATGGACTCGCCACCCTCAGCTTTAGCGCTCTGATAGGCGCTGAGCATCCTGTCCATAAGAGCGCTGCGCGAATGGAAGTCGAAGTCCTCCGGTATCTTGAAAACTCCTGCGCTCGCGGAAACAAGGACGCGCCTTTCGTTCTCCTTGTCATAGTATATCGGTACTCCGCGAAGAAGTGACATAACGTGCTCGAGGAGTTCGTTGCGTATCAGCACGATGAAGCTGTCGCCGCCGAGACGGCTGATGACACCGTCAGTATCGGCTATAGCGGATATGAGCTTGTAAAAGTTGCGGAGGACGATATCGCCGTTTGCTCTGCCGATATCCTGATTGATGACCGAGAAGTGGCGCAGATTGAGCATCATCGCGGTATAGTGCCCTTTCAGCAAGCCCTGACTGTTCAGCCTTTCCGCCTGTCGCATAAATGCACGGCGGTTCTTGAAGCCGAAATCGTCATAGAAGCCGAGTGCTTCAACTGCCGAGGCGAGCCTGTTTCGTGCAATAAAGCTGAGTAGCTGGCGCTCTATGAGGTCGAGTCTCTGCATATCGCGCTCCGAGAGGGGCTCTTCGTCCTCGGGGCGGTAGATAGTACCCTTGATGACAGCCTGCGACTTGGTAAGGACGCGGTGCTCGATTATTGCGGGACCGCCCTTTCCGTTATCGTAATCGCAAATTATCTCGCCCTCGCCGAGGCGCTCCTTTTCCTCATTCGTGTAGAACTCGGTCTCGCCCTTGGAGATGCGGAAGAGCTCGCAGAGCTGAGTGAGTACGCCGACGAATCTGTCGCGGTCAAAATTTTGTATGGTATTCATTTCCGAGAGCAGCTGCTCAAGGAGCAGATAGTATTTTTCGCTTGATATCTCCACAAAAACGCCCCCTTTCAGCATATGTGTAAGCTATACTCAGATTATAACATATAAATAAAATAATTGCAACAGCTTTCGGAATTTTATTTATTTTTCAGAATAAACTTTGTCCCCATACAGGAGCATTGCGGTTGTTTACCAAGGGCCACCTTTCTGAAAAAGGCTCTCCCCCACCCCGTAATGCCCCCATATGAGGACAGTGCTTATTTTGCGGATTCTCTTTTTATTCTGAAATCGACGGAACGCTTGAGGTATTCGAGGTAGTCCTCGTCGCGGCACATAGCCTTTCCGATATCGTCCGAGAGCTTCGCGACTGGTCTGCCGTTCACGTACTGGAGCTTGATGACGATATTGAGCGCCTTCTCCTCGGTATCATTAGAGCAGAACGTACCGATTCCGAACGACACCTTTGACTTATCGCAGAAATACTCATGGAGCTTCTGCGCCCTGTCGAAATCGAGGCTGTCGCTGAACAGCAGGAGCTTTGTCTTGGGGTCAACGCCGTAGCTCTTATAGTGGGCGATGATCTTGTCGCCCCATGCGTATGGGTCGCCGCTGTCGTGGCGGACACCCGTATAGTTATTGACCATAGAGCGGTTGAAATCGAGCAGGAAGAGGTCGGTGGTAATGGTATCGGTCAGAGCCGTACCGTTATCGCCGTCGTATTCATCGTACCAGTCCTTCATGGCATAGTGGTTGGTATAGGCGAGCGGAATCGAATCAATGCCCTGATACATCTGCACGAACTCGTGCGCATAGGTGCCGATAGGAGTTACGTTATACTTCATCGCGAGATAGACATTCGATGTACCTACGCAGTTCTTTGTCTCGGTAACAAAGCGCCTTACAACGACGTCCTCCCACTCGCGGGAAAGTCTTCTTCGGCATCCGAACTCCGCGAATTTGAAAGTATAGGAACCGTCGTTCATAGCCTTTATCTTGGCGTCGAGGCGCTTCTCGGCGGAGCTTCTCAGCCTCTCGTAGTCGAATTTCATGCGGAAGTACACCTCGTTTACTATCTCGAGGAGGTATATCTCGAACTGCATAGCCGAGAAGAGCGGACCGTCAACGACTATCTGCAGCTGACCGTCAGCGTCGAGCTCAGCGGTGACGTAGTCGCGTATCGGGTGCCACAGGCGCAGGAATTCGACGTAATCGTCCTTGATGAAGCGTATCGAGCGGAGGTAATCGAGCTCCTCCTTCTTGAAAGTGAGGGTGCAGAGGTGGTCTATCTGCTCGTTGATCTCCTGCACCATTTCGGGAGTAAAAACGACGTCCTTATTGCGGCATTTGAAGTAATACTGACCGCAGAGGTCGGTATGCTTATGAAAGATGACCTGATCCATATTGAACTTATAGAGGTCTGTATCGAGGAGGGAAATAACGATAGGTTCGAGTTTCATAGCGGGTGATTCCTTTCTGTCCGAAGCAAGTCGGTATTATTAACAATAATAACACATTCCGAATAAAAAATCAAGCGCACCCACAGCTACATCTTGTCGAAAACTCCGCCGCCCCCACAAGATATAGTCCCCTTGCTGTGGCTGCATTCTTTTTGTTTGCATTTGGCAGAAAAATAATGAATACGTTGTAAATTTTTATTGAAATTGTTGCAAATTCCATGCTCGTGTGCTATAATAAGGTCGGGGAATTATGCCCTTTTGGTTTTTGATATAAATATTAGAACATCACCGCACAAAGCATGTGCGGTGATGTCCTAAAGTCAGGTGATCTTATGAGAGACCAGTTTTCTGTCATATTTGTTTTCCTGATAATAGCACTCGGCGGCTGCTCCATAGCAGCTTTGCAGTCAAAACGCACCATCGGCTCGACGGTCGCGGTGTTCACCGCTGCGATAACGCCGCCTATTATCGGAAATCTGATAATAGTCCGTGCGGGAACATCTCTCCCCGCGACGATAGGCTATTACATATATTTCCTCGGCATGGACCTGATGATATGGACGATGCTGAAATTCGTCATGGAATACTGCAACTACAAGTGGAAGAAAAGCGTTCTGAGGTGCATACTCGAGATATTCCTCGCTGCGGACATATTCCAGTACGGCTTTGACATCTTCTTCCATCAGGCATTCACGACCGAGCCCATACAGGTAGACGGCTACAGCTACTACCGTCTTGTGCCGCGCTTCGGACAGACCTTCCATCGCGCAGTGGTATACGGCATACTCTTCGTGATACTGATAATGCTGCTCATAAAGACGCTGCATTCCTCGCGGATATACTCCGAGCGATACTCTGTCATCTTCGGCACCCTCGTGCTTGCGGCGCTGTGGCAGACCTTCTACATTTTCTCGCGCACACCCGTTGACCGCTCGATGATAGGCTTCGGTGTGTTCGGACTTCTCATCTTCTACTTCGCACTATACTACCGCCCCATGCGGCTTCTCGACCGTATGCTCGCGAACATCGCCTCGGAGATGCCCGAAGCCCTGTTCTTCTTTGATTCGGGCGACAAGTGCATATGGGCGAACACCCCCGCACAGGTGCTCACAGACGTTACCGAAGAGACCTTCGACAAGGCTGCCGAAAGGCTGAACAGCAAGTTCGGCGAATGCACAGGCAAGCCCGACAACTGGTTCTCGGGCATCGTTATCGGAGAAGACGACGATGCGGAGTATTACGTCATAGAGAACCACCACATCACCGACGACAAGGGCAAATTCGCGGGTTCGTTCCTGACGGTGCGCGACAACACGACCGAGCAGCGTAAGCTGAAGCGTGAGATGTACAACGCCACTCACGACAGGCTCACGGGGCTGTATACCAAGGAATACCTGTATCAGCGCATAAACGAATTGCTTCACGACGAGCCCGAAGTCAAGCGCTATATCCTCTCGCTGAACGTCCGCAACTTCAAGGTCGTCAACGACATATTCAGCACGGAATTCGGCGACAAGGTGCTGGTATTCCTCGCCGAGCGCATACGTGCGGAGCTCTCCGACAACAGCCTCTTCGGCAGGCTCGGCGGCGATATATTCGGCGCGTGCGTGCCCGCAGACGAATTCGATATCGAACGCTTTGAGAGGAAACTTTCCAAATTCCGCGTAGCCGACATAAACATCGACTATAACATCCTCATACACGTGGGATTATGCGAGATAACCGATATCGACACCGATATCGCAGTTCTCTTCGACCGCGCACATCTTGCGATACAGACGATAAAGGACGACTATCACAAGCACATCGCCGTATATGATGACAAAATGCGCCAGAAGGTGCTGTGGGACCAGCAGATATCCACACAGCTCGCAGACGCCCTCAAGGATGGGCAGATGCGCCCGTACCTACAGGCGATCGTCGATACAAACGGAAAGATAGTCGGCGCAGAGGCGCTGGCACGTTGGATACACCCGACAGAGGGATTCCTCTCACCTGATCGTTTCATACCCGTGCTCGAGAAAAACAGCATGATAGTTGAGTTAGACAGGTTTATGTGGAAGAGCGCCTGTGAGATACTCTCGCGCTGGCAGAAGGAGGGCTGGGACCTCTTCCTGTCGGTCAATATCTCGCCGAAGGACTTCTACTTCATGGACGTCGCCGCCGAGATAAAGGAACTCGTGGACAAGTACGGCGTCGACCCCACACATCTGCGAATAGAGATAACCGAGACCATAATGATGACGGACGTCGAGAGCAAGATGAAGACACTCGGCGAACTCCGCAATGCAGGCTTCATCGTCGAGATGGACGACTTCGGAAGCGGCTATTCATCGCTGAATCTGCTCAAGGATATGCCCGTGGACGTGCTGAAGATAGACATGAAATTCCTCAGCAGAACAGAAGACGTACTGAGAGCGCACACCATAGTCCGCAACATCATCAACCTCTCGGACGATCTGGGCATATCGGCACTCACAGAAGGCGTCGAGACCGAAAATCAGTATCATATTCTCTCGGAGATGGGATGTCGGATGTTTCAGGGCTTTTACTTCTCAAAGCCTGTACCCGTCAGTGAATTTGAAGCTCTCTGCCGCTCCGGGATAACTCCCGAATAACTCTGCTATCCACAGACAAAGCCTGACTGAGACAATTCATTTTCCTTTCTTCATATTCTATACCAAGAAACAGCCATAGGGAAGTTCCCTATGGCTGTTTCGCTTACTGCTTTTCGGAATTGATAAACATATCGTAGATACGGCGTATCGCCTCAGGGAGGTCGTTCTCGCTGACGCCGATGATGACGTTGAGCTCGCTGGAACCCTGATCGATGAGCTTAACGTTTATCCTTGCGTGAGCCATTGCCGCGAAAACGCGCGCAACAGTACCGCGGGTATTCTTCATACGTCTGCCGACTACTGCGAGGATAGCAAGACCGTCCTCAACGTCGATGTGGTCGGGCTCGACCTCGCGGCGGAGCTCAGCGATGACCTTATCGCGCACAGGCTCGAGCTTAGCGGTCTCGAGGGTGATGCTCATAGTGTCGATACCCGAGGGCATATGCTCGAACGAGAGCCCGTTGTCGTAGAGCACCTTGAGCACCTTCATACCGAAGCCGTGCTCGTTGTTCATCATAGCCTTTTCGATATTGATAGAGCTGAAACCCTTCTTGCCCGCGATACCCGTGATAGTGTGACCGAGGCTCTCGCGGCTGAAATCATGGTCGTTTGAGACGATCATCGTGCCTGCGTCCTCGGGAGCGTTGGTATTGCGGATATTTATCGGTATGCCTGCCGAGCGAACGGGGAAAATAGCGTCCTCGTGGAGCACGGAAGCACCCATATAAGCGAGCTCGCGGAGCTCACGGTAAGTGATGGTCTCGATAACGTCGGGCTTATCGACGATACGGGGGTCAGCAACGAGGAAGCCCGAAACATCAGTCCAGTTCTCGTAGATATCGGCTCTCACGGCGTTGGCGATGATAGAGCCCGTAACGTCCGAACCGCCGCGCGAGAAGGTCTTGATGACGCCCTCGGTCGTCTTTCCGTAGAAGCCCGGGATAACAGCATTTTCGAGCTCTTTCAGGCGCTCGCGTGCAGCCTTGACTGTCTCCTCGAGGAGGAGGCTTCCCTTGGTATTGAACACGATAACATCAGCGGCATCGACGAAGTTGAATCCGAGGAACCTTGCGAGCACCTTGCCGTTGAGGAACTCACCGCGGCTTGCGGCGTAATCCTTAGCGGGACGAGCCTTCAGCTCGCGCTCGATAGTGTCGAACTCCTCATCGAGCGACATATCCATGCCGAGCTCGGAGATGATACCGTTATAGCGGTCTTTTATGAGCTGCAGGTCATCGGCGAAGTCAACTCCGCTTCCTGCGAGCTCACAGCACTTATAGAGCATATCGGTCACTTTTATATCGTCAGAAAAGCGCTTGCCGGGAGCAGAGGGTACAACGAAGCGTCGCTTGTCGTCGGACTTTATGATAGCGGCGACCTTTCTGAACTGATTGGCGTCAGCGAGCGAGCTTCCGCCGAATTTAACAACTTTATAAGCCATAAACAAAACCTCTTTCGGAATAATAGATACTAATACAGCAATAACAATTATACTGCAAAATATCGGGAAAATCTATTGACAGACCGCCAAATTTAGCGGAAATATGCGCTGTATTTTTGGTGAATACGCTTGTACGTGAGTGGCGGACAATACGCCCCGTCATTTTCAGACAAAAAAAGAACGAGAAACTCTTGGGGGACAGTTTCTCGTTCTTTTTTATAAAGGATGAAATTAGAGAAAAACTTTAAAGAAAGCGTGTGTTATGATGTATCCGCTCTTTCTATGGTCTTATTATAGCACAGTATTTCGCGGAAATCAAATATATAATTTTTATCAGCTTATATGATAGACATATTATTGTTTATATCAATTAATCAAATAACGCGATATATTTATCATATATATAACATCTTTGAGCAGTCAGCTTTCCTTAACGAAAAAGAGACTCCTTTTAGGCTGCTCTCCTTAGCGGAAAGGCAGGCTACCGTGCCGTAAACCTACGGCATACATTCGGTAACTTGCAAAAACGGCTAAAGGGACACCCTTTACAGAGCCTCTTTTATAGCAGATTTAGCTTTGGTGACTATAGTTTTATCGTTCTCATAGGAGAGGATATTCGAGGCATAGGAGATATCGACCCAGCGCACCTCTGCTATCTCGTCCTCCTGCGGGTGATAATCGACATTGCGTGCTCTTGCGAGGAAATAGACCACCACCTTCATAGTATCCTTTTTAGGCGAATAGGTAACGGTCTCGCGGAAGGTAGGGTCGATGATCACGTCGATATCGGTTTCTTCCTTTATCTCGCGCATAGCGGTCTCGACCTCGGTCTCGCCGTCCTCGACGTGACCTTTTGGGAACGACCAGTGACCGCTGTTGATATGCTTGATGAGGAGTATCTCGGTATTGCCGTGGTATTTACGATAAACAATAGCTCCGCATGATTTTTCGTGAAGCATATTATGTCCTTTCTTGCCTTTGCAGGGCATAATTTCGGAGCCGTCAGCCGTGCTCCTGTTAGTGTCACATATATTATATCATACAATTGTGAAAAAAGCAACAGGCGCGGAGAAAGTTTCACGTTTTATTAAACTATTCCGCGAGATTGGCGAATTCAAGGCATAAAAATGCCGAGCCCATAGTTATAGGCTCGGCAACTCAGTTTTTTCGTCAACGGAATCCGGCTCAGCGGACATAATATGCAGCTCATCAGCCGAATTACAGAGGCATACCCCCCTGCGTTCATTCCTCTTCGGTACCGATAGCCTTCTCGACGAATCCCGCTAAAAACTCGATAAATTCTTTTATCAGGCGGTTATTCTCATTGCTTTTCTTACAGACAACGAGGTCGCGCATACGGATATTGGCATACGAGCATTTTTTCACCACAACGCCGCCGTCGGGGAACGCATTCTTCGGAACGGGCGAGACCCACATAAAAGCGTTTTTCAGGGTATTCATGAGGCCAATCTTACTTCCTCGGTCGTAGACGTAGAGGAGACGATTCTGCGTATCGTCGGGATATTCGGGGTTTACGCAGTTTTTGCCGAACACGCTGAGCTCATCGTCGCCGTGGAGTATCTGCACGCAGTTCTCGAGCTCCTCAAAGGGCACGTCGTCGTACTTAGCGAGCGGGTTATCGGCACGCATAAGGAGCTTCATGGTATACTCGGTAACAGTACGGCAGCTCAGCTTACGGCTTTTCAGCTGTTCCGCGTACACACCGAGCTGACTCGAAGGAATGCGGATAATACCGATATCGGCACGACCGCCGCTCACGTCCTCGATAATTTTATTGGTAACGGTCTCGGCAAGGTGAATGCCTATCTTATCGGTATCAGCGAAAGAATTGACCCAGATACCGACAGCAGCAGCCAAATAAGACGATATCGTAGATTCTATCCTGAGTGAAACGGTATCATCGGCTCTGTTTGAATAGTCAGCCTCGAGGCTGTGCATACTCTCGACGATCTCCTTAGCTCTCAGCAGGAAATCCTCTCCCTCGGGAGTTAGCACCATACCGTTTGGGGTGCGCCAGAATATCTGCATACCTATTTCCGATTCGAGCTCTTTGAGCGCGATACTGATATTAGGCTGAGCCTGATAGAGCTTTTTCGCAGCGGCAGTGATACTGCCCTCCTGTGCGATAGCGATGACATATTCCAATTGCTGAAGCTTCATATTTCTCCCCTCACTGCAAATATATTCAGCTTATATTATATCATATATAAAAACAATATTCAAGTAAAAAAACATCGTTTTTCAACATTTTGTAAATTATGACAAGAATGATATGCAATCTAAGCTGTTCGATGTAAAAAATGTCCCGTAAAAACGGTCAAACAGCAAAATCCGCCCTTACAGGCGGATAGTTGTATTATTCGATAGTAACAGAGACCTTGAGGTCGCTTTTTGCAGCGCCTGCTCTCATAATAGTTCTGAGAGCCTTAGCGATCCTGCCCTGCTTTCCGATAACGCGGCCCATATCGTCGGGAGCGACGGAAAGGTGGAAGACGATAACGCCTTCTGCGTCGGGCTCGTCCTCGACTATTTTTATAGCCGACTTATCCTCAACGAGACCTGCAGCTATTGCATATAGTAAATCTTTCATAATAACCTCCGAGAGCTTTCGGAACAGAGGCAGAGACAAACTGTCCCACCTCTTCCGCAGCTATTGCATAAGAATGCTTCTTAGAGAATGCCTTCCTTCTTGAGGATAGCCTTTACAGTATCTGTAGGCTGAGCACCCTTGCCGATCCACTCCTTAGCCTTATCAGCGTCGATCTTAACAACCGAGGGCTCCTTAGTGGGATCATAGTAGCCGATCTCCTCGACGAAACGACCGTCTCTGGGGTATCTTGAATCAGCTACGACTACGCGATAGAAAGGAGCCTTCTTAGCGCCCATTCTTCTGAGTCTGATCTTTACTGCCATTGTATTCACCTCCGTATTATTAATGTATATTCAAGCGGCGGGAGACGTCGCATTGAAGCTATTTTGAGAACATCAGGTCAGCGACATATGAGAGCACGATAATGCCCGGCGCGACGAGACGTATCAGATTTTTTACGCGCTTGTTGACATTTCTGAAAACAGCGCCCGCAACTATCAGGAAGAGCAGACCTCCGATGAAGAGTACCCAGCCGACAGCTGTTTCGTGGTGGTATCTGGAGCGTGCCATGATAGCGGCAGAAGCTTACAGCCCCATCACAATGGAAGGTTGCCTCCGCCCTTGCCCGTCATCTTGTCGAAGTTCATTCCCGCGAGCTGTTTACGGGCTTTGCGCAGGTTCATCTTGCTGTTCTTGCCTGTGAACTGCTTCATCATCTTCTGCATCTGCTCGAACTGTTTGAGCAGGCGGTTGACATCCTCGACCTTGTTGCCCGAACCCGCGGCGATACGCTTCTTACGGGAGGGATTGATGATAGAGGGCTTGGCTCTTTCAGCCTTTGTCATAGAGGTGATGATAGCCTCCACGCGATTGAGCTGGCTGTCGTCGATATCGACGTCCTTGAGCTTGTCGCCCAGTCCGGGGAGCATACCAATTATCGACTTCATCGAGCCCATTCTCTTTATCTGCTTCATCTGGTCGAGCAGGTCGTCCATATCGAAGGTATTTTCCTTGAATTTCTTGCTGAGCTTTTCGGCGTCCTTCTGGGACATAACGTTCTCAGCCTTCTCGATGAGGGTGAGCACGTCGCCCATACCGAGGATACGCGAAGCCATACGCTCGGGGTGGAACTGCTCGAAATCGTCGAGTTTCTCGCCCATACCCACATACTTTATAGGCTTACCTGTAACAGCGAGTACGGATAGTGCCGCACCGCCTCTTGTATCGGAATCGAGCTTTGACATCAGCACGCTTGTGATACCTACGGCTTCATCGAAAGCCTTGGCAACGTTTACAGCGTCCTGACCCGTCATAGCGTCGACAACGAGCATTATCTCATCGGGGGTAGTGAGCTCCTTGATTTTCTTGAGCTCATCCATGAGCGCCTCATCTACGTGAAGACGACCCGCGGTGTCGATTATGAGCACGTCATGACCGTAGTCCTTGGCGTGCGCGAGAGCTTCTCTCGCGATGATCACGGGGTCGGTCTGCCCCATCTCGAACACCTTTACGTCAGCCTTATGACCTACTATCTGCAGCTGATTTATAGCGGCAGGACGGTAGATATCGCAGGCTGCGAGCAGAGGGCGATGTCCCTCTTTTTTGAGCATTTTCGCGAGCTTTGCGGCGTGGGTAGTCTTACCCGAGCCCTGAAGACCGCACATCATGATGACCGTAGGCGGCTTCGACGCGAAATTTATTCTTGCGTTGCTGTTTCCCATGAGGGAAACGAGCTCCTCGTTGACGATTTTTACGACCTGCTGAGCAGGAGTGAGGCTCGCGAGCACTTCCTCGCCGACAGCTCTCTCCGAGACCTTCTTGACGAAGTCCTTGACTACCTTATAGCTTACGTCAGCTTCGAGGAGAGCGAGTTTTACCTCGCGCATAGCCTCATTGACGTCGCTCTCGGTGAGCTTGCCTCTTGATTTCAGCTTCTTGAAGACGTTGTTCAGTTTTTCGGAAAGACCTTCAAATGCCATGTAGACGCCTCCTTTGAGATATACAAATTGGTATCAGAGCAGCTCCTCGCTGCGCTTCACCTGTGAAAGTATCGCATTTCTGAGCTTTTCGTCGGGTATCAGCTCCGCCTCCTCCGCGATAGCGGAGAAGCAGTCGCGCATTTTTCCGAGTCGGTCGGCGAATCCGAGCCGCTCCTCGTAGCCGAGGAGGATATTTTCGGTGCGCTTGATGAGGCTTCTCACCGCCTGACGGGTTATCCCGAGGGGAGCGCCTATTTCGGCGAGCGAAAGGTCCTCGCAGTAGTAAAGCTCCATAACGCTGCGCTGATGCTCGGTGAGCAAGTCGCCGTAGCAGTCGAGCAGCATAACGAATTTAAGCTCTTTAGCCATAATTCAGCTCCTTGTTCCGAATTTGACAAGGGTGTAATCTAAAAACACTTTACACATTATACACTATCCCGCAGTATTTGTCAAGCCCTTTTTTGAAAATTCCACCTCATCCCGCGTAATACTTCAATACGGGTACGGCTCTCTCAGCCCTTGCATTTTCGATTTTGATGTGCTATAATATCAGTCGGAGAGCCGCTGGCTCTCTTTATTTGCGTGAAAGGAAATGAGATAATTGGATACAATCGACATTCTTCGCGACCTTGCGATAATCGTGGTCTGTGCAAAGTTCTTCGGACTTGTTGCGCGCAAGCTGAAAGCTCCTATGGTCGTGGGAGAGATAATCGCGGGTCTCGTCATCGGTCCCTGCCTGCTGAACATCCTGCAGCCGACTGAATTCATCAGCGTGATGGCAGAGATAGGCGTCGTACTCATAATGTTCTCGGCGGGACTCGAAACGAATCTGCAGGAGCTGAAAAAATCGGGTCTGGCGGCATTCGTCATCGCGTGTATCGGAGTGCTGGTCCCGCTCGTGGGAGGAAGCCTCCTGTATATGGGAATGTACGGCTTCGCGGCAGTCGGGACCGATGAATTCTTCAAAGCCGTTTTCATCGGCTGTATCATGACCGCTACCTCAGTCGGCATAACCGTCGAGGTATTGAAGGAAATGGGACATCTCAACAGCCGTGTCGGACAGACGATACTGAGCGCCGCAATAATCGACGACATCATCGGCATCATCGTGCTGACCTTCGTCCTCGGCTTCAAGGACCCCGACAGCAACACCCTCCTTGTTACGGGCAAGATAGTGCTCTTCCTTGTTCTGTCGGTGATACTCGGATACATCTTCTATAAGCTGTTCAAGCGCTACGACGAAAAGCACTCGCACACACGCCGCATACCGATAATCGCCATCGGACTCTGCCTCGTCATGGCATTCGTAGCCGAGAAATACTTTGGTATCGCGGACATCACGGGAGCTTACATAGCGGGCATAATCCTCTGCAACACCCGCGACGCCGATTATATCGACCGCAAGGTCAGCATCAACGGCTATATGTTCTTTGCACCGATGTTCTTCGTAGGTATCGGACTAAAGACCGATTTCAGCAATGTCGATACGAGCATGATACTCTTCTCGGTCGGATTTGTCGCCGTAGCTCTGCTGAGCAAGATAATCGGCTGCGGACTGGTCTCGAAGTGCTTCGGATACAGGTGGGCAGACTGTCTGAAAATAGGCATCGGTATGATGACCCGCGGAGAAGTCGCCCTTATCATCACGAACAAAGGTCTGGGACTGGGCATAATCGACTCCTCCTACTTCACGGCGGTCATACTGCTTATAATAGTATCAAGTATCGTTACGCCCGTGCTGCTGAAACTGCTGTTCAACAAATACCCCGAAGTACCGGAAAAAGCCTGACAAACCCGAGTATTACGGGTAATTATTGAAGGAGACATTTTTCCGCCCGCAGCATGGAATCCCCCTTCCCCTTCCTAAAACCTTCAATTTAAAATTTGCCCCTATGGGGTACTCTCACGAAAAAGAAAGACTCAATCTTTCCGTATCAGGAGAGTACCCTATAGGGGCAAAATTCATATTATAAGTTTATTGGAAAAAGGGGGCTGTGGGCAAACCTTTTTCAGAAAGGTTTGCCCCACTGAATACCCGTAATATTTACGTATGGTCAAGCCTTTTCCCACTCGGCGGAGTCATGAAGGGCGTTGTAACCTTCCTCGCCCGTACGTATCTTGATAACGTTCTCAATGTCGTAAATGAACATCTTACCGTCGCCGTAGTTGCCTGTGTAGAGGGCTGCCTTAGCAGCAGCCACTACCTTTTCGACAGGAACCGCACATACAGCTATCTCAGCCTTAACCTTAGGCAGCAGATTCATCTCGACGGTAGTACCGCGGTAGTAGTTGCGCTGGCCGTTCTGCATACCGCAGCCCAGAACATTTGTAACCGTGATGCCCTTGACA
>JAGCHA010000059.1 GCA_017649325.1 Ruminococcus sp.
CAACTCTCTGCGGGAAAACGCCCGTCTTTATCGGGTAGTCGAACACCACCCTGCTCCCGAGCGCCGAGAGTTCCGACATCTGCCGCAGCGTGTCAGTGAACACGTCGAGAGTGAGATAGTAGGACACTCCGAGGAGGCTGAAAAACGTCTTTTTTGCGGGGTCGAAGCCGGCCGCAAGAAGCTTGTCGCACATTCGCTCCTTCTCGAAGTCAACAGGGACGAAGTGGACGTTTCCGCGGATATTCCATTCGAGCTCACGAATCTTTTCGAGCTTGTAGCGCTGAGTATCCGGATGATCTATCTCGAAGACCTCGATATCGTCGTTCGTGTTGCGGAACGAGAATGTGTCCGAGCCCGCGCCGCAGATGACGTACTGGACTTTTCCGTTTGCCTTTGCGAAGTCAGCGAGCCTGATCTCGTTGAAATGTATGCGCGAGAGCGGTATCGGCGCGAAATACTCATTTATCATCAGCTCTGTTTCCTCGCGGGAGAGCTGCTCCGAGCCGTCAAGCCCGCTGCTGATCAGCTCGTAAATGCTGTCGTATTCCTCCTTGCCCATGAAATCGTAGGCGAGGTAGTCATCAAATATTTTCTCACGCGACCTGTTCGAGTGCCATGCTCTCACAAAGGCACATATCTTAGCTGTTACGCTTTCTCTTTCATTAACCATAGAAACTGATTCCTTCCATAAAAAAATGCGCAGAACGACAACGCGCTCCACGCATGAAAGATTACTCTGTGACGTTTAAGAGAAGTAGCAACATCGCTGAGCACAAGCATGCAGAACACGTATCATTTCCATATTACACATACAACAACACATCATATTAGCACTCATGTTCAGCACTTCCTTTCTTAAATACTGTATTCCTATCGGAACTATATGTATTATAGCATTTTCCTATTGATATGTCAATAGGCTGCAACTATATTCAGCAATAGTTATAGAAATATCCTATAAAGAAGATAGAGTTTGTAAAAATAGGCAAAAAGCCGCAGAAAAGACGAGGAATCTGTCCCCTGAAAAAGCAAAAAAGCCAAAGAGCGATATTACGTTCTTTGGCTTCGCTTATACATTTGTACCATTGTTGACCTCCGTTTAAACTTGTAAGGCACCCGCGCTATCTTTTCCACCTTAACAGATGTGACTGCAATTTGTTGAACAGGAAGGTCACGGCGATGACAACAAAGCCGATGACGAGGAGTCCTGTAATGGTTCGGGTATAGTCTCCGAAGTCGGAGTAATACTTCACGTAGTAGCCCATTCCGTCGCGTGCGCCAATCATCTCCGCAGATGTGAGGAGTATGAACGACACGCTGAGTCCCTGATTGCAGCCGAGGAATATCTGCTGCAAGGACGCAGGCAGTATCACGCGGAACAGCATTTCGGGCTTGCTGACGTTGAGCACCTTTGCCGAGTCGATTATCTTCTTGTCCACGCCGAGCACGCCGCTCATCGTTCCCGCGAATACTGGCCAGAACGTTGCGAGGAAGATAACGAACACCGATACCGACTTGAAAGTCGGGAGAAGAGCGATACCGTACGGGATATAAACTCTTGGAGGTATCGAGCTGAAAAACTTGGTTATGTAGGTCGCGGCACTGCCTATCCTCGCGCTCCAGCCAATGAAAAGTCCGAGCGGGACAGCTAATACGACCGCGATGAGGAAGCCCTTTATCGTCGTACCGAGTGAGCTCTCGATGTTGATGAATATCTGCTCCTTGTCCTCGACGAACTGGTGAACCACCTTACCGGGTGCGGGGAAGAGCAGGTCGTTAAGGATATTGAACTTGGCAGTCGCAAGCGACCAAACTCCGAGAAGTACAAATATAAATCCTGCAATGTCAACGAGCAGCTTTATCCCTTCCTCCTTCTTGATGAAGGACGATACAGCGAGAACGAGCACCTCGACTCCTACCGCAAACGCTATAAGTGATCCCGTAAACACTTCCTTGGTGGACTTGTCAGGCAGCAGCTGTATCAGCAGAAGAACTATGAACAGCAAATGCGTTATGCGGAGGTAGCGTTTCTTGAATGTCATAGTACCACCTCATCTCCGCCGATACGCTCAGCAATGTCTGTATTAAGGAGGGAGAGGAGCTTGTTGCGGAATCTTCCGTACTCCTCCGTCCCCACGAGGTCAGCACGGCTTCGCGGACGCTCGAACGGTACATTGACCACCTCATTCACTGTTCCCGGATGAGCCGTGAGCACGACTATCTTATCCGAGAGCAGGATAGCCTCGTCGATATCGTGGGTAACGAAAACGACAGTCTTGCGCTCCTCGGATCCGTCTCCCTCCCACAGCGAGAGCAGGAGCTCCTGTAGGATAACGCGGTTTTTTGGGTCGATAGCACTAAACGGTTCGTCCATGAGGAGGATCTCCGTATCCATTGCGAGAGCCCTTGCGATAGCGGCGCGCTGCTGCATACCGCCCGAAAGCTGCGAGGGATACTTGCTTCCCGAGTCCGCAAGTCCCACCTTTGTAAGGAATTCGTCCGCTATCTTGGCACGCTCGCTGCGTTTCAGACCGTGGCGAGTCTGCTTGATACCGAACTCAATATTCTTCTTTGTCGTCATCCACGGGAAAAGAGAGTAGTGCTGGAAAACCACTCCTCGCTCTGAGCCCGTACCGTGTAGTTCCTTGCCGTCTATCTGTACCGAGCCGCCCGCAGGGGCATACAGCCCCTCGAGCACGCTCAGGAGTGTCGACTTGCCGCAGCCGCTCGCGCCGATAACGCTCACGAACTCTCCCCTGCCCACGCCGAAGGAAACGTCGTGCAGGGCATTGAAGCTGCGTTTGTTGTCAACATAGTTGACGGTGAGATCCTTTATCTCGATCTTATTCGTAGTCATCAAAATGCTCCTTTAAAGAATCATATATGTCATCGGAACCCTCAGCGATGATGCTGTCGAGTGCCTTTTTGTAGATGTCCGTGTTGTAGTGAGGCTCGAGGTCGAAATCCTCTGTGTAGCCTAGCTCAACGATAGTCTCCTTGAGCGTTGCGGTGCCCTTCTTGTCGGGGTCGGGACTCGACACGCTGTAGCCGCCGTAAACCTCTGTATCAATGAAATCCTCTTCGATGTCGATGTACTTCTTGACGTCCTTTATAGTCTTTTCGTGGTCCGTCTGAGTGAAGTGGTACGCCTTGATGAAAGCGCGCTCAAGAGCAGTAAATGTATTGGGATTGCTGCTGAGCGCTGCAGTCTTGGCGACCTGACGGCAGCAGGGCTGATTCTCGAGAGCCTTCTCGTGAGCGCAATAGTAAACGACCTTGTAGCCCTGCGACTTGGCAAGCGAGGTATAAGGCGAGTAAGCGGAAGCGGCGTCAATGTTCTTGTTGAGGAGAGCCGCATAAGCGTCCTTCTGGCTGTCAAAGTAGACGATGTTGACCTTGTCCTCGCCCTCGCCGATCTCTATGCCTGCATCGCGGAGAAGTATCTGGAGCTCGGCGTCCTGAACGCTGTTCTTGACTGAGGCGACGTTTCTGCCTTTGAGGATTTCCACACCTGCCTCGTCCTTGTCAGTAAATTCGGACTTTATCACGTAACCGTGACCGTTTGTCATCGCACCGCCGAATATAGAAATGTCGTGCTCCTGACTTGCAAATGTGAGTGTCGGTACCGAACCGATGAAGGCTACATCAAGCTTGTCGGATTCAAGTCCGTTTACGAGCTCGGAAGCACTGGAGAACTGTGTGAGCACAACGTTGAGCCCTTCCTCCTTGAAGTAGCCTTCCTCGGCAGCTACGAACGCGAGCAGATGCGCCGTAGAGTTGAGGTAACCGATATTGATGTCAGTTTTTTCGGGCTTACCGAGAGCAGCCTCAGCGCTGTCTCCGCAGCAGTCGGCGGGCTCGGAGCAGCAGTCTTTGTCCTTATCTGCGCAGCAGTCCTTGGTATCGTCCGTGGGGCTCTGAGCGTAGGTAGCAACACTGTCGCTCTGATCAGACTCAGAATTATTGAATGCGCCGCAGCCTGTGAGAAGCGGGAGCGCAGCGAGTACAGCAATTATCTTTTTATTATTCATATCTATCAAACCTTTCATTTATCAAGCATTTTTATTCAGCGGATGTTCATCATACATCGCATTCGCTCCGAATATTTGATTTGTCTGTGCTTGTTCATTATAATCACTCCTGTGTTTTTCTATGTGTTAATCATACCATACCCATAGGTATTTGTCCAATACGAAAGGATTATCATTACATATAGCTTCAGCTTATAAGAGAGCAAAGAAAAAAGCCGCTGTTTACCTAGTCGTAAACAACGGCTCTCATATTCTTCCCTTATTCCTCGGGTTCTTTTATCTCGCCGACTATCGGTACGGGGTCGATACCCTGACGTGTATAGTAGTCCGACAGTGCCGAGCGCACTGCCTGCTCTGCGAGGACAGAACAGTGTATCTTCACGGCGGGAAGCCCGTCGAGCGCCTCCACTACCGCCTGATTTGTGAGCTTGAGAGCATCGTCTATGGACTTGCCCTTGATGAGCTCCGTAGCCATTGACGAAGTCGCCACAGCCGCACCGCAGCCGAAAGTCTTGAACTTAACGTCCGTGATGATATTGTCGTCGATCTTGAGGTACATCTTCATGATGTCGCCGCACTTGGCGTTACCTATCTCGCCAACACCGTCCGCGTCCTCAATCTCACCGACATTTCTCGGATTTGAAAAATGATCGAGTACCTTTTCACTGTATAACATAATAATTCTCCTTTATTCGTACTTTTCGCCTTTCATCATTTTCTCCCACACGGGCGACATCTCACGCAGTCTCCCGACGACCTTGGGAACGACCTCGAGGATATAGTCCACATCCTCCTCGGTGATATTCTCCTCAATGGAGAGCCTCATAGAGCCGTGCGCGACCTCGTGCTTCAGTCCGAGTGCGAGCAGGACATGTGACGGGTCAAGCGAGCCCGATGTGCAAGCAGAACCCGAAGAAGCGCATATGCCGTTCATATCGAGCATAAGAAGGAGGGATTCGCCCTCAATGCCCTCAATGGAGATGTTGAGATTGCCTGCGAGACGCTTGTCCCTGTCGCCGTTGAGGCGGGTATATGGCAGCTTCAATATACCGTCGATGAGCTTGTTGCGGAGAGGTATTATCTTCGCATTCTTTTCGGCTATATTTCGGGTTGCAGTCTCAATCGCGACTCCGAGCCCTACAACAGCTGGAACATTCTCCGTACCTGCACGTCTGCCGCGCTCCTGACCGCCGCCGTGAATGAGATTCGGGAGTGCGATGCCCTTGCGGACATACAGCGCACCGATACCCTTCTGCGCGTGTATCTTGTGTCCCGAGAGCGACAGCATATCTATCCCCTGCCTGTGCACGTCGATATCAACATGACCTACAGCCTGAACAGCGTCCGTGTGGAACAACACGCCCTTTTCGTGGCATATCGCGGCTATCTCGTCGATGGGCTGTATTGTACCTATCTCGTTGTTCGCATACATTATCGTCACGAGAGCCGTATCCTCGCGGATAGCTCTGCGTATGTCCTCGGGGTCGACGAGACCCTTGTCGCTTATCGGCACGTAAGTCACCTCAAAGCCATGCTTCTCAAGATACTGCGTCGTGTGGAGCACAGCATGGTGCTCGAACACAGACGTGATGATGTGCTTTTTTCCCTTCTTCGCCATAAGCTCCGCAGTGCCCTTTATAGCCCAGTTGTCAGCCTCCGAGCCGCAGCTTGTGAAGAATATCTCGCGCGGATCAGCACCGAGAGCCTGCGCCACCTTGTCGCGAGCGTCCTCGACTGCACGCTGAGCGTCACGCCCGAGTTTGTAGATGCTCGAAGCGTTACCGTAGCCCTCACGGAAGTACGGGAGCATAGCCGCGAGGACTTCCTCGGAAACAGCCGTGGTAGCCGCATTATCGGCATATATGAATCTTTTCTCCATTGGTAGAGCCTCCAAAAACATATTAAATAGATAATTCCTATTAACTTTGTATATTATAGCATAAAAAAAACGCGAAAGCTGAATTGTTAACCCGAGGAAACTAAAACCAGCTTCCGCACTTCTCGTACAAAAAAAGCAGGGCACAAAGGCAGCCCCTTCGGCGGAATCGCGGCAAAAAATTACCGAACCCGTAATTCCAGGCTCGGTAATCCACTTTTTCCGTTCAGGGCAGCTTACCAAAGGTGTCCTGCTGAAAACAGTTTTTACTTGGAGATAAGCTCAAGAGTATCTCTTGCGATAAGGAGCTCCTCATTAGTAGGAACTATCCACACCTCTATCTTGGAATCGGGAGTAGATAGCTTTGTGAGCTTGCCTCTTACAGAGCGGTTGAGCTCCTTGTCAATCTTGATGCCGAAGTAGTCCATATCGGTGCAGACGCCCTCGCGGACTTCCCATGAATTCTCGCCGATACCACCTGTGAAGAGGATAGCGTCGAGACCGTTCATAGCAGCTGCATAAGAGCCGATGTACTTCTTTATCTCGTAAACGAGCATATCGGAAACGAGCTGAGCTCTCTTGTTGCCCTCGTTAGCAGCGGACTGAACGTCGCGGTTGTCGGAGCCAACGCCCGATACACCGAGGAATCCCGACTTCTTGTTCATGTACTCGCTCATCTGAGAGGGAGTGAAGCCGTGCTTGTCCGCAACGAAAGTAACAGCGGAGGGATCAACAGCGCCAGTACGGGTACCCATAACAACACCGTCGAGAGGAGTGAAGCCCATGGAAGTATCAACGGACTTGCCGCCGTCAACAGCAGTGATAGAGGAACCGTTGCCGAGATGGCAGGAAACTATCTTGAGGTCCTCAACGTTCTTGCCCATAGCCTTTGCGAGAGCCTTGGAAACAAAGCGGTGAGAAGTACCATGGAAACCGTACTTTCTGACGTGGTATGTCTCATAGTCCTCATAGGGCAGACCGAACATGAATGCCTTAGGAGGCATTGTCTGGTGGAAAGCAGTATCGAATACAACGACCTGAGGAACATTAGCGGGGATAACACTCTTGCAGGCACGAAGCGCGAGAGCATGAGCGTGGTTATGTACGGGAGCGAGCTCGCGGAGCTCGTCTATCTTTTCGATGACCTCATCTGTAACGAGCACGGACTTGTCGAACACGTCAGCGCCCTGTACTATACGGTGACCAACAGCGGAGATCTCGTCCATGCTGTCTATCACCTTAGCAGAGCTCTTGGTGAGCGCCTCAACAAGCTTCATGAAAGCTTCGGTATGGGTGGGGAAAGAGCAGTCCTCGTCGAGAGTTCTGCCGTCAGCAGCCTTGTGAGCGATATGACCGTCGATGCCGATACGGTCGCAGTTGCCCTTAGCGAGCACGCTCTCATCGTCCATATTGATGAGCTGGTACTTGAGGGAAGAGCTTCCTGCGTTAACAACTAAGATTATCATAATGCAGATTCCTTTCAGAAAAAATATTTTGCGTATGATATTATACCACAAATTGACAGACAATGCAACAGGAAAGGAGTTATATTTCTGATTTAACTAAAAAACAACATTCAGGTTATAAAAGGAGGGCGCACACTGTGCGCCCCTACAATCATTTAAATAGAGAAAAGCCCTTTTTCTCGTACGGCGAGGATTCCGTCGAGAGCACCTTATAGCCGTCTGCCTCGATAGCGGCCTTAAGCTTATCTACATCGAGCGGCTGCTCTGAGATTATCTCAGTCGTGCCGTTCTTGTGCGAGGACGACACCTTTTTCACGTCGAAACCGTTGCGAACCGTATCATTAACGTGCGCCTCACAGTGTCCGCACATCATACCGTCTATTTTAAGCGTAGTTTTTATCATAGTAAACACCTCCGTTATCATTGTATAACGTATTCCAGCAATTGTCAAGGCGTGTTATCCCTGTACAACTCCGCCCACTCAGCAACGCGTGCCTTCATTCCGTTGATATCGAGGATACCGTAAGCAAAGCCCTTTCTCACGAGCTCAGGCGGGACGTACTGGTCGTACTTCTCGAACATCGGCACTTCGTTCGGATAAACGAGCGAAAGTGGGTCAAATTCTACCTGAGCCTCCTCCGCAAGCACGCGAAAAAACTCCTCAGGCTGCACTTTCATCGTAAACTGGATATAGTACGGACGAGCTGAATCCATGCCGCGCAAGCCAAGTCTGTCAGCACATCGGAGCTTTAAAAAGCGCTCCATAGCGAAAAAAGCATACGTCCCCAGCCACGGAAAAAGTGCCCACATATTGCCGCCGAGACACACCAGCGGAGTGTTCGTCATGCCCGAATTTCTCGCAGACTGCCTGCCCTGTGCGAGCCTCAGCACCGCATTTTTCATCAGGTAGGGGTAGCTCTTTTCCTCGCGCAGCACCTGCCGCATACGCAGCAATATCTTCGTATTTATATCCCCAGGACAGTCCCCGAAATACGCGGGAACTTTGCCCTTTATCTTCTCGCAGTAGACGAGGTGGCGCTTGTGGTCGACCTCCTCCACGAGCCATACATGTCCCGCAATGGCGAGCTTTTCACCCACAGGCGGCGGACTCACGACTGTGCCGAGCTCCTGCGAATCCCAGCGGACTGTATACTCCTCGTTTTCCTGAAATACAGCATAGAATTTGAAGCTGTTTATCACGCGCTCCCCCGCGAGTCCGACTATCAGTCCACCCTCCTCTGTGCGCTGGATATGCTCGGTCTCGAGCAGGTGACGGAGCAGTACACGGAAGTCGTCCTGCGATATGCGGTGGAAGTATTTCAGGGTCAGTACCCGCGATGCAAGCTGAGCGGGCGTGAGCTCGCCGTTGGAGGCAAGCGTGCTCATGGTCTGGTGGTAGAGCAGCGAAAAAGGCAGTCTGTCAAGCTTTGGTGGCTCCACCCAGCGTTCCTCCACGTATACCTGCACGAGAGCTATCCCCTGTATCAGCTTCCACGGAACGGTCTCGGGCAGCATCGAACGCGGCTCGGGGAGCTCCTCGCGGATGACGAACCACATCTCTGGCGGGAGGTCGCGTCTGCCCGTTCTGCCCATTCTTTGCAGAAAAGACGACACTGTGAACGGTGCGTCCACCTGAAACGCTCGTTCGAGCCTGCCGATGTCTATCCCGAGTTCAAGCGTTGCCGTAGTACAGGTCGTCATATAGACATCGTCGTCCTTCATCGCTGCCTCGGCTGTCTCACGGTAGGCGGCGGAAAGGTTTCCGTGATGTATAAGGAAGCGGTCGGGCTCGTGTTTAGCCTCGCAGTAGGAGCGCAGAGTCGTCGTGACCGCCTCGCACTCCTCACGCGAATTCACGAAAACAAGGCACTTTTTCCCGCGTGTATGCTCGAAAATATAGCCCATTCCCGCGTCTGCGTGCTCGGGTGCGGAGTCCGTTTTTTCCTCAAGCACGGGCAAAGCTTCGACATCCGCACCACCCTCTGGTTGATTCTGCTGTGAGATATAGAAGTGCTCCATGGACAGCCGCCACTTCATACCCTTCGCCTCTATCCGCGGGATAACGGTACCGCGGTCAGTTCCCGACGAGAGAAATTCGCCCGTTGCTTCGAGGTCGCCTATGGTAGCGGAAAGCCCTATTCTGCGCGGTTTGACTCCTGCCAATTTTGATAGACGCTCTATCAGGCACAAAGTCTGACCTCCGCGGTCTCCGCGCATGAGCGAGTGTACCTCGTCGATGACGATGAAGCGCAGATCGCCGAAAAGCTTCGGTATCAGTGCGTGCTTGCGGAGCAGCATGGCTTCAAGCGATTCGGGCGTTATCTGCAATATCCCCGACGGATTTTTAAGCATCTTCGCCTTGTGGGACTGAGCCGCGTCGCCGTGCCAGTGCCAGACGGGAATATCCGCTTCCTCGCAGAGCTCGGTCAGGCGGGTGAACTGGTCGTTTATCAGAGCTTTCAAGGGACCGATGTACACGGCTCCGACTGAGCGCGGCATATCCTCCGAAAACAGCGTAAGTATGGGGAAAAAGGCGGCTTCTGTCTTTCCCGAAGCGGTCGAGGCAGACAGCAGCACATTCTCGTCCGTATTGAATATCGCCTCCCCCGCGGCTGCCTGTATCGCGCGAAGAGACTCCCAGTTATTGCGGTAGATGAAGTCCTGTATAAACGGCGCGTAACGGTCAAAAACGTCCATAGTTCCCCCCTTATATCTCGAACTCTGCGAACTCGTCCTCAGTGCTCTCCTGAGACGACGAGGACGGCATATCCTCGGACATTATGAACTCGCTGATGTTGATGTGAGGATTCTGGTACACGATGTCGAGAAGCTCGATAAAGTCGCGTATCACCTCGCGCGGAGTGATTTGGCTGCCTGCTCCGATACGTCCGAATTCAAGCTTAATGAAGGCGACCATGTCCTCCTGTGTTATCACTCGCTCGTAGCCGAAAAGTCCCGCGTGGATATCGGCGAGCTTCTCCGTCAGCACGAGCATTTCCTCGTAGGTGAGCGGCGTGAGATGTATCACGGGGGCGAGCATATCCTTCACTCCCTCGCGTCCGAATCTGCCCTCCGCAAGCCGCGAGCGCAGCGCCTCGTAGCTGTAGACACCGCGCCGCGTATCTTCGATACACTGCGGTGTTCCGCCCATTATTATGCCAAGGTGCTTTGCCTTGCCCTGAAGCGTGTCGTTGTACATCGTGAGTATCTTTTCATAGTTGTACTGGCGGGTTATCGCGTTCGGTATCTTGTAGATATTCACAAGCTCGTCTATCAGCACGAGCAGACCTCTGTAGCCCGCTCGGGTGAGGAATACCGCGAATATCTTGATGTACTCGTACCAGTCATCGTCTGTGATGATAATGTTTACCCCGAGTTCGTTCTTCGCCTCGGTCTTGGTCGTGTATTCTCCACGGAACCACTTCACGACCTTCGCCTTGCTCTCGTCGTCGCCTGCCGCGTATGAGCGGTAGTACACCGTAAGGAGCTTCGCGAAGTCAAAGCCGTGTACCATTTCATTCAGTGCCGAGATGACCTCGTATATCTTCTTCTCGACCGCTTTTTCAAAGTCAGGCAAATCGGGCGCGAGCCCTGTATCCGCCGCAGTCTCGGACTGTACCGTGCTTATCCAGCGGTCGAGTATCAGCGTGAGTGCTCCACCGTCAGGACGCGTTTTCGTCGACATATTGCGGATGAGCTCCTTGTATGTGGCGAGTCCCTGCCCCTTCGTGCCCTGTAATCTGCGCTCGGGCGAAAGATCAGCGTCAACCACTACGAAGCCCCTGTCCATGACGTGGGCACGTATCGTTTGCAGCAGGAAGCTCTTACCGCTTCCGTACTTGCCGACAATGAAGCGGAACGAGGCTCCGCCGTCGGCTATGATGTCAACGTCATGGAGCAGCGCGTCTATCTCCACCTCTCTGCCAACGGTGATGTATGGCAGCCCTATGCGCGGGACTACGCCGCCTTTCAGCGAATTTATCACAGCCGAGGCTATGCGCTTCGGCACTGCGGGTCTGTTATCGTTTTGCATATCAACACCTCAAATTAAATTCGGAATCAAATGTAGTTCTGGAGTTCGTCGGCGTAGTCTTCAATGATCTCTGTAACGTCCGATGAACAGTCTATGACCGTGTCTGCAAAAATATCGAAGAGCTTCTCGTTTATGCTGTCTGCTAACAGTGAGGGCATACTGCCCGACTCCCTCGCAACGGCTGTATGGTCTCCGCCATCAAGAAGCGCTCGCAGGAAGCTCCTCTCTGCTGCGTTGAGCGGCGTTTCCGGCGCTGATTCGGGTTCGGGCTCGTGAACGGATTCAATTGCAGGTGCGGGGATGTCAGTCTCCTCATCTACTATGAGCTTGTCGCGGGTAACGTCCGCAGCGGCGCGTATCCCCGCAAGCTTTGAGAGGTCTATCTCTATCCTCATCGCCTTCTCTATGCGCTTTTCCTCGTCCATTGCGTCAAGCTCACGCTTTATCAGGTCTGTCGCCGTCTTTGAGACCTCCGCGGGTCGGAGCTTGTAACGGAAGTCACAGCGCTCGCGCATAAGATAGTCGAGCATCTTCATCAGCTCACCAAGCTTCTGATTGCGCGTTCTGCTCCCGTAGTAGCGATAGCATCGCCATATCCCGTTCCTGCACGTGTAGGTGTGTATCGGCGAGAGAGCGCAGTCGAATGTCCGCGAGGCATTCCTCTCGTAGAAAACCGCCGACTCAAAAAGGTGACAAGTCATTTCTGTCGGGTGCCCGAAGAAGTTCTCGCAAAGCGGCTTCTTCCTGTGGTCGCGGAAAAAGTCGGACATACTGCGGAATATCCGCACCGCTGCTGTCCTGAACTCTGCCGCGTTGGCGATGTAGTAGCGCGACTGCTCGAACGGGTAGCCCGAGAGAAATCTCAGCGCCGAAAAGAGCTCGTCATCTGTACTTTCCTGCCAGTTCAGTAGCTTCAACAGCGCACTGTCGTACATGATATCGGGCACGTCGGCGATGAGCTGCGGGTCGAGCTGCTCGTATACGCACAAGTCGACCGTCCAGCGCCAGAGCAGCTTTTTTAGCTCCGCATTGGTATCGCCGTACTCGGTTGTCAGCCGCTTCAGCAGCTCTAAGCGCTCCTGCGGGAGCTCGGCTCCTATGCCGTTTATCAGCTCATAGGCGCGTATGTACACAAACGGTATCGGAGCGGGCGGGTATTCCCCTTTCCGCAGACGCGACCTCCACGAGAAATATCCTCGGAGCTGTTCGTTGTCGAGGTCGCGGTAGGTCGGGTAATACTTTACAAAATCGGCTGTGTATTCGTACACATCGCTGTAATCCTCCATGAACTTGCCCTGCGTGTAAAACAGCCACGCCGACGTCTTCCAGTATGCCTCGGGCGTGTAGGCGAGTGCTTTCATGTCCTTTATCTTCTGCGGTGTTTCTGGAGTTTTTACCTGCGAGGCGCGTTTGATTATCGGCTGGTCGGTGTAGACCTTGTCGCGGAAGGCACGGCTTCCCAGCAGCTTTTCATCGTGCAGCACAGATTCGAGTATGTCTTTCACGTCCGACATTTTCACGCCCCCTTTTCAGTATCGTTACCCTTTATTATACCACATTATACAGATAATAGCAAGCCGTGCGGGAAAAATCCTTGACAAAATCGGGCATTTGTTGTATAATTACTTTGTTGATAAATGAAGATACAGGCGGACCGAAGTCCGCCTTTGTACTTGTACGGAGGTACTATGAAGGATAAGGATAAAAACAGCTCCGCCGCTCACGAGGACGACAAGCTC
Organism: Ruminococcus sp.; assembly: GCA_017649325.1. GTDB lineage: Bacteria > Bacillota > Clostridia > Oscillospirales > Ruminococcaceae > Ruminococcus. Next base: position 13,146 of record JAGCHA010000059.1, read on the forward strand.
CACATCTCTAAAAGTGTCTTCCAGACATCGAAGGAGATGCATGAGAAAGCTGACGAGGAAGCCCGCCTCAATCGCGAGGAGGCTCAGCGGAAATACAGGGAGCGCAGAAAAAAAGCTGCCGAGGAACACGACAGGCGTCTCGAGCAGGAACGCCTCGAGCTGCTCAAACTGAAATCAGGCGTGATAGACGAGAGTGAGGTCATTCACGAGGAGGAATCCGAGGAGGTCAAGCGGTCACTGCTGCAAAAACTCAGCAGCTTCCTCTATCTCAATAAGTGGTGGCTCGGTATCGCCTGTGTGCTCGTGTTCATCGGAGGTCTGCTCGTGTATGACCTTGCTTCAAAGCCGCGTCCCGATATGATAGTCCTGATGATAGGCATGAATCAGGAGCTCGGCGAACAGTCGGAACTCGAAAACTACCTATCACAGTTCACTCCCGACAATAACAATAACGGTAAACAGTTCGCCTCGCTGTACTATATCCCCTACACGGGCGTTGAGAAGGAAGACTTCGTCAACAGCGTTCCGCAGAAGCTCACCGCTGAATTACAGAATTCGGATTCCGTTATCATCATCGGCAACAAGAACCTCGGCGGCGTTCTCACCCTCGAAGATACACTCGTTGACCTGTCGGAACTGTACCCAGATAATCCGCACGTTGACAAGTACAAGTTCATGCTCGCAAATACCGATTTCGCGGAAAAAGTAGGTGTGGACAAGAGCTTCATCTCCGATGACTGGTTCATAGCTATCCGCAAGCCGCAGGAGCTCATTTACTCCAAAAAGGAAAATATGCAGGAGACCTACGATAAGGACTTCCCTGCATTCGATGCGATTATTCAAGACCTGAGCTGAAACGAGGGCGTGACAGATTCTCTGTCACGCCCTCTCATTGAATAGTGAAGAATTATTGCTTTTTGGCTCAGAAACCAAGCTCCTCGCCTACGATTATGACCTTGATGCGCCCCTTATGGCGCTGCTGCGCGGATATGAGATAGTTGCAGCAGATGCGTCCGTCGCCGCCGCAGCCGTCGCTCATCTGTCGGTCTGCCTTTTTAAGTGATATGCACTCGCCCGTCTTTGCACAGGGAGTTTCACAATTAAGACGAACGCAGTTAGGCGGAGCTGCCTCTCTCTTTACGCGCACCTCTGCGTCTTCGAGGTCGCGGACTATCTTGTTGTATCCCGCGATTACGATGACGGAATCGGGTCCGTAGGCAATGGCGGCTATGCGGTTGCTGTTGCCGTCAACATTGTAGAGAACGCCGTCTTCGGTTATGGCATTCGCGCTCGTGATGTAGACATCAGCAGAAAAAGCCGCTCTGTAGACTGCCCTTGTCTCCTCGGGAGTTGTCGCCTTCGAGCGGTCGATGTAGTTGAATCTGCCCGAATTGAGAACTGCGGGTATACCGCACTCCTTCATCGACTCGCTGCCGCCGTGGGTAACGGTGCAGCTCTCGGGCATAAGCTTCTCTACAATAGGACAGACGTCGGCTGCTGTGGGTGCATAGTAGAACTCCATATTGTTCTTTTTCAGGTTCTCGCCGACCTTGTTTATGCGTTTCTCAATTATCGTTTTCTTATTTTCGTTCATGGTTATTCTCCTGATCAAAACTATGCGGAGCCTTAACGGCTCCGCATTTTTTTGCTGTTAATCGTTGTCGGGCTCGAGAAGAGCGTAGTTGCCGTCGTCACGCTTGTATACAACGTTGATAACGCCTGTGTCCGCATTCAGGAACATGAAGAACGCGTGGCTCAGCAGATTCATCTGGAGGATAGCCTCCTCTACATTCATCGGACGGAGCTTGAACTTCTTGTCCTTGATAATCTCGTAGTCGGTTATCTCCTCTACAGGCTCGGCAAAAGCCTCCTTGAAGGCTGTATCCTTCAGCTTCTTTTCGACTCTCGTCTTGTTCTTGCGTATCTGACGGATTATCTTGTCTATCGCATCATCAAGAGCGACTGCCTTATCCTCGGCAGAGCGCTCGGCGCGGTAGATCATGCTGTTGTATTTCACTGTAAGCTCAAGAACTATCTTGTTCTTTATCTCTGACATTACGATCTTTGCGTCTGCCTCATCTCCGAAGAATTTTCCGAGTCTCTGAGCTATCCTTGTTTCGGCGTGTTCTGTGAAGTTCTGGGGGATCTGCATTTTCTTAGCTGTTATGGTTGTTTTCATAGAGTGATGGCCTCCTTAATAAGCTCTCTAGTGAGAACTTTATTTTATGGTTATATTATACCATAAAAATATCGAGGTTACAAGTGAAATTTGTTAATTTTGTTGAAACTGTACAGCTAAGAGGTTCATTTTTGTAAGATTTAACAAATTACGAGCACAGCGAGTTCAGCATTATTGTAAGTATCTGCTCAGCTGATACGGGTGTGCTGTACTTGTTCTCGAGTACCACGCAGAAGGCTATCGGATGTGCTTCGTCGTCCACAAAGCCTACAAGCAGAGCGTTCTCCTCTGCACCTTCCTTGACCTGTGCTGTACCGCTCTTGATGCCGATATCGTATCCGGGCACCTGCCAGCCGTAATTGTTCGCTCCGTTTGTCTTGAGCATCTGTCTGACAGTCGAGGCTGTTGACGGCATGAAGAGCTGCTTACTGTATTCGGTATCCGCTTCTTTTTTGACCCTGCCGTCCACGTCTGTCACCTTCGAGATGATGTGCGGCATGGTCATTCTGCCTGTGGAATTGGCTATGGCACTCTGCCACATCATCAGCTGCATCGGGCTCACGAGCGTGTCGCCCTGTCCTATACAGCCCCACTGTGTGATGAAGTCACCTGTGTCCGTGAGCGTCGTGGAGGCACGCTCGCACTGTATGCCGTCAATGTCAAAGTATTTCATATCCTCGCCATTTATCGCGTAGCCGAGCTTCTCATACTGTGACTTTATACGGTCAAGCGGCATATCGGAGTCCTGTATCAGCTGTGCGAAGAAGGGGTTGCAGCTGTTCTCTATCGCCTGCTGGATATTCTGGTCGCCGTGTCCCCACGACTGGTGGCAGTCGATATTCTTGCCCTCTGCGTTCACGAATGAGCCCGTGCAGCTGTATGTCTTGGAGAAAAGACGCTCCCTGCCCATAATTTCGAGGGCGGATATCACCGTCTGTACCTTCTGCGTCGAGCCCGGGACTGTCCCGTACATAACCTTTGACATAAGCGTGCCCGACTCCATATTGTCAATGTCGGCATAGCCGCGCGTAACGTCGAGCGACGGCAGGCTCGTGCAGACGAGCAGCTCACCCGTTTTATAGTTGTACGCGCACGCACAGCCCTTCGCACCCATGTAGGCATTGTAGACGGCACGGTTGGCGTCGTGGTCGAGAGTAGTGTATATCGCAGCCTTGCCGCCCTTTTCCACAAGGCCCGACGAAAAGCTGTAGTTGTTGAGATAGCCTATGTTCTGTGCTACAAGGGTGTTTTCCATTTGTCCCTTGTCATCGCCGATGAGGTTTCCGACATCAGTGAAGTAACCGTCGGTGTACTGTCCCCTGCCCGTACCGTCAAACAGCACGTCGCCGCGCCTGTCGTAGACCATGCCGAGACGATGGTCGTCCGAATTCATCATATAGAACGACGCCTCGCGGTTTATCTTGATAACTAGCACTACCATTCCCACAAGGAATATGCTCAGGAAGAGCGTGATTATATGCTGGCATCTCTTGATACTTTTCATTGCTCTGCCCTCACTTTCTTCTGTCCGTCAGCGTATAGCTGACAGGCGGCTGCGAAGGTGCATCCTGCCGCGGTGGAAGCGGCTGAGGCTGCTGCGGAGGTATGGGCTGCATCTGCTGAGGCTGTGCGGGTAGCGGCTTCTTCTGCTCCTTTTTCTTCTTCGGAGCCTTGAAAACGGGTGACTGCGCCGCTACGAGCATCCCTGCCATCAGTCCGCTGACTGCCATTGATGTTCCGCCCATGGATATGAACGGCAGCGTGACTCCCGTAAAAGGTATCATATTACATGAGCCGAATATGTTGAGTGCCATTTGTACCGAGAATGCCGCTGCTATGCCCGCGCACATCGAACCGTGGTAGTACGAACGGGGCGGATTCACAAGAGGTATCGCTACTATCATCAGCAGCACGAATACCGACATTACCGAAAAAAGCAGTCCCCACTCCTCGCTGATGGTAGCGAAGACGATGTCACTGCTGTAGGCAAATACGTTGTGCAGGAAACCGTGTCCGGGGCCCTTGCCGAACCAGCCGCCGTCAGCTATGCCGATGAGAGCCTGCGCCTGTTGATAGCCGTTGCCGTTTTTGTCATTCCATACGTCAACAAAGAGTCTGTCGCGGACATATGGCGGGGCTACAATGATGCCGATGACTGCAAGCACCGCGAGAGATGCTACTGCTATGATTATCGGTTTTTTCGAGTACTTGCCCTTGGGGTAGCATATCCTAAGCAGGAAGCCCGACACGTATATCGCGCCAAAAGTAGGTATGCTTCCGAGGTCACGGCACCACCACTGGAACAGGCAGACACAAGCGACGATACCGAAAAGAATCAGGTTCTCGTATACAACGTTGAAGCAGAGAAGCTTGTGCTTCTTCTGCTGCTCTGTGACGGATGTCGCACAAGCGAGCACAAGAAGCGGCTTTATGAATTCCGACGGCTGTATTGAGGTCGACTCGCCGAGCGATATCCACATACTGCGGCTGCCTGTGAAGAGCAGGATAATGCCCATGAGTATGCCTATACATATCCAGATGAGCTTGCGCTTGTCTTCTATCCAGCGGTGGTCGCGGCAGGCAAAGTATCCCACTCTACACGCAACGAGCGCCGCTATGACTGTGACGAAGTGCTTTAACCGGAACTCCACCCCGCCGAAACATGACTGGAATATAAGTCCCATATTCAGTATCAGTATCAGCATGAAGTCGACCGCGTAAGTCTGCTGCTTGAAGAACGGCAGTATTACGAAGTATACGGCGTCAAGTCCGATGACTGCCGCCATAAGCACGAATACCGCGTTGACGTCGTCGTACTTGCCGTTGTAGAATACGTTAAACAGCATCGTACCGTGCGTCAGGAGCACAAATATACAGGAAAATACGTATGCAAGAGGATTACTCAATGTCTGTCTCTCCTTTTTCTGAATATAAGACGGCGCTCTCCGACAGTGATGACGTCGTTTTCGCGCAGACGCTTCTGCTCGACATGGACGCCGTTCACGTACACGCCCGACTTCGAGCCTATATCCGTGATAGTCCACTTGCCGTCAGCGACGTTGAGTATCGCGTGATATCGCGACACCGACATATCATGTATCCGTATATCGGCGTTTTCGTGGCGTCCTATCAGTATCTCGTCGCACTCGAGCGGATAGCCGCGGTCGCGGTCGGCAAGTTCCATGTCCGCCGAAGTCTTGCGCCAGCGCTTCCTTCCCGAGCTCTTCTCGCGGTATGCGGTTATCATCAGCACCAGCACGCATATATCCAGCGCTGCGGCAGATACCGCGCACATTATCAGTTTTGCAGTGTCCATATGTGACCCTTTCTTTCTTTTTTTTGATACAAGTTATTATACCACAAATCACTACTCAACGCAACCAATGGATACAAAATCTTGCATTTATTTTGCATCCACAAAAAACCGCTGACAGCCGAAGCTGCCAGCGGATAGCTTTATACGTTGTAGATTATCTCGGAGTAGGTCGGGATAGGCCAGTAGCTGAGCGGCATATTCAGCTCTATCTCGTCGGCAATGCTGCGCATGATGTCCATTTCCGCAAGTACATTGTCGTGGTAGAACTCCGCCTGCTTCTGAACGTCTTTTATCTCGCACGCAGCGGCTACCTGCTTCTCAAGGCGCTCTATCGACTCATAGAAGCTGTCACAGAGGTCGTTGAGCTTTGCGGCTATCTGCTCCTCAGCCTTCGAGACGATACCTACCGACTTCTTGCACGCGATAGCAGTGCAGAGCTTGTCGAGGTACTCAAGTGACGCGGGAAGAAGCTGTTTCCTTGCCATTTCGACCATTGTACGTGCTTCTATGCGCCTCGTCTTGGAGTATTTTTCAAGATGTATCTCCGTGCGGGCTGTGAGTTCCTCACGGTTGTAAATACCGAATTTACGCAGTATGCGAAGATTCTTCTCGTCTGTGTAGTGCGGCATACAATCAACAGTGGACGGGTAGTTGGGAAGCCCTCTTCTCTCTGCTTCCTTGACCCACTCGGGCGAGTAGCCGTCGCCGTTGAAGATGATGCGGCGGTGCTTCTTGAGTACATCCTTCAGAAGCTTCTTGACCTCGTCCTCGAAATGCTCGGTGTTCTTGTGGGGCTCGAGTATCTCGGTAAACTGGTCGAGCTCCTCAGATACGATTGTATTGAGCAGAGTGTTCGGACACGCGATATTGTCCGATGAGCCGACCATTCTGAACTCAAAGCGGTTTCCTGTGAAAGCAAACGGCGATGTTCTGTTGCGGTCTGTCGAATCCTTCGGGAACGACGGGAGTGCGTTCACGCCTATCTCGAATGCCTTAGCCTTTGTCTTGTATACACCGTCCTCCTCGATAGCTTTGAGCACCGCGTCGAGCTCCTCGCCGAGGAACATCGAGATGATAGCGGGCGGAGCTTCGTCCGCACCGAGACGGTGGTCGTTGCCTGCGGAAGCGGCTGAGAGTCTCATCAGGTCGGCATATTCATCAACGCCCTTTATAAGTGCGCAGAGTATCGTCAGAAACTGGAGGTTCTCCATAGGAGTGTCGCCGGGGTCCAGTAGGTTCTGTCCGTCATTGGTGGACATCGACCAGTTGTTGTGCTTACCCGAGCCGTTGACGCCCTCGAAGGGCTTCTCGTGAAGGAGGCATACGAGTCCGTGGCGAAGAGCTACCTTCTCCATTATCTCCATCGCAAGCTCATTCTGGTCGGTGCCGAGGTTCGATGTCGTGAATATCGGTGCCATTTCGTGCTGTGCGGGTGCTACCTCGTTGTGCTTGGTCTTGGAATAGATACCAAGCTTCCACAGTTCCTCGTCGAGTTCTGCCATAAATGCTGCTATCCTCGGCTTGAGGTTAGCGAAGTACTGGTCGTCGAGGTCCTGTCCTTTAGGAGGCTTCGCGCCGAAAAGTGTGCGTCCTGTGAGGACAAGGTCCTCGCGACGGTCGTATTTGTTCTTGTCTATGAGGAAGTATTCCTGCTCGGCACCGACTGTCGAGGTCACGCGGGTGACGTTCTCGTTGCCGAACAGCTTCAGGAAGCGGACAGCGGTCTTGCTGAGGGCGTCCATTGAGCGGAGAAGCGGTGTCTTCTTATCAAGAGTCTCGCCTGTGTAGGAAACGAATACGGTCGGGATATAGAGGCTTCCCTCCTTGACGAAGCAGTAGGAGGTCGGATCCCATGCTGTATAGCCTCGGGCTGAACTTGTCTGGCGCAGACCTCCCGACGGGAAAGACGACGCGTCGGGTTCGCCTTTGATGAGTGCAGTGCCCGAAAACTCCATGAGCGCCGTGCCGTTGGGTCCGGGACTGATGACAGAGTCGTGCTTTTCGGCGGTGGAGCCAGTCATCGGCTGGAACCAGTGCGTATAGTGGGTAGCTCCGTGCTCGAGCGCCCAGTCCTTGATAGCGTTTGCTACTACGTCGGCTGTCTCTGTGTCAAGCGGCTCGCCCTTCTCCATTGTTCTTCTGAGATTCTTGTAGATATTCTTCGGGAGCTTGCTCTTCATTACGGTCTCGTTGAATACACTGCATCCGAATATCTCGGGAATACTGCTCATAAACTTTTCCTCCAGTTTGCAGAGCTGCTGCAAAAACTATCATACGGCAGCAGTTTCTGAAATTCTCCATTGATTATTTCATTATATCACATCTCTCCATAAAATGCAACAGGGGCTAAAAGAATCTGACCTATTATTTTTATATGGCGTAAAATCGAACAATTCATATCATTTTTCTTCAACTGCCGCCAATTATTTATCTATTCCGACAAAATTTCCGATATTCTGAAAAATCCCTTGAAATCCGCATTTCTTAGTAGTATAATTTAGAAGTTCGTGATTACTTATTTATTTCATAAAGGGGTATCAGTATGCAAAAAACAGCAGTTAAGCCTACCGAAGAAAAGCTCAAGCCTAAGCTGTTCTCGGTACTCAAAAACTACTCGCTCTCGCAGTTCATCAAGGACGTCATTGCGGGAATCATCGTCGCGATAATCGCTCTGCCGCTCTCTATCGCACTCGCGCTCGCGTCGGGAGTCGGTCCGCAGCAGGGACTGTACACCGCCATTGTCGCGGGATTCATCGTTGCTTTACTCGGAGGCAGCCGCGTACAGATAGCGGGTCCTACCGCCGCATTCGCCACAATAGTTGCGGGAATCGTCGCTACAGAGGGCATGGACGGGCTCATAATCTCCACCATAATGGCAGGTATCATCCTCGTTATCATGGGTCTCTGCCGATTCGGCGTTCTGCTCAAATACATCCCGAGTACGATAACGAGTGGATTTACCTTCGGTATTGCCGTCACTATCCTCGTCGGTCAGATAAAGGATTTCCTCGGTCTGACCTTTGAAATGGGCAAAGGCGTGAATATCCTCGGATTCAGCTTCATGCTTGATGAGACTCCTATCGAGACCGTCGACAAGATCAAGGCTATATGCCTCAATATCGGCTCGCTCAACTGGCAGGCGCTCGTCATCGGTCTGATCTCGCTCGCTATCCTTATCCTCTGGCCTAAGAAGCTCGAGAAGGTACCCGCTTCACTCATTGCAGTCATCGTGTGCTCGCTCATTGTGAAGTTCACAGGTATGAACGTCAACACTATCGGCTCGATGAACTACGACCTCTCATCGTCGCTCCCGAGCCTTACTCTCCCAAATGTTTCATTCGGCAGAATAAAGGCACTTCTCCCGAACGCCTTCACTATCGCCGTGCTCGCAGCTGTGGAGTCCCTCCTCTCCTGCGTCGTTGCCGACGGTATGATAGGCTCGAAGCACCGCTCGAATATGGAACTTATCGCACAGGGTATAGCCAATATCGGTTCCGCTCTGTTCGGAGGCATCCCCGCTACGGGAGCTATTGCCCGTACTGCCGCTAATGTCAAGAACGGCGGTCGTACCCCTGTATCGGGTATGGTACACTCCGTTGTGCTGCTCGTGATACTGGTGCTGCTCATACCGCTCGCCTCGCTCATCCCCATGCCCACTATCGCCGCTATCCTCTTCATAGTTGCGTACAATATGTGCGGCTGGAGAAATATCCGCAACACGATAAAGACAGCACCGAAGAGCGATATCATCGTCCTCTTCGTGACGCTGATACTCACCGTCGTTTTCGACCTCGTTGTAGCTATCGGTATCGGTCTCGTTCTCGCCGCCCTGCTCTTTATGAAGCGTATGGCTGACGTGACCGAGGCTCACGCTTGGATAGACATCGACGACGAGGAGACCGACCCCGATAATATCCTCCTCAAGAAGATACCAGACGGCACACGCGTTTACGAGATAAACGGTCCTATGTTCTTTGCGGCAGCTGACAAGTACAAATATATGCTTGACGACAAGAACATCGACGTGCTCTGCATTCGTATGCGTAACGTTCCCGCTGTCGACGCGACAGGTGTTGAAGCTCTGTATCGTATCGTCAAGCGCTGCGAACGACATAACGTCAAGGTCGTGTTCTCGCACGTAAACGAGCAGCCTATGAAGGCTATGCAGAAGGCGGGACTTGTAAAGCTCGTCGGAAAGAAGAACTTCTGCTCGCATATTGATACAGCTCTTCTCCGCGCCGAGGAAATTGAGCGTGATTTGCGTCACGCGTGATGATATACAGCAAAAAGCCGATTCAAGGGTAGCAACCCTTGAATCGGCTCTTTCTTATAGGTAACACTTATCGGAAACTTCCGTTTCTATCCTTGAAGCTCTTCGTTCCGGACATGGTTCTCGTAGTCCGTATCCTGTAGGATAACTACGAATTCGTCTCTTCCGATAATGGGGTTACCCATACGGTACAAGGGAGCATCGTTTACGAGCGCTCGCTGAGGAGTGTGCCTATCCTGTCCTGCATATACTTCGCGCACTGCTCGGGCGTGGACTCTCCCGCAAACAGGGCTTGGCGTTCCTCGTCGACTATCTGCCAGTAAGCCTCACCTGTGAAGCGCAGCTGCTTCGGCGGCACCTCGGCGTTTTTCATACAGTTGTAGATGAAGTCGATGTCCTCGTCCCTGAGCGGTCCTATGCACACTGTATTCTCGCCGTCGTTCCAGTAGTAGCCGTTCTCCGTCTGGTCAGACCATTGAGGCTTGTCATCATAGCGCATTTTGTCCGCGAGCTTGAAGAAGCCCTTCTCCGTCAGTGGGAAGCCATCAATGCTCCAACCGTCGGTCTCGAAGTCGTAATTCTGGATGAAGCTGATATAGCGCCACGCCTCATCGGGCATAGTGCTGTCCTTTGTGATACAGAGCTGAGGCTGTCGGATATCGAGGAAGGTGTGAGCTCCGTCGGGATAGGGCAAGCCGAGGTATACGACCTCCTCGCCGCCGAAGTCGCCGTACATAAAGCTCATATAGCTGTCGAAATTGCCTATACTAAGGTGCTTGAACATCGTCACGTCGTCTCTGTACTGCCTCTGCTGACTGAGGCGTACCATCTGCATCTCGGCAGCGGTGGGATTCATCGGGTCGGCAAAAATATCCCGTGCATCGGTCAGCTCACCGCCTTTTGCACAAAAGCGCAGATAGCTGATAAACGAATCCGAATCAAAATTACACGTTGCCGTCTCGGCGTCTATCCACCACTTGTCACTGGCAATTCCCCAACGGTCCCATTTGCTATTACCATCCTGCCAGTCATTCGTGTGCATACCCTCGGGCAGGCTCTCGATAGTGTCCATCATCGTGTCGAGGCACCAGTCACCGTGGATATACTTGTCCGCCCACTTCTTCTTGCAGACGTAGCCCATATCTACGCTGACACGCCACGGCAGGCAGTATATCTTGCCGTCGTCAGTGATGAGCTCGCGTACATTCGGAAAGAGCATTTCTTGCTTGAGGTTTTCGTCCTTATCCATAAACGGAGTAAGGTCGATGAATGCGCCCTTGTCGGCGAGGTCAACGCCGCACATCATGCCCTGATAATCGGTTATCATAATGTCGGGGAGATTTCCCGCAAGCGCGTCCTCCGTCAGCTTCGTGACCGAGGCATTATAGTCGTCCTCATCGTGCTGCGAGTACACGACACGCTCTATCTGCAAATCGGGGTTTTCTTCAAGGAAAATCTCTGTTTCCCTGTCAAACTGGTGCTCGTCGCCTATGCCGATACGAAGCTTCTTGATATCGCCGAGCTCCGACGGGGCGCACGGGATAAAGCGCATAAACTTGCACTTCCAGTTGCCGTAATCGGTCGTGCATAAGATGACTTTGCCGTCCGTGCCAAGCGAGAAGCCGTTGATGTTGTTGACGTTCACATTCGTCGCGTTGACGTCGAGCAGCGGCTCTATGCCGTCATCGCCGATGCCGTAAATGGTACTCCTCGTGCGGACAAAGAGCGAATATCTGCCCGCTCCGCAGGTCAGCTGCTGCAAGCTCTCGCCGAGGTTGTAGGTATCGCCGCCGCTGAGGGTACACTCCGCCGCGTTGACTTCGCGTATATCGATGATGCCGTTTGTCGTCTCGACCGCCGTCATAAGCTTGCCCGAGCTGTCACAGCTGACCTCGCAGAGAGTCTCGCCCTCTCCCGCGGACAGCTCGCCGAGGTACGCGCCGTCAGCGGTGAACACGCAGAAGCTGCCGTCCATATTCGCGACGATGTGACTGCCGTCGTATGCTATCCCGCTGATACTTATCGAGTGTCCGAGCTCGCCGTCGTAGTCCGCGACCTCGGTATCCGCGAGGAGCTTGCCGTCGATGGAGTACCTGCGGATATGCAGGTTGTACTCAGCCGCCTCCTCGTATAACGCCGCGTCGTAGTCGGGCGAGGACGGGTCTGGGGCGGGCAGGTCACCGTAATCCGCATGGACAAAGAGCTCCGCAACCTCCCCTGCTCCGCTGACGGAGATGTTGTACTGCACGCCGATGTCGAAGTCCTCGAACTCGACGCGCTCGAATTTCGTGAAGTCGCGATCAGCGACCCAGAATGCCGGCGAGACCTCCGCCGCACCGAGCAGAAAGCGGCTGTTTCCGCCGTTGAACGGCAGGTTCAGGTATATCATCTGAGCCTTTTCGGGCAGTTCGAGCTTCTCCTGCTTGTACGCGGCATTTGAGAGCTTCTCAGCCGTATAGGTCTGCGCGGAGCCGGCGCCGCCCTTCGAGCAGGCTGTGAGCGTGCAGATGAGTGTGATTAACGTTAGCAGTGCTGTTATTCTTTTCATAGTTGCGACCTCCTTTTCTGCCCGTTCGGACAGTGTTCACTAATAAGTGACTTTCGGTACCGAAATAGACGTAAAAATATGAAAGTTTTTTGAAACTTCGTACGGCTGCACAAATTTCCGCTCTGCAATTGTGCGAGATAAACAAAAAAATCCCTGCCCGATTACGCTCGGACAGGGATATTCTTTTACTTTGACTGTGATACGAGGAGCTTTCTGAGAAGTACCTCGTCAAACATATCAACTCTGCCATCGGAGTTGAAGTCGAACTGCTCTGCCGCCTCACTGCTGCTGAACGGCGACTCGCCGAGCAGCATCTTCCGCAGGCGTACAAGCTGCGCTACCTTGTATACCTTGGCAGGCTTGGTACCGTCGGGCTCTGTGCCGCCGATGAGTTTACCGCTCGCGTATACGCAGACGTTCTCGCACTTCTTCGCAAACTCTACTCCGCCGACGATGTTGTCGTAGTCCTCGCCCTCTTTGGTGAGGTCGACCATGCCCTTTCTGCTCCAGTCGTTAGAGGAGTCCCACGGTTCGCCGAAGTAGTTGCCGATGATGAGCTGGTACTTCTTGTTGGAATTGGCGATAGCGTAGCCGTCCCACGATATCTCGATGTAGTATATATCGTCCTTGTACTGCTTGGGCTTGGAGAGCGTCGCGGATTTGTCCGTGACCTCGGTCTCCACCTGGTCGTAAGTCTTTTGCAGGACAAAGCTGCTCGGTATCTCCTTATTCTCAAACTCGGCAATGCTGAAATAATAGCGGATGGAGATGTCGTCGTGCGGCTCGAGGGAGTCGGTGTTCACGAAGAAGGTCAGCTTCGTCACGCCCGAGCCCGTTGCCTCGGGAGCTTCGGAGCAGTAGCCTGCTGCCCAGAATTCACCGCCCGAGAAGAGGTCGGTATCGTCCTGCTTTTCAGCGGGCGGGAAGTTCGGCTCCGGCTCCATGGGGACGCCGTTCGCGTCCTTGCCCTCCTTATAGAGATAGAGTCCCGCCGCCGCACCTACTATTGCGGCGTTGTAGTCTATCGTCACCTCATTGTAGACCCAGTCCTTGGTGACGTCGTTGTGCTCGTCGTTCTCGTCAGGACCTCCCGCAAGAGCTCCGTACAGCACATGCTTGTGCTCGGCGGTGTCCTCGCACTTGGTCAGTCCCGAAGCGGCACGGTGATGCGGATATTTTACTGAATTTTCGCCGTATCCGACAACGTAGCTCCTGCCGAGCTCATTGTCGCCGATGATGTATTCCATTTGTCCGAGTGCCCACTTCGTGAACGTGTAGTCAGGATTTTTCGGGTTGTAGACGTCCTTGCCCTTCTGGTATTTGTCGTAGACAAGGGCTGTGAACTGGACTGCCGTATTATAGCGGGCGCTTCCCCATGTATCAAGGTGGAAGTAGCCCTGCGGCGTCATATTCGCGGTCTTGTTCATAACGGTGTTTACCGCTTTGGCTTCCATTTCCCAGAAGTCAAGCACCTCATACGGACCGCGTCCGATAGCCACGCGGGTCTCCTCGCAGACTTCGGGGTAGATATCCTGTATCCTGCCGAATATAAGCCCTACGCCGTTCCACATATCGTTCCAGCAGAGAACATATCCCGGAGGTGCATAGTAATCGATGTACTGTTCGCACGCTTCGAGGTAGTCATGGTCGCGGGTGATCAGGTAGAGCCAGCCTGCCGCGAAGCAGAAGTCGTCCTCCCACTTGCTTGAGGTGTAGAAGCTCATCGGTCCCTCACCTGGAGGTCCGACCGCCTTGTCGTTTGTGTTTGCAAAGTCGAACAGAGCCTTTGCGTAATCAAGGCATTTTTCGGCGTATTCGGGATCGGTGTCCTTGAAGTTGTAATAGTTGATTGCCAGAGCCGCCGCGCTCTCGGAGACATCGTCCGTCGTAGGCAGGTCGGATGTCGCGAAGAATGCGGGACGTCCCATTGCATCTATCTCTGGCGACTGCCAGTATTCATGATCAACACTGCCGTCGCCGACCTGATAGCAGAAGGCTATGACATCACCGTTTTCGTCTCGGAAAGTACTCCGCATAAAGTAGTCGCAGAAGTAGCGGCATATCGTCTCGACGTGGTCAGCCTGTCCCGTCTGCTCATAGGCTTCGCGGAATTCATAGTAACCCCACGATACAACCGACGCCGCATACGCCTCGGGAAGTCCGAACTTGACATGGTCGCCCGCGTCGTGAAATCCGCCTGAAACGTCTATATATCCGTCACCGTCGGGGTCGAGGATATCCTTGTACTGCTTCATGAATGCGGCAGACATGTTAGTGCCGGTGTGGTTGTCATCGATGGACTGCATGGGCACCTTTGCGTCGTATGTGTGGCAGTTGCCGCGCCATGAGAGGCGGTTGTTGTCTTCGACATCTGTGCCGCACATATTGGCATCATAGAAATAAAGTGTATACTGGAGCAGCTTCGCCCAGTTGTTCTCGGTCTCGTTGTAGTCGGCTTTGTCGGGAGTAGCTGCCGCCATTGCGGGGAGCGCCGATGCCGATACAGCCGTAACAGCTGCCGCTGCAAGTGTGATAAAGCGTTTGAACAGCTTCATATCGTCATTCCTTTCGGGAGAGTTTTCGTATCATCTTCATTTTACCGCATATCCACGCAGTTGTCAAATCATTACTTGCGGTCTTTTACAGCAACGCCGAGAACACACGTGAAACAAAATGCCCGAAAGCGGTCGCTCCCGCCTTCGGGCTTGTATTTATATTCAACTTGACGGCTCACAATACCTGCATATGGTCAAGGTACTCCTCATAGCCCTTGCTTGTGAGGTCGATGAGGCGGTAGTCCTTCTTCTGTGCTACGTAAAGCACCTTTACAAGGTCACGTGTGAGAAGAATGTGCAGAGCGCTGAGAATGGCTTCCTTTGGACATTTCTCGGACTCATACTCCTTTATGAGGTCACCAAGCCAGACATTTTTCTCCTCTGTTGTGTCAATGTTTATCATTTCGCTCGGATTCATGCACTCTTCGATAAAATTAAGATTCTTGAAAACATAGTCCATGATTCCCCAGTATGCTTCTTTGTTAAGGATCATTGTGACCCCTCCTTTCAGTTTATGTACACATTATAACATACATTGACAGAAATTTCAAGACACTCGAGAAGATATTTCCTTTTTCTTAGCTGTGAACTCGTACAGGTCTGTTTTCTTAGTATATCCTATACAAAAAGTAGGCGTCCGATTTGTTCACAACACAGAATATTTGTGAATTTTTTGTGAAGTTTCGTCTTTTTGCCCCTCGAAATGCACTTATTTGTGAGCACTGTCTCAGATAATACTTTCAGGAGGTATACTTATGAAAAGATCAGTAGCCGCTTTACTTGCGGCAACGACTATCCTTACAGGCTGCGGGACTAAGTCTGTCTCGAAGAACGAAAGCGGCGTATCATCGGGCAGTACGGGCTCGGACAAGCCCGCGGAGGACATCGTTCTAACCATCGCCTACTCGACTAAGCCGAACGAGGCTATGCAGGAGCTCATCGACCGCTTCAACGCCGAGGACAACGGCGTGCGCGTGGAGGTCAAGTCGTACTGCAATGAGCAAGCCTTCACCTCTGATATAATGCAGCAGGTAGACTTCGATGTCACGCAGGAGCTCATCAACAAGGACACTATCGACCTCGTCGGCACGTTCTCGTTCGGCAATGCGGCAAAGTTCGAGATATTCAAGCGCAAGGGCGGCTTTGTTGACCTGTATAAATTCATGGATGACGACCCCGAAGTCAACCGCGATACCCTCAACAGCCACATTCTCGGGCTATGCGAGCGCGACGGCAAGCTGTACTCCATACCGACCTACTACTGGGCGGAGACGATGATAAGCAAGGCGGAATACGGCGGCACGACCCCCAACTGGACTATTGACGAGTTCATCGAGCACTGGGACAATATGCCCGAGGGCTCGACCGTGAACTGGTCGACTGTCTCCGAGGGCATATACTACGACGTGCTGCGCGCAAATTCGCCTTATTTCGTTGACTACAAAAAATGCGAGGTACACTTCGACGACCCCGACTTCCGCAAAATGCTCGAATTCTGCGGAGCCTTCGAGAGCAATATGGGACAAAAGAGAGATGACCAAACAGTTCATGGCAACCCGCAGCTCGTGCAGAATCTCAGGCTGACAGACTACGAAAAAGCTTTAGTCGAGGAACATGATTACGCCCTTAATGCCGTCGCTTTCCCGCATCTCAATGACGGCAGCTACACTCTCGTCGGCTTTCCCACATCAGGCAGGAACGGCGCTTATCTCTGCGGCATGGAGGAGTGCGCGATACGTGCAAACATCTCCGAGGAGAAGCAGCAGGCGGCTTGGAAGTTCCTGCGCGAATTCTACAGGGAGGAGTACCAGTTCGAGCACTATGCACGCCACAACGACGTTCAGACTCCCGATGGCACGGTCGTGCAGTTTGAATTCAAGGGCGGCTTCCCGATAAATAATGCCGCTCGCAAAAGAATCGCCGAAGGCACGATAAATGACGCATACCTGTCCGACTATCTGAAAGAGGGCGTTCTGAGGTTCGGAGGCGCTGAGCCCGCGACCTTCCTCACTGACCGCAAAATCACGCAGGCAGACATCGACTTCATCGACGAGTACATGGATTCCATTGACCGCTGGGAATGCTCTGCCATAGACAGCGAGCTGTTCAATATCATAGAGGAAGAAGTCGTGGCATATCTCCACGGTGAGCAGGACGTCGACACTGCCGTTGACCATATACAAAGCCGTGGGTCTATCTGGATAAGCGAACAGGCATAAGATGTCACATTTTTTATCTCTCGGTCGTTATATTATACAGGACGTCCCAAAATAAACAGGAGGTGGAAGAATGACAATTGCAGATTCTGAAAAGCTTCGGCGGCTCTACGATATCTATGAGCAACCGATGTACAGGATAGCTTTTGCCGTGCTGGGCGACAGTCAGGCGGCGGAGGATTCCGTCTCAGAAGCGTTCCTGCGGATCATCAGACACCTCAGGCGTATCGGCGAGCCCGACTCTCCGAAAACGAAAAAGTACATCATTAAGGTGATACGAAGCACCTCTATAGAGCAGTACCGAAAGCGCAGACACTTCTACAACCGCGAAGCCCCTATCGACGAGGCTTTGCAGCTGCCCGACGAGAACACCGACATCGAGCGCGAGGTCTTCGCGCGGCAGCCGTCGGAGATACTCGGCTGTCTTACCGCTGAGGAGCGGCGTATGGTCGAGCTGAGGTGCGGCTACGGACTGAGCTGGAGAGAGACCGCAGAAAGGCTCTCCATTACGGAAGCCGCCGCGCGCAAGCGCTTTGAACGTATCAAAAAACGACTTATTAGTATGAAGGGAGAGCCTGATGATGAAAACTTCAAGATTACCTGATAAAAAAGAGTGGGACAGGATAGTCGAAGAGGCATTCTCGTCAAACGACGAGCACACCTTCTCGCACAGCTACAATTCCCGCAAATATACGATGACGAGGGGTATTACAATGAAAAGAAGAAAAGTTGACAATAAAAATCACAGCGGACGCAGGATAGCACTGTCCATAGCGGCAGCAGCGGCGGCGTTCACCATAGTACCGACGGCGGTGTTCTTAGCGGGGCATGGCGGCGGAGCTTCCTCCCCTGCCGCTGATATGGGCGAGCTCACCGAGACGACTGCCGCCGAGGAGACAACAGCAGAAGCGCTCGCGGAGACAATGGCGGAACATACCATAAGCCTTGAGGACGTTAAGTGCTACGGCTTCAAAGATGTGCAGTTCAATTACGTGCCCGAGGGTTTGGTCTATCAGACCGACGGACCTCACTGCGGCAAGTACCACGATGACGCAACAGGCGGCGGTATGTCTTACGCGAGGTTTGTCTACGACGAGAATTCCGAATTCACGATGTCTAATTTCGAATGGGACAGCGATGAATACGACCTCGAGGGCAAGCACGTTATTGTCAGATACGCACGCAGTATCAACGACGATTCCGAGGAATCAGCCCACAGATACAGCCGCTATATATTTGTTATCTTCAAGGATTCGCCTTATCTTGTCACGCTCCACATCGACAACAGCTACTCCGACGAGGAGGCAAGAAAGGTCTGCGAGGGCATGGAGCTCGTTGACTGCGAGCCCGATGAGTTCAACTTCGTGCTCTGGAACGATTATAATAAGCCAGTAAGGACTTTCTCCGTGACAGACAACAGCTCGATTTACACCGAGGTCGACCTCGATGACGTACACCTCTATCAAATCGGCGAGACCTACACCAGCGACATATGCGACGGGGTATGCGATATCACTGTAAACAGCGCCCGCGTACAGGACAATCTCGACGGCATAACCAC
>JAGCHA010000060.1 GCA_017649325.1 Ruminococcus sp.
AAAGGAGGAGCTCGTCCAAAAGCTGACCGATATGCTCGATGGCGGAAAGGTCAGAGAGGCAATATCCGAGCTGGACAGAGAAACGGCTGACGGGTCGCAGGACGACCTCATCGTCGGCTGCAGATTCTACACCCACCTATGTCAGAAGGACGACGATTACCTTGAGAAGTACGGGCTGCTGTACTCCGACGTTGAATCCGAGATGAAACGGTTCTTTTCTCATTACATCTCGCCTGAGGTAGTTGACCTTGTGACACATTCAAAGGATTAAAAGAAAAGTCAGTGAAAGGACTGATCCCAATGGAACACGTATATCCCACCGAATGACACACACACTATCACTGACAGACCAAAAAGGTCTGAGAGAATCAAGGAGGAATAAATATGATGTACGGAATGACACCCTTTGGAAGAAACGCATTTGACCTTTTCAATTTATGGAACGATATCGACAAGAACGACTGTATGCCCGTGAATGCGTGCAAGACGGATATCAAGGACACAGGCGATAAATACGTAATGGAATCGGAGCTGCCTGGCTTCGAGAAGGAAGACATCAAGCTCGACATCAACGGCGAGTTCCTGGTTATCTCCGCAGAACACACCGCAGAGAAGGAAGAAAAGGACGAAAACACCAAGTATATACGCCGCGAGAGGAAATACGGCTCATACAAGAGGAGCTTTGATATATCCGACGTTGACGCAGAGACTATCACCGCGGAGTACAAGAACGGAATCCTGACAATTGAGCTCCCGAAGAAGAAGCCCTCAGAGCCCGTAGCCAAGAGGCTTGAAATAAAGTAAAAACGAAAAGGACTGCATAAGCAGTCCTTTTTTCATCCTATTACCTATCCTCCTTGCGGAAAGCATCCGTACGGAAGGGCGCCGCGGGGATGCCGTTGGAGCCGAAAAGTCCCACATCCGCATAATTTATCCACTTGAAGCGCACGTTCACGGGACGCTTTACCTTCTCGGACTTTATATGTATCTGGTTTCCGAATATCTCCACGGAATCGGCAGGGAAGTACACACCATCCGCCCCCGCGAGCTCAAATCCCTCGCGGCAGCGGTCATTTCCGGACAGACCGTGCGACGGGTTATCGAGGTTGACGACCATGGTATCGCCGTGCCGCACCTCATGCGAGCCGAACATCGGCGGCATGGTATCGGCTCTGTCCATGAGCCCGTAGACCTCGCTCATCGCCTGCAAAAAGAGCCTGTACCCGACCGCCGACTTGTCCGTGGGGTGGATATTGTTGTATTCACCGCAGTCGAGCGTGACTGCAAGTCCCGTATTCTTCACAGTGCGGAAGAGCCTCTCCTGCGCCTCGCGGATGAAAGCCCAGCGCGTAAACTCATCATCATCGTCGCAGGAATACATCGGCAGCTGCACGATAAGAAAAGCCATGCCGTCGTCGTGCCAGACCCCGCGCCAGCAGCGTATCAGCGCGCACATCAGCTCATAGTAGGACTCGGGGCGGTGGTCGTCGGACTCCCCCTGATACCAGAGCACGCCGCGCACGGTATATGGACTCACGCGGCTTACCATGGTGTCGAAGAGCCCGCATGGACGCATGGGATTTTTAATCCCGAGCGGACCGGGATAGCGGTTCTCGCCGCATTTTTCGAGCACTTCCTTCCACGCAATATCAGGGTTTTCAGCGTAGCACTCGCCGACGCGTCTGTCAAATCCGGTTTGGTAGGCGGTGTACTCGTCGTACTCGGCGATCATCTGCCTGTCGGACTTGCCCTCCACCGCGGAGTCATACTCGTCGAGGTAAGGACGGAGCATCGCAGTATCGAGAACCTCTCTCGGCACCCACGCAGAGGCAGAAGTGCCGCCCCAGTTGCAGCCGAGTATGCCGACGGTGCAGCCGAGCCTGCGGCTGAGCTCCTTCGCGAAGTACCAGCCGACCGCCGACCACGCGACGGAATCCGTCTCCGAGGCGACCGTCCAGCGTGAGGCAGCTTCCGCGTCGTAAAGCTCCTCGCCGAGCATAGACACTTTCGGCGTATAGTAATAACGAACGTTTTCCTTCGCACACTCGCGGAGCTCATCCGCGCCGTGCTTATCGTTGCGGAGCTCGAACTCCATATTGGACTGCCCGCCCGCGAGCCATACTTCCCCGACAGCAACGTTGGAGAAATGCTTCTGAATTGCACCGCAGGCAACGATGAGGGTACAGCAGTCACATTCGGGGAGAGCAGGAAGAACGGCTTCCCAGCGGCTGCCTGTGATAACAGCCTCTGCGGAGGCACGGAGTTCGGGAACGGAAACGGTGATACGCTTTTCATTTCCCGAACAGGAACCGAAAACGCGGATATTCTTATGGCGCTGGAGCACCATATTATCGCTGAAAATGGGTGCTGTTTTCATAATAAACTCCTTTTTGTTTGTTGCGCGGAAAATGCTTCAGCCTAAATGAAGCTCCCGCGCGGCTAAAACTGCGCCTTTATCACGCCGCGCTTGGCGAGCTGGATATAGAGCCTGAGCCTTGCCTCGTCGCGGCACTCGGGCTTGACCATGTAGTACATATAGTGCTCCATGAGGTTGAAGAGGTCGATGGTCCTTCCCTCAATCTTGAACTGTTCAAAGCCCATGGGTATATACTTCTCCCATATCGCGTCGGGAGAGATATGGCTGCTCAGCTTACGGCTCTCGAAGGTAGTGCGGTTCATGCACTGACAGCCAAAAATCGCCTCATTCTTATACTCCGCGTACTTTGGGAGCGCGGAAAAATCGAAGTTTTTGTTGGGGAACTTCTTGATATGTTCGGCGTAGGCGAACTGCTCCGCACCGATGACGCGGTAGTGCTCGGAGCGCAGCTTGCAGTTCGGGTTGCAGCACGCATTGACGAGCAGCTCGCACTTCTTCTTGTCGCGTATTTTTTCGAGCACCTCGAAGTTGTTATTGAGGTCGTAGTCAATGACGACGATGTGGTAATCACGCTCAAGCTCCTCATAGAGCCTATCGGGCTCGGTGATGCGCTTGCATGTAGAGCTCGTCAGCTTGTAATTCGGATAATTCGAGCGGATGTAGTCCTCGAGCACGGGCGAAGCGACGATGACCTCGTTCATACCGTTGTCGGCGAGGTGCATTATCATATTGCAGTAGTCATCGGAGAGGTGCTTTTTCTCGATGAGGGGGTTCGTGAAGGTAAAGCGGAGTGGAATGCCCTTATCGTTGAATGCTTTGATGACGGTTTTTATGAAATCCTTGTCGCAGATGCCGTACTGGAAGCGTCCTCCGTTCCATATCGCGGGGGGAAAAGTGCCGTATACCGAGGCTATCTCGACGCCCTCGCGGAAGTAGTCGGGCAGGACTTGCAGCATCTCGGCGAAGATGATATTGAATGCGTAGTGCTTGCTGAAATCGGGGAGGTGAAAACGTGCTTTCATAGGTGCTCCTTATCTGTAACTGAGCGCGCCGCTGTTCTCGAGGGCTTTCAGCAGCATAAAGCGGGCTTCGTCGCGGCACTCGGGCTTAGCCATATAGTACATATAGGTCTCGAGGATGTTGAGCGCGCTCGCAGTGCGCCCCTCTATTTTGAACTGCTCAAATCCCATAGGCACGTACTTCTCCCAGATATCGTCGGGCGAGATATGGGTACGCAGTCCGCGTATCTCGAAGATACCGCGCTGAGAATAGGGACAGTCACGGAAGTGCTGCGGGTCGTACTTATCGGGATTGAAGGGCATACCGGGGTGTTTTTTGATGTGCTCGTTGTAGGCTATCTGCTGCTCACCGATACAGCGGTAATGCGCGCTTCTGCGGGGACAGTTGGGCTCACAGCAGGCATTGACGAGCAGCTCGCAGTCCTCTTTGCGCGGGAGTTTCGAGAGCACATCGAAATTGTTGTTGAAGTCATAGTCGACAACAACAATGCTGTAATCCTTGCCGAGCTCCTCCTCGAGCTTCTGCGGGTCGGTGATACGCTTGCAGGTGGAACTCGTGAGCTTGTACTTCGGGTAATTCTTGCGGATATAGTCCTCGAGCAGCGGTGACATCACTATCGCCTCGTTTAGCCCGTTGTCCGCGAGGTTCATGACCATATTGCAGAACGGGTCAGAGAGGTGCTTCTTCTCGAGCGCGGGGTTGGTGAAAGTAAAGCGGAGCGGGATACCGCGGTCGTTGAACTCCTTGATGACCCGCTTGACGAAAGCACTGTCGCAGACGCCTCCCTGGGTGCGTCCGCCGTTCCATATCGAGGGCGGGAAAACGCCGTAGAAAGAGGCTATCTCGACCCCCTCGCGGAAGAAGTCGGGTCTGTTCTTAAGCATTTCCGCGAACATTAAGTTAAGGCTGAATCGTCCCGAAAAATCGGGCAGATGGAATCTTACTCGCATATATTTCTCCTTTATGAGTTTTCTGTGTAGGTGGCGATGCCCACATCATCCCCTACACCACGTTGTCGTCGTTTTATTGCAGACGCCCAAAGAGCGCCCCTGCAGGCTAAGGGCTAAGACCTCAAATAACGCAGTCACCGCGTTCAACGGCGACCTCATACCCAGCGGCTTCGATACGTCTCTGCAGGCAGGCACGGCACTCCGCCGCCTCCTCGCCCGTGCATATCTTGTTGTCGTAGAGGTCGTACTTCTTCCTCACGTTCACTGGCGAAAGGTTCGGCATTACGACGTTACAGCCCGTCTGCAAGCCGAGCTCCCTGCCATTTGGAGCGATTGTACCGAGGGCAGTCGTCGCAGGCAGCAGCACCTTCGGGAACATCAGCCTGAGTATGCCGAGCAGCCTCAGCGTTAGCCCGAGCGTGCCGCCCTTTTCATCCGCAAAAGGCGTGGAGTGGTGCGGTATGAACGGACCTATGCCTATCATCTGCGGCTTCAGCTCCTGCAGAAAGCGCAGGTCAGCGATGATATCGGAGGTTGTCTGATAAGGCGCCCCCACCATAAATCCTGCTCCTACCTGATATCCGAGCGAGCGCAGGTCATACAGGCATTGCTTGCGGTGCGCGAGACTGAGCTCCGACGGGTGCAGCTTCGCGTACAGCTCCTCGCTCGCGGCTTCATGTCTGAGGAGGTAGCGGTCAGCGCCGGCCTCCTTCATGCGCCTGTAGCTGTCAAAACTCCGCTCGCCGAGGGAGAGAGTTATCGCGCAGTCGGGATATTTCCCGCGGAGCTCCGCAATAACGCCGCACATAAATTCATCAGTGAATGTACTGTCCTCGCCGCCCTGCATGACGAAAGTGCGGAATCCGAGTTCATAGCCGCTCTCGGCGCAGAGCATGATCTGCTCGCGCGTGAGGCGGTAGCGGTCGGCGTCCTTGTTGCTGCGGCGGATACCGCAGTACAGGCAGTCATTTTTGCAGTAGCTCGACACCTCTATGAGCCCGCGCAGGAAGACCTTTTTCCCGTAGTGCCTCTGACGCACCTCATCGGCACGCCCGCGCAGGAGCTCCGCAGCTTCCGCGTCATCGGACTCTATCAGGGCTCTGAGCTCCGCGTCGGAGAGGTCAGCGGTGCGGTACAGCTTTTCGATGATCCCGGTCATATCAGCCTCCAAGGCGTATCATCTCGTCGATACACCTGCGCGCGGAGGCGATGAGCTCGTCGCTCATAAGTATCTCGAACGCCTCACCGCTGTTCATTCCCGTGAGCGTGTTGTACACATCAGGGAGCGTAGTCAGCTTCATATTGCGGCAGACGATATTCTTAGTCACGGGGTAGAACTTCTTCTCGGGACAATCATACTGCAAATGCTCGGCAATTGAAGTCTCGGTACCGATGATGAACTCCTTCGCATCGGACTTCTTCGCAAAGTCCATGATACCGCTTGTCGAGCCCGCATAGTCGGCAAGAGCCACTACGGCGGGAACGCATTCGGGGTGTACGAGGAAGAGAGCGTCAGGGTGCTCCTCCTTAGCCTTCTTGACCTCCGCGACGGTGAGAGCCGCATGCGTGGGACATCCGCCGCTGAGGAGCTTTATGTCCTTCTCGGGGCACTGAGCCTGTACCCAGCTTCCGAGGTTGCAGTCAGGGATAAACAGGATCTTGTCGGTATCGAGAGCACGAACTATGCGGAGCGCGCTCGACGAGGTAACGCACACATCGCAGACCGTTTTCAGCGAAGCCGTGGTATTGATGTAGGCGACGACGGTGCGGTCGGGCTCCATAGCGTGTATCTGCGAGATGAGGTCCTTGTCCATCTGCTCCGCCATGGGACAGCCCGCGTCCTTGTTCGCGAGGAAGACACGCTTCTGCGGCGAGAGCATCTTTGCGGTCTCAGCCATGAAGTGAACACCGCAGAAGATGATATTCTCGGCGTCGGTCTTGGTAGCGTCTACGCTGAGCTTGTAGCTGTCACCTGTATAGTCGGCGACCTCGACTATCTCCCGCGCCTGATAGCTGTGTGCGAGGATAGCGGTATTGGTCTCTTTTTTGAGCTTGATGATCTTATCCTGTAATTCGCGTACTGTCATATTATTCTCCTTTTATAGCCTGTATGGGCGTCCTTCGGGCGTCCGTACGGTTTGTAAAATGAGGACTGCCAAAGGCAGCCCCTACACTTGTGGTGCTGCTTCCTCTGCCTCTTCGGTGACTTCAGGAGCATACTTCACGCCCCCGCACTTCCGGCAGACATATTTTTCCACGTTCCTGAACTCCTTCGGCACGCGAAAATGTCCCGCCTGCACGAAATTCGGGCTCGTGAAGTTGAGCTGTATCGTCTCGGCGAGCTCCATTCCGACCTCGCATTTTTCACAAATCATAGTGCTTCAAGTATCCTTTCCGTCATTTCCGTGCAGGTGAGCGGACTCCCCTGCTGCGAGCCCATAATGTCGGCAGTGCGGAAGCCCGCATTCAGCACATCATCGACAGCCCTCTCAATGCGGTCAGCCTCCTTAGCGAGCCCGAGCGAGTACCTGAGCATCATCGCCGCCGAGAGAACAGTAGCGATAGGGTCAGCCTTATTCTGTCCCGCGATATCGGGCGCGGAGCCGTGTATCGGCTCGTACATACCGCGCGAGCCGTCCCCGAGCGAGGCTGACGGCAGCATACCGATAGACCCCGTTATCTGCGAGGCTTCGTCGGAGAGGATATCGCCGAACATATTCGAGGTGACGATGACGTCGAACTGCCTCGGGTCGCGGACGAGCTGCATGGCGGCGTTGTCGACGAACATATCCGTGTACGCGACCTCGGGGTATTCCTCCGCGAGACGGTGCATAGTCTTTCTCCAGAGGCGCGAGGTCTCGAGAACATTCGCCTTATCGACACTGCAAACGCGCTTGCTGCGCTTCATCGCGGTCTCGAACGCCGCGCGCCCTATACGCTCTATCTCAGTCACGCTGTAGGCTTCGGTGTCGAAAGCCTCCTGACCGTATCTGCCCTCACGGTATCCGCGCTCGCCGAAGTAAATGCCGCCCGTCAGCTCGCGGACGATCATGATATCGAATCCGCCGCCGACTATCTCGTCCTTGAGCGGCGAGGCAGACCTCAGCGCGGGGTAGAGCTTCGCGGGGCGCAGATTCGTATACAGCCCGAGAGCCGCGCGAATGCCAAGGAGAGCCTTCTCGGGGCGCATATCCCCCGCCAGACCGTCCCACTTCGGACCGCCAACCGCTCCGAGCAGCACACAATCGCTCGCGAGGCAGCCGTTCACGGTCTCCTCGGGGAGGGGCTGCCCCGTCGCATCTATCGCGCAGCCGCCTATGAGGTAGGGTTTGAATACGAATTCATGTCCGTATATCTGCGCAGTTTTTTCCAGAACCGCGACGGCGCTGTCCACTATCTCGGGACCGATGCCGTCGCCTCTGAGGAGGGCGATTTCAGCTTTCATAATATGCTCCTTACTGCCCGCTCACAGCGGGCGCAGCCTTTTCCAGTATGACCAGCCCGCGGAACATTACGAGCTCCGCAGCGGCTGCTGTCAGAGAGGCGATTATCGTTATGCCGTTGAATACCAGCGACATTATTATTTTGTATTCTTCACGGTTGCGCAGTGTCTTGATAATACCGCCCGTACCAATGCACAGACCCATGAACCACCCCACGGCGAGCAAAACTATCTTATCCGCGCAGGTGACCTCGACAATGCCTATGAATATGAGCACGGCAAGCAGCAGCGCTCCTATGGAGACGAAGAGCTTCGTATTGCTCTTGATAATGCAGGACATCACTATCATCGCTATCGAAGCGAGTCCGAACACAACAGCTGCCGCTATGGGCAGAGCCGCCTTTCCGACGGGCACACCCGTGATGAGCAGCAGTTCCAGCACGCCTATAGGGAACATTATCAGCGCAGGATTATATCTTTTCCGGTTCATATGTCCTCCTTTCGAGGGCTTCCCGACATCATTTTACGGCGCCGTTCGCAATCGAAGCGATGAGCCCGCCGTTCTCGATGATTTTCTGCACGAATTCGGGAAACGGAGCTGTTTTGTACTCCCTGCCCGTAGTGAGGTCGCGGATGATACCGCTGTCGAGGTCAGCCTCTACGGTATCGCCCTCGCGTATCTCCTCAGCCGCCTCGGGACACTCTACTATCGCGAGCCCGATGTTGATAGCGTTGCGGTAGAATATGCGTGCGAAGCTCTTCGCAATGACGAGGGAAACACCGCTCGCCTTTATGGCTATCGGAGCGTGCTCGCGCGAGGAACCGCACCCGAAATTCTGACCCGCAGTGATGATGTCGCCCTGTCTGACGCGGGCGGTAAAGGTCTTGTCGAGGTCCTCCATGCAGTGTGCGGCGAGCTCCGACGGCTCGCTCGTATTGAGGTACCGCGCGGGGATAATGACGTCGGTATCGACGTTGTCTCCGTATTTTATCACATTTCCCGAATACTTCATTTCATTACCTCCCACGGAGAAGTTATCCTGCCTGTCAGCGCACTTGCGGCGGCAGTAGCGGGGCTCGCGAGGTACACCTCCGACTTCGGGTGACCCATACGCCCGACGAAGTTGCGGTTAGTGGTAGTCACCGCACGCTCGCCCTCGGCGAGAATGCCCATATAACCGCCGAGACACGGACCGCAGGTAGGCGTAGACACGACAGCGCCGCACTCGATGAACACCTTCAGCAGACCGAGCTCCATAGCCTCGAGGCAGATACGCTGAGTAGCGGGGATAACGATAACGCGAACGCCCTTTGCAACGTGTTTGCCGCGCATTATCTCAGCCGCCGCCTGCAGGTCCTCGAGCCTGCCGTTGGTGCATGAGCCTATTACCACCTGGTCTATCTTCACATCGCCGATATCCGTGAAAGTCCTTGCATTTTCGGGCAGGTGCGGGAAAGCGACAGTCGGCTCTATCTCGGAGAGGTCGATATGCAGGACTTCGTCGTAGTCTGCGTCTGCGTCGGGAGCATAAATCCTCGGCTCGTCAGCTCCGTGCCCGCGTATATAGCCGAGCGTGAGCTCATCGACCTCGAATATACCGTTCTTGGCGCCGGCCTCTATCGCCATATTCGCGATAGTAAATCGGTCAGCCATAGTGAGCGAGGAAAGTCCCTCTCCGCCGAACTCCATCGAGCGGTAGAGTGCGCCGTCCACGCCTATTTCCCCAATGATATGGAGAATTACGTCCTTTCCGCTGACATAGGGACGCAGAGCCCCCGTGAGCTCCACCCTCATCGCAGAGGGCACCTTGAACCACGCCTTGCCTATCGCCATAGCGCACGCCATATCGGTCGAGCCCACACCTGTCGAGAACGCACCGAGAGCGCCGTAAGTGCAGGTATGTGAGTCGGCTCCGATGACAGCATCCCCCGCGGTGACGAGGCCTTTTTCGGGCAGGAGAGCGTGCTCTATGCCCATATCACCTACGTCATAGAAGTGGGTTATGTCCATATCCCCGCAGAATCCGCGGCAGACCTTACACTGCTCCGCCGCTTTTATGTCCTTGTTGGGAACGAAGTGGTCCATGACCATCGTGACCTTTTTTTTGTCGAACACGCTGTCTTTTCCGAGCTTGGCGAACTCACGTATGGCAACAGGCGAAGTGATGTCGTTGCCGAGGACGAGGTCGAGCGAGGCGAGGATGAGCTCCCCTGCCCTCACAGACTCCGCGCCCGCATGAGCCGCAAGTATCTTCTGCGTCATAGTCATACCCATATTATCACGCTTTCCGGATTATTTGATATCACAGAAGTAAGTGATATCCTCCTGTTTAGTGAAGTGACTGCCTATTATTTTCTCGACATACACCATATCGTACCATGTCGAGAACTTGTATCCGCACTTATGGAACCGTCCGACGACGGAATAGCCGAGGTGCTTGTGGAATCCGAGGCTGTTGTCGGTGAGGTACTTGTCCTCGGTCTCGGGGACGGCGATACGCGCGTACAGATTTGTCACGCCCATTTTCCCGAGGGCGCTTTCGAGCTCGGAGTACAGCAGTCCGCCGATACCGCATTTCTGATAGTCCTTATGAGCATAGACCGTCAGCTCCGCCGACCAGTCATAGGCACTGCGGTCGGAGAACGGCGCAGCGAAAGCAAAGCCCACTGCCCTGCCCTCGGTCTCGGCGACGATGTAGGGATACTTAGCGGATATCCTCTTCATACGCTGCAAAAACTCCTCCTCATCGGGAACGTCGTACTCAAAGGATATCGCGGTATACTTGACATAATAGGCGTAGATATCGAGCAGAGCGGCAGCGTCCTGCGGGACAGCGCGCCTTAACAGCAGCTTCATATCATACAGCTCCTTTACAGTTGTTTCATGGTCTTGAGGCAGTTATCGCCGCGTTCTATGGCGACTATACCCGTGCGGCACATCTCCATTATGCCATAGGGCTTCATCAGCTCGATGAACGCATCTATCTTCGAGGTTTCGCCTGTCAGCTCGCATATGAGCGCAGTAGGAGAGTAGTCCACTATCTTCGAGCGGAAAATCTCGACCGCAGTCATTATGTCCTGTCTTGTGGTGGGCGAATTGCGTATCTTTATGAGCAGCAGCTCGCGGATAACGGTATCATGCGGGTCGAGCACCTCGACCTCCTTGACGTCGTGGAGCTTCTCAAGCTGCTTGAGTATCTTGTCGCGAATGTCGTTATCGCCGTGGAAAGCGACAGTGATTCGCGAGAATCCCGCAGACTCGGTCTCACCGACGGTAAGGCAGTCGATATTGAAGCCGCGGCGCGTGAACATACCCGAAACGCGCGAAAGCACGCCCGATACGTTTGAAACGATGACGCCTATAACGTACTGTTTATATTCCATGCTCTCACCTCAATCAAAGTCGTTCCACAGCGGAGAAGAGACTGCTTCATCGCAGTCCACGGCACAATCGATGACGAAAGTGCCGTCGTAAGCGAAGGCTTCCTCCGCGAGCTTTTTCAGCTCATCGGGAGATGATGCTCTGCCGCCCTTTGCGCCGAAAGCCTCGGCCACTTTTACGAAGTCGGTCTGTCTGCCGAGAGTGGTCGCGGAGTAGTGCTCGTCGTAGAAGCGCGTCTGCAGCTGGCGCACCATGCCGAGCACGCCGTTATTGAAGATAACAACGGTGAGCGGAGTCCCCTGCGCCACCGCAGTCGCGAGCTCATTGAGGTCCATGCCGAAGCTGCCGTCACCCGTGAAGAGGACGGTGCGCCTGCCTGTCGCAGCGGAGGCGCCTATCGCAGCACCCATGCCGTAGCCCATAGTGCCGAGGCCGCCGCTCGTGAGGAAAGTCCTCGGCTTACGGAGCGGGTACATCTGAGCCGTCCACATCTGGTGCTGTCCCACGTCGGTGACGATTATGCTGTCCTCGGGAGCGATGCCGCTTATCGTGCCAATGATGTCATGCGGCGGGAGCTTGCCCCCGATGTGTCCGCGTGCCTTGTCGGCGAGGTCATATCTGCGGCGCTCCTCTGCGCGGAGCTCCTCGATGCGGGCGCTCCACTCGGGGAGCCTGCGCTCGGCGATAATGGGTATCAGCCTGTAAAGAGCGTCCTTGATGTCGCCCTCTATCGCGAGGTCGGCGGTGACGTTCTTATCGAGCTCGGCATTGTCAATGTCGATGTGTATGATACGCGGGATATTCCCGCCCTCGAAAGCAGACCTGTCGGAGAACCGCACACCGAGAGCGATGACGAGGTCAGCCTCAGTCTGAGCGGCAAATGAAGCGTAGTGACCATGTTTGCCGTTCATCCCGAGGAATCGCGGACAGTCGCACGGCACAGCCGAAAGCCCCATGAGCGAGCAGCCGAGGGGCGCATCTATCTTGTCAGCGAGCGCGAGCAGCTCATTTGAAGCCTTGCCCGCCACGATACCGCCGCCGAAGTAGATAAAGGGCTTTTCAGCGCTGTTTATCAGCTCAGCTGCTCTGCGCAGCTTATTCTCCGAGGCAAAATTGAGCGGATAGGGGCGGACGGGGTCGGGACGCGGCTCGAAGTCCCATTTTGCAGTCTGGACGTCCTTCGGGATGTCCACGAGCACAGGGCCGGGTCTGCCCGACTTGGCGATCTTGAAGGCAGAGCGGAGGGTATCCGCGAGTTCGCGAATGTCCTTGACGATGAAGTTATGCTTTGTAACGGGCATAGTCACGCCGAGGATATCGACCTCCTGAAAGCTGTCGCGTCCGATGAGACTGCAAGGCACATTGCCAGTGATAGCGACCACGGGCACAGAGTCGAGGTAGGCGGTCGCGATACCCGTAACGAGGTTCGTAGCTCCCGGGCCCGAGGTCGCGATACAGACCCCGACCTTTCCCGTAGCGCGCGCAAAACCGTCCGCAGCGTGAGCGGCGCCCTGTTCATGGGCGGTAAGAATATGTTTGATCCTGTCGCGGCTGAGATAGAGCTCATCGAAGAGGTCAATGACCTGACCTCCCGGGAAGCCGAAAACGGTCTCGCAGCCCTGTTCGATGAGTGTCTCGACCACTATTTTTGCACCGGTAATCCTCATAATATCGTTTTCCTTCCGAATAGGGATCGAAAAAAATGTATACTGCTTTTATTTTAACATTTTTCTCAGGAAAAATCAAGCAAAAACGGAAAAAATCGATGTCCGTCAGCAAACTCATACAACAGGCATAAACTCCCCTGGCTCTGAGTTCTGAGTTCTGAGCTTTTCCCCCTTGACAAACGCGGAAATATGTGCTATAATGCAAGCATAAACCAGTGAGGAAGTGTAAGTAACCGCTTCACAAGCGTCCCAGAGAGCCTGCGTTGGTGTGAGCAGGCACGTGCGGCTGCGGCGAATGGGCTTCCGAGGGCGAGCTGAAAGTGCGACGAGTATGCGAGCCGCAGCGGTACTGCGTTATCAAAACCCGTGTATTTCAAGTACACATGAGCGGACGTTTCAAACGTCAAGCGGGGTGGCACCGCAGAAGCAATGTATCCAAGCTCCTGTCCTCGGCATTAACAATGTCGGACAGGAGTTTTTATTGTACCGAAAAACCGACGAAAAGGAGAAAAAAGCTATGTCAAACGAAAAGATACCCTACAAAATCTATCTTGAGGAGAGCGAACTGCCCAAACAGTGGTATAACGTTCGCGCAGACATGAAGAAGAAGCCCGCACCGCTTCTCAATCCCGGTACAGGCAAGCCTGTAACAGCCGAAGAGCTCGGGCACGTATTCTGCACAGAGCTCGTAAAGCAGGAGCTCGACGAGACCACACCCTACATCGACATTCCCGAGGAGATACTCTCATTCTACAAGATGTACCGTCCTTCTCCGCTGGTAAGAGCTTACTGCCTCGAAAAGGCACTGGGCACTCCCGCGAAGATATACTACAAGTTCGAGGGCAACAACACCTCGGGCAGCCACAAGCTCAACTCCGCCATAGCGCAGGCATACTACGCAAAGCAGCAGGGACTGAAAGGCGTCACCACCGAAACAGGCGCAGGTCAGTGGGGCACAGCGCTGTCGATGGCTTGCTCATACTTCGGACTTGACTGTCAGGTATACATGGTAAAGGTAAGCTACGAGCAGAAGCCTTTCCGCCGCGAGGTAATGCGCACCTACGGCGCAAGCGTAACCCCCTCTCCCTCGAATACGACAGAGGTCGGCAGAAAGATACTCGCCGAATTCCCCGATACCAACGGAAGCCTCGGCTGCGCTATCTCCGAAGCTGTTGAGGCAGCCACCTCGCAGGAGGGCTACCGCTATGTACTCGGAAGCGTACTCTCACAGGTACTCATCCACCAGACAGTAATAGGTCTCGAGAGCAAGATAGCAATGGAAAAATACGGCATCAAGCCCGATATGATAATCGGCTGTGCAGGCGGCGGCTCAAATCTCGGCGGACTCGTTTCCCCGTTCATCGGCGAGATGCTCCGCGGCGAAGCAAATTATCAGGTCATCGCAGTTGAGCCCGCATCGTGCCCGAGCCTCACACGCGGCAAGTACGCATATGACTTCTGCGACACAGGAAAGGTATGCCCGCTCGCCAAGATGTACACACTCGGAAGCGGCTTCATGCCGTCACCTAACCACGCAGGCGGACTCCGCTACCACGGCATGAGCTCCATACTCTCCGAGCTCTACGACCAGGGACTCATCGAGGCGCGCTCGGCTGAGCAGACCTCAGTATTCGAGGCAGCCGAGAAGTTCGCAAGAGTCGAGGGCATACTGCCCGCCCCCGAGAGCAGCCACGCTATCCGCGTAGCGATCGACGAGGCGCTCAAGTGCAAGGAGACAGGCGAAGAGAAAACCATCCTCTTCGGACTCACGGGCACAGGCTACTTTGATATGTACGCATACGGCGCATACAACGACGGCAAGATGAGCGACTACATCCCCACAGACGAGGAGATAGCAAAGTCACTCGCCACTCTGCCCGAGATAAAGTAAAACGGCTGTAATACAGATGTTTATTGAGGAAGGGCCCTTTTGAAAAAGGGCCCTCTCTTGTTGCTTCGCGACATCTGGAATTGTCAAGAAATGTGCAGTCAGAGAACACCCAAAATCTTGGATGGGCAGATATCATGCAGCGTGATGAGAGAGCTGCTTGGAAGTTCTTATTAAAGGTTACAGAGATAACAAGTGATTACACCATTATATACAAATAAGAAAGCTCCCCAGATGGGGAGCTTTTCTGATAAGCTTACTTATTGAGGTTAGCCTCTATCATGTCGAGCTCATCGTAGAGAGCCTGCGGGATATTGCCGCCCTTTGCCTTGATGTCCTCGTCATAGTATCTTCTCATCTCGGCTATCTCCTTCTTCCACTCTTCCTTGTCAACTGTAAGGAGAGCCTGAAGAGCTGTGGGAGTTACCTCGTCCTCGATGCCGCTGAGGTTGATGTCCTCAGGCTTGGGGAGGAAGCCGATAGGTGTCTCTACAGCGTCAACTTCGCCGTCAACACGCTTGATGATCCAGTCGAGAACACGCATATTCTCGCCGTAGCCGGGCCAGAGGAAGTTGCCTTCGTCGTCTGTTCTGAACCAGTTTACGTTGAATATCTTAGGAGCCTTGCTGCCAAGTCTTGCGCCCATTTCGAGCCAGTGAGCCCAGTAGTCGCCTACATTGTAGCCGATGAAGGGCTTCATAGCCATAGGATCGTGACGGAGAACGCCTACTGCACCTGTTGCAGCAGCAGTTGTCTCAGAGGAAACAGCAGAGCCGATGTATGTACCGTGTGTCCAGTCGAACGACTGATATACGAGGGGAGCTGTTGTAGCACGGCGTCCGCCGAAGATGATAGCCGATACGGGCACGCCCTCGGGATTGTTGAACTCGGGGGAGATGCAGGGGCAGTTCTTTGCGGGTGCTGTGAATCTTGAGTTGGGGTGAGCGAGCTTCTTGCCTTCCTTTACCCATTCCTCACCGTTGCACTTGATACCTGTCCACTCGGTAGCGTCCTTGGGCGGATTCTCGTTGAGCTTCTCCCACCAAACAGTGTTGTCGCTGTTGTCGAGAGCTACGTTTGTGAAGATAGCGCCTTCCTTTGTGCAAGCGAGAGCGTTGTAGTTGGACTTTGCGTTTGTTCCGGGAGCAACGCCGAAGAAGCCGTTCTCGGGGTTGATAGCGTAGAGTCTGCCGTCCTTGCCGGGCTTCATCCATGCGATATCGTCGCCGACTGTGAATACCTCATAGCCGTCCTTCTTGTATCCCTCGGGCGGGATGAGCATTGCGAGGTTGGTCTTGCCGCAAGCCGACGGGAATGCTGCTGTGATGTACTTTATGTCGCCGTTGGGCTTCTTTACGCCGAGGATGAGCATATGCTCAGCCATCCATGCTTCGTTCTTGCCCTGGAAGGATGCGATACGGAGAGCAAAGCACTTCTTGCCGAGAAGAACGTTTCCGCCGTATGCGGAGTTTATCGACCAGATAGCGTTGTCCTCGGGGAACTGAACGATGTATCTGTTCTCGGGGTCAACGTTAGCCTTGGAGTGGAGGCCTCTTACGAAATCGTCGGAGGTATCGCCGAGGTTCTCGAATGCCTGCTTGCCCATACGTGTCATGATGTTCATGTTGAGTACAACGTAGATGGAGTCTGTTACCTCTACGCCTACCTTAGCGAGAGGAGAACCGATGGGACCCATGGAATAGGGGATAACGTACATCGTTCTGCCCTTCATAACGCCGTCGTACATAGGTGTGAGCTTAGCCTTCATCTCTTCGGGGTCCATCCAGTTGTTTGTAGGACC
>JAGCHA010000061.1 GCA_017649325.1 Ruminococcus sp.
CCATGTGGTCTTCTCCTTAATGCGTTATCGGTTTTAATTATAACACAGGTGATAAATAATTGCAATAGCAAAAAACTATCCGAGAAAAAATTTGGTCGTCGAATTTGATTAACTATATTAACTTTATAGCCTTTCCGTTTTTTACGCTGTTTTTTTCTCAAAAAAAATATAAAAAAGCCTTTTTAAGAACAAATGTTCCACGTGGAACAACCACTCTCAAAAAGTCTTTTGGTTTAATATTAGTTAAATGTATTTCTTTTATTGTAACAAACTTTTTCTCGTTGAAGCATTAAAGCCTATGAGGTCTTTTATGACCTCGCCAGCAATGATGAGTCCTGCGACTGACGGCACGAATGCAGTCGAACCGGGAGTGCTCCTGCGCGAGCCGCTGTCCTCACAGAGCCCTGCTATCGGCGTGAGCGCCTCCTCCTTCGAGTAGACCACTTTCAGCGCCTTAACACCGCGCTTTTTCATCTCTCGGCGCATAACTCTCGCGAGCGGGCAGACGGATGTTTTATAGATGTCCGTAACCTCAAAAGCTGTAGGGTCGACCTTGTTTCCCGCGCCCATACTGCTGATAACGGGGACTCCCGCAGCCTTAGCGCGCATGATTATCTCTATCTTGCCCGTTACCGTGTCTATCGCGTCCACGACGTAGTCATACTGCGTAAAATCGAACATATCGGCAGTCTCGGGCATAAAGAATGTCGGGAAGATCCGCACATCGCAGTCGGGAGCGATATCGTTCACACGCTGTTTTGCCGCCTCAATCTTTAGCTGCCCGATAGTGCTTTGCAAGGCGACTATCTGGCGATTTATGTTGCTCGGTGCGACCTTATCGTTGTCGATTAGGTCAAGAGCCCCTATGCCCGAGCGCGCAAGGGCTTCAACGACGTGTCCGCCTACCCCTCCTACGCCAAAAACGGCTACTCTCGAAGCCGCAAGCTTCTTCATAGCCGTTTCACCGAATATCATTTCCGTGCGAACAAATTCTTCACGCATAATTCTTTCCTTACTTCTTGTCAAATCTCGGCACACGCTTTATCACAAGCTCGAATACCGCTACGGATACTGCCGCTCCGAGAGCGCCCTGCACCGCATTTGCGGGAACTCCGAGGAAGGCTGTTGTAAAAGAGTGGTAGAGCACCGATTCAAACAATGCATAGCCTACGACCATTACTGCCTCCGCAGAGGCAGCCGCAGCTATCCTCGGAAGAAGCGAGCCTTTGCTCCTGCCCGCAGCCCTGAGTACCAAAAAGGACACCACTGCCATCGCAGCCTTGATAACGAGTGTTGCGGGAGCGTATACAACGTAGCCGCTTATGATGTCGGCAAGTGCCGAGCCTATGCCCGCTGCTGCGGCTCCGTATACGGGTCCGAGCACCCATGCCGCTATGTTGACGATACTGTCTCCGAGGTTCACATAGCCCTTTGTCGGTGTGGGTATCTGTATCAGAAGCGTTGCAACGGTCGTCAACGCCGTGAAAAGCGCGGCGAGAGTCAGAAGTCTTACCTTGTCTTTGCCTTTGTCATTCATTATGAACACCTCTTTAAAAAATACGGGAAGCCAAAGAATTCTCCCCAGCTTCCCTATTATATCACTATTTGACTGCAAATGCAAGAATTATTTTACAGCCTCGAAACCCTGCTTCAGGTCGGCGATTATGTCGTCGATGTGCTCTGTGCCGATGGACAGTCTTACAGTGGACGGCTTGATGCCCGAGAAAAGCAGCTCGTCCTCTGTCATCTGCGAATGAGTGGTCGAAGCGGGATGGATAACGAGCGACTTTACGTCAGCTACGTTGGCAAGGAGCGAGAAGAGCTTGAGGCTCTCTGTGAACTTCTTTGCCCTGTCTGCGCCGCCCTTTATCTCGAACGTGAATATGGAAGCTGCTCCGTTCGGGAAGTAGCGGTCGTAGAGCTCCTTTGCCCTGCCCTCAGCAAGCGAGGGGTGGTTCACCTTCTCTACGTCGGGGTGATTTTTCAGGAACTCAACTACCTTCAACGCGTTCTCGGTGTGGCGCTCGAGACGGAGGGAAAGCGTTTCAAGTCCCTGCAAGAGCAGGAAGGAGTTGAACGGTGATATTGCCGCGCCCTGATCTCTCATGAGCGTGGTGCGTATCTTCAGGATGTATGCGAGATTGCCGCAAGCCTCCGTGAATACTACGCCGTGATAGGAGGGATTGGGCTTGGAAAGTCCCGGGAATTTGTCATTCTGCGCCCAGTCGAACTTGCCGCCGTCGATGATGACGCCGACCATTACTGTGCCGTGTCCGCCGATGAACTTGGTCGCGGAGTGTACAACTACGTCAGCGCCGTGCTCGAGCGGGCGAAGCAGGAACGGTGTTGCAAAGGTGTAGTCCACGATGAGCGGTATGCCGTGCTTGTGCGCTATCTCCGCTACTGCCTCGATATCAAGGACGTTGGAGTTGGGGTTGCCGAGTGTCTCTGCGTAGAGGAGCTTGGTGTTGGGTTTTATCGCCTTCTCGAAGTTTGCAGGGTCGGACGGGTCTACAAAATCGGTGGTGAGTCCGTGCTCCTTTAATGTATGCGCGAGGAGATTATATGTGCCGCCGTAAACATTTGTAGAGGCTACGATGTGGTCGCCTGCTGTGGCGATATTCTGTATAGCGTAGGTGATAGCTGCCGAGCCCGATGCCGTTGCAAGTGCTCCCGCGCCGCCTTCAAGTGCCGCGATACGCTCCTCGAATACGCTCGATGTCGGGTTCATGAGGCGGGTATAGATGTTGCCGGGGACTGTCAGTCCGAATCTGCCGGCCGCGGTATCGGAGTCTTTGAATACGTAGGACGTTGTCGCGTATATCGGGACTGCACGTGCGTCTGTGGCGGGGTCGGGCTGCTCCTGACCTGCGTGTACCTGTAATGTCTCAAATCTGTAATTGCTCATAATATTACTTCCTTTCAAAAGGTATTGTCTACTGTTCCTGTAGGTTATATATACTATAACACATATTTCCTACTTTGTCAATAGGTTAAGTCTATAACTTGGCAATACTTTTTCTATATCAAGTTATAGGTTTTGCCTATAACTATTTCGGAGGTGTTCGGGGCAAGCCGTTAGTCTTGCGGGCGGACACATGGGGCCGCACCTACTTGACGTAAAGTCATTTTTATGCTAATATATAATGTAATGTGATTAAAGAAAGGATATAATATGCAATTCAATGAACTTAACCTCTCCGAGGAGCTGCTGAACGCAGTAGACAAGCTCGGCTTCTCGGAAATGACCGAAATACAGGCTCAGAGTATCCCCCTCCTCCTGCAGGGACGCGACGTCGTAGGACGCTCTAACACCGGTACGGGTAAAACTGCCGCCTTCGGCATACCCGCCGTTGAG
Organism: Ruminococcus sp.; assembly: GCA_017649325.1. GTDB lineage: Bacteria > Bacillota > Clostridia > Oscillospirales > Ruminococcaceae > Ruminococcus. The sequence goes on from JAGCHA010000061.1 coordinate 3,359, forward strand.
AGCATTACCGAGGACGATAGGCATTCAGTGGCTGTGCTGATACTCTGTCCGACTCGCGAGCTCGCTATGCAGGCGTGCGAGGAAATCCGCAAATTTGCCCAGTTCAAACGCTCAGTGAAGGCATGTGCCGTCTACGGAGGCGCGAGCATGGAACGTCAGATAATGGAGCTCAAACGCGGCGCGAATATCGTCATCGGTACTCCCGGACGCGTTATGGACCATATCCGCAGACGTACTCTCAAACTCGAAAACCTGCGCACCGTCATCCTCGACGAGGCGGACGAAATGCTCAATATGGGCTTCCGCGAGGATATCGAGTCGATACTCTCCAATTTGCCCGAGGACAGACAGACCGTCCTCTTCTCCGCAACCATGCCACCCGAAATTCTCGCCATTACCGAAAAATATCAGCGCGACCCTGTTCATATCAAGATAAAGTCCGCGCAGAAGACCGTCGAGCTCATTGAGCAGTTCTACTTTCAGGTGGCTATGGGACGCAAGACCGACGCGCTCAAGCTCCTGCTCGCGGCTTATTCTCCCGACTCGGCTATGGTGTTCTGCAACACCAAGCGCATGGTCGACGAGCTTACGGAAGAACTCGCAAAGGGCGGTTTCCGCGCCGCCGGGCTCCACGGTGATATGAAGCAGGCTCAGCGCACTCAGGTCATGAACAGCTTCAAGAACCGCACTACCGCTGTTCTCGTCGCGACCGACGTCGCCGCGCGAGGTATTGACGTAAGCGGTATCGACATGGTCTTTAACTATGACCTCCCGCAGGATAACGAATACTATATCCACCGCATAGGACGTACGGGACGTGCAGGGCTCGCCGGCAAGGCGTACACCCTGATCACGGGCAGGAGACAGCTCCACGACCTGAAGGATATCGCCCGCTACACCAAGGCGGATATTTCGGAGCTGCCGCTCCCCGATAAGTCCTACATTGCCGATATGAAGAAGGAGGCTCTCGCGCTCGAGATCGCTGCCATCGACGAGCGTCCCGACTCAGGCGCTTATGATATCCTCGACGCTCTCGCCGCTAAGGGTATCGACGGCAGAGAAGCCGCCGCAAGACTCATCAGCTCGCGGCTGAAGACCGAGCTAGCGGGTCTGCCCGAATTCGATATTCCCAAGCCGCTCAAAAAGGGCAGCAGAAGCGGTGCGAAAACAGTCAAAATAGACCTCAATATCGGCAGAAACAAGCGCATTGCTCCGAACTTTATCCTCGGCGCCCTCGTCGACGCGACAGGTATGTCGGGGCAGGATTTCGGCAAGATAGATATCTACGACAGCCATACCACCGTCGAAGTCCCGGAGGCTGAGTTCGACTACATCATCGACAGTACCAACCCCATGAAAATAAACGGTCACCCAGTTGAGGTCAAGCTCTACAAGGGCGGGACTTCAAAAGAGCGCCCGTACAGGCAGTCCGCAGACAAGCGCGGAGGCAGCGACAGGCGGCGCTCTGACCACAGTAAGAAAAAGAAAACCGACATCTTCGGCGACTATATCCCCGATCGCCGTCACAGAACAAAAAAACGTCATTAAGAGGTGATATGAATGAATCAGCCTAAAAAGAAAATGTGGATGAGAATTCTGATACTCGTCCTCGCGGGTATTATGATACTCGGTGCCATCCTTATGCCGTTCTTCGGCTGGATATAAGATAACAGGCTCCCTTAAGGGAGCCTGTTTTTTTGTCTCCTTGAAACGACATATTTTGCAGCCTCTCTGCATTATAATATTAACAGGAGGTGGTAAAAGTGACGATTTATCTGGACGTACTCATTATCCTTAACGTTTACGTCAACTACTTCCTGCTGCGTATCTCCGCTATGCTCACACACTCGCCGCTCAAAACGTGGCGCTGCATTACTGCTTCTTTCTACGGCAGCCTGTTCTCGCTGCTGATTCTCGCTCCGAGTCTGCCTGCGGCTGTCACTTTTGCGGTCAAGCTCGCGGCGGCTGTCACTATCATAATGGTCGCTTACGGTGTGCGCTCGCCTGTACGTACCGTCAAGAACACCGTCGCCTTCCTGTGTGCGAACTTCGTTCTCGCAGGTGCCGTATATGCCGTCTATTCGTGGTTCAAGCCCAGTTCGTTACACTTCGCGAACTCTTACTTCTACATAGATTTTTCACTGCTCCTGCTGCTCATTACGACTGCCGCTCTCTACGGAGCGGTCTGCCTCCTTCGCCGCTTCACCGACAGGGAACGTCCTCTCGCGAGCCGTGTGCTGATACGTGCGGGAAAACGCACTATCAGGCTGGACGGGCTCGCTGATACAGGCAATGCTCTCGTGGACTGCTTCACGGGCAGACCTGTCATGATATGCGCGCGGGAAGACATCGGTGAAGTCTCCGCACGTATGAGACTCATCCCCTGCGCTACTGTGTCCGACAGCGGGCTCATGCCTGTTTTCCGCCCCGATGAGGTCGTCGTCGTCAACTCCGCTACAGGTGAGCACAAGCCCGTAGATGTGATGATAGGGCTCGGCGAAACGGGCGGCAAGGCTATCTATAATCCGAAAATAATGAAATACTGAAAGGAGATTATTTATGAATATCGTGAAAAAGCTCGTAGAGAGGCTGAAACGGCTCATGCGCGGGGAGGTGTTCTACGTAAACGGTCCCGACACGCTCCCGCCTCCGCTGACACGCGACGAGGAGGCGGAGGTTTTCACGGGGCTGACCGAAAATGACACTGCCGCACGCAAGAAGCTTATCGTACACAATCTGAGGCTCGTGGTCTACATAGCCAAGAAGTTCGAGTCGACGGGCATCGGCATAGAAGACCTCGTCTCTATCGGTACTATCGGGCTGATAAAGTCCGTGAATACCTTCAACCCCGAGAAGAATATCAAGTTCGCGACCTATGCCTCACGCTGTATCGAGAACGAAATACTGATGTTCCTGCGGAAATCCTCGCAGTACCGCAATGACCTCTCTATCGACGAGCCGCTCAATGTTGACTACGACGGCAATGAGCTCCTGCTCTCGGACGTTCTCGGTACGGACGATGATATCGTCAACAAGGGTATCGAAACTGAGGCGGAACGCGAGATACTCCGCGGCGCTGTATCCGAGCTCTGCGACCGCGAACGCGAAATAATGGAGATGCGCTTCGGGCTCGTAAACGGCAGGGAAATGACGCAGAAAGAAGTCGCGGATACTATCGGTATTTCACAGTCCTATATCTCACGGCTCGAAAAACGGATAATCAAGAAGCTCCGCGTCAAGCTCGAAAGTATTTGTTAAACGCATTTTGCAGGGGCGGACCAGTGTGTCCGCCCCTTCCGTTCGTTTTCCGGACTTTTGGCTTTGGAAAAGGCTGTCAAATAATTTTCCACCTTTTCGGATAATATGACGATTTTTCCACGCGCTATTGAAATCAACCTATCCAAATGGTATAATATATCATGTATAGCTATATGTTAAAGGAGCACTTTTTTATGAAAAAATGGAGTATCAGCGTCCCGCAGAGGGAGCTCGTCTCAAAGCTCATGCTCGGCTGCGGTGTCAGCTCGCTCACTGCTGCGGCTCTCGTTTCCAAGGGGTATTCCTCCCCCGAACACGTCGCTAACAGCCTCAATACAGACTCGCTCTCCGACCCTTTTCTCATCAAGGATATGCAGGAGGCTGCGGATACCATTAATTCCGCGATAGACGAGGGGCTGCGCATCTGTGTCTACGGCGACTACGACTGCGACGGCATTATGGCGACCGCTATACTCTTCTCCTACCTCACCGAGGCGGGAGCTGACGTCTCTTACTACATTCCCGAACGCTCCGAGGGATATGGTCTGAATAAAAATGCAATAGATAAGCTCTCCGACGACGGCGTTGACCTCATCATCACCGTCGATAACGGCATTTCCGCCATTTCGGAGGCTGAGTACATATACGCTTCGGGTATGAAGCTCGTCGTAACCGACCACCACCAGCAGGGAGACGCTCTCCCGCGCGCGGAGGCTGTCGTCGACCCGCACAGGCACGACTGCTTCTCCCCTTTCAAATTTGCTTGCGGTGCTGTTATCGCTCTCAAGCTCGTGGCTGCGCTCGACGGCGGCGACTACACTATGGCTCTCGAACAGTTCGGCGACCTCGCCGCTATTGCTACGGTCGCCGATATCGTCAGCCTCACGGGCGAGAACCGCTTCATCGTCACCTACGGTATGGAGCTCATCGACAACTCCGACCGCCCCGCTCTCATCGCGCTGAAAGAGGTCAGCGGACTCGCGGAAAAGCACTGCGATGCCCATTCTATCGGCTTCGGGCTCGCTCCGAGGATAAACGCTGCGGGTCGGTTCGGCTCGCCGAAAACTGCGCTCGAACTCTTCCTCTGCGAAGACGGGGAACGCGCAGCAGAGCTCGCGGCGGAGCTCGACAGGCTCAATTCC
>JAGCHA010000062.1 GCA_017649325.1 Ruminococcus sp.
CTGCATAGGCAGCCGTTTCTGGGGACACGGCTATGCGGGAGAAGCTCTTTCCGCTGTCATTGCCTATACATTTGCGAATACAGCCTTTGCAAAGCTCGAAGCCTACCACCGCGCAGAGAATGTGAAATCGGGGCGTGTGCTGGAGAAGTCGTCCATGCACATCACCGATAATGTCGAGCGATTCCGCAGGGCAGGGGAGCTCCCCGCAGGCGAGGTCTGCTACTGCATAGAAAAGCCTGCCCCCTGACCGATACGGCAAAAAAAGGTGATACCCTTGCAGATGGGGTATCACCTTTTCTATTTGTTTTATTAACGGACAAGCATTATTCGTACTTGCTGTCATGAGCCTCAATGCGCGTCGTTACGTCATTTGCATCGAGGAAGCTGAACAGAGCGTTCAGCCAGTAGCCGTAAGCCGCTCCCGAGATATGGAGTCCGTCGCCGCCTGAGATACTGCCCGCGAGAGCCCCCGTATTCGGGTCTTTGAGCACAGCATTTGAGTCGAAGAAGAGTATCTGTTCGTTGCCGTATGCATCGACGGTGTCTCTTGCGGCATTATTGAAGCTGTCTATCCTGTCGTTGGTGGTGTAGTAGTTATTGGCAGAAACAGGCGAAATCGCACCTATGACCACAGTGACATCGGGAATGCTTTCAACAAGCTTCTGAGCGATGCTGTAAACCGAGTTTGCGTAGGTGTCGGGGTCAGTACCTGGGATATCGTTCATACCAATCGAGATATAGATAAGCGGTGAATCGCTGTAAACAGCCGCATCGACGGGATTCATCGCACCGCCGCCGAGGTCGAAGGAATAACTGTTCATATTACATAGAGCCATAGATTCAGCGGCAACATTGTGCTCACGGGGGATATAGCCGTAAGCGTTGAAGCCGTAAGCAATTGAGTCGCCGAAGATAACAAGTCTCTCCTGATAGTAGCCGCTGTTCGGAGAATCGGCTCCGACATAGACCGTATAGTTGGAAACCTGCGGGCGTTCATGCGGAGTATCGTTGGGCTTATCAGTCTCGGGAGCCTCAGCGGAGGCATCTTCTGCGGACGTAGTCTCCTCGTCGGTTACGGGAGCGGTTGTCGCAGTGGTGGTCGTAGTCTCGGCGGTGAATGAAGCGACTGTCATCGGAGCGGCAGTAGTCACGGTCGAAGCAGCTGATGATGAGAGGGACGTACTGTCAGCGGAGGACGAAGAAGAAACAGCAGCATCAGTGTCGGCAGTGACAACGAGCGGAACAGACGTGCGAACATAGTCGGGGGCGTCGGAGTTCAAACGTTCGGAGTTCTTGTCGCCTGTGAAGAGCATGACTGAAACGGAGCCGATGATGACGAGCAGTGGGAGGAGCGGGTTTGAGAAGAAATGCCCGAAGAAATCGTGTATTAACTTTTTCAAACTTATCCTCACCTCCTGAGAGAACAAAATAAAATCCCGCAGGCAGTGACCTGCGAGATGAAGTTACAAAACTGTTTAAGCCTTACAGCTAATAAAAACTCTTTTAATCTGTAAGAACCGCGAAAGAAAAGATCCGCTTCATCAAAAGTAAGCGAACTTGCGAGCGACGACGCGAACCGAGGACACCCGCTTTGTGCTGGTGCCGCTGACCGGGGTCGAACCGGTACGGATTTTACTCCGAGGGATTTTAAGTCCCTTGTGTCTGCCTATTCCACCACAGCGGCAATTCATTAACAAAAGATATTATACCACTTCCGCCATATATTGTCAAGCTTTTTTAATAAAAGCCCTACAAATACAAAGAAAGCTGTCACAAAATGTGACAGCTTTCTGCTGAACTTTCTTTTGTTGATTCTTTCTGATTTCCAAATTCGTGCGGAAACACCGTGGTCATTCGTCCGAGCCGAGCGTTTTTTCTATCTCTTTTATCACCAATTCGTTGTATTTTATCTGCTGATTGAGCGTGTCGCGCTCGAATGCGTCATTCTCGTATTCGAGCTGCTCCTTGAGCGTGGCGATTACCTCGTTATAGCTTACGAGTTCCATTTCGAGCTGTTCCTTGGATTCGCTCGCGAGAGCCTGCTGTAACTCAATAGTCTGCCGTATTCTTTCGAGTTCAACATCTTCTCTGCGGAATCTGTTGTTCGGGTCAAACGGAACATCGAACAGAGTCCGCCAGTTGCACATAACGGTGAAAGCTCCCGTGCTGTCCTGACCATTGCTGTTCGCCGAAGTGTCAGGAGCATACGCGTAATACACTCGCAGACTGTTGAAATACTCGGTGTCTGTCGGAATTGTAACTGTACTGAACGCAGAAGCCGAACCTGCTTTGCAGAGTATGAGCTGTCCGTCTGGGATGAGCTCTGCAGATGGGTAGTTGAAGTTGTTGAACGGACCGATGTAGCTGAATCTGCTGTCGGCATCATGCTCGATACCGTCGCGCGGGAAGAGTTCCTTACGCGTGAAATTACCGTTATACTCTCTCGGGAAGGCGTTGCTGCCGTTGTAGTATACCGACTCCTTCCACATTGCCTGTCTGCTGGGAAGTTCCAATAAACCGTCATCGCCGTACGTGATGATGTCGTAGAAGTATTCCTCCGAGCTTTCGCAGCCCTCGTGTCCGTAGAGCAGAGTTGAACAAGCATACACTGTTTTGTCGTCAATTTTAATATAGCTGTTGCAGTCCAGACTTGCCACAGATACTTTTTGTCCGTCGGAGCTGTTGATGCAGTTAGCTGCTGTATCTGGCGTAAAACCGAGTGCAAGTGCCTCGTCAGCGGGGTTGAACTGAATAGTCTTGAATACGGCATTTTTAAAGTCATCGTCCGTGAATCTGTATGCAGACCTTGCCGCAGCAACGATATTCTCCTCGCTGTATTCTCCGATGTACTCGACCGCATAGACCTGAGCCGTATCGAAGTTTGTGAACTGTCCCGCGCCGACCTCTCTGATATAGATACGCACCATAGCGTCGTCCTTGCCGCAGTCCTCGAAGGGACAACTGAAAAGCGGCGTTACCAGCACATCGTTTTTGAGGTAGTAGTCAAGCGGAACATCGAGCAGCTGATAGTCGTGGAGTTCAGTTTCGTTGTTTATCTCGGTAATTATCTGCTGGAAATCCTTTGTTACCGAGCCGCCGAGGTTGGCGAGCACCCGCTGAATGATGCCTGTTTTCGGGATGAAAACTATGCACAGCACAACAGCTGCCGCGAGAGCAGCCCAGCGAAGGAGCCTGCCGTGGTCACGTCTGCCCGTAACGTTCTCAAGGTCGCTTACGGTGAATCCGCTTTCGTAAAAATTTGGGTCTTTTTCGGGAAAAGCACGCGCGGAGATCTTATCGAAGCAGTCAACTGAATCAGAAAGTTCGTTCATTTTATCCTTCAGCACCTTTTCGAGGTCGCTGTTTCCGATATTCTCATTTTTCACTGTTAACACCTGCCTTTTCCTGGAGGATAGCCATTGCCTTTTGATACCTTGATTTTACCGTAGATTCGGGAAGATGCATGATCTCGGCAATTTCCCTGAATGAAAGATCGCCGCAGCACTTCATGATGACTAACTGTCTCTGTTTTTTTGTAAGGTGCTTGAGCAGCTGATTGATGAAAATACTGTCCTCGACAGTCTTGTCCGCCTCACCGTAGCCCTGAATTAAGAAGTTTCTGTATTCTCTTTCGTGACGTCTCAGGAGCTCGTGAGCAACGTTTTGCGCAGTTTTGATGATATATCCTTTTCCGTTGCCTCTTTTCGGGTTGAAGCTGTCAGCCTGCGTCAGGCGGATAAACGTCTCTATCAAGCAATCCTCGGCAAGCTGGTAGTCGGAAGTGATACTGAACGCCACAGCGAACACAGTCCCTTTGAACATTTGATATAGGGTGCCGAGGCTTTCTTTTGAAGTCGAACACTGCACGATGAGTCGGTTGACCTCGCCCAATGAGCTGTCGTCAGTACTTTTGTGCGAAAAAATTGTCAAAATAGCTTCCTCACCTCCATTATATGTTTTGGGACCTGCTGTCATTTTCAGTCACTCCCTTCCGATATCAGTTATATATGCAGACGGGTCCGCGGCAGCCACAGGGCTGCGCATTGAAAGCTTTCATATATAAGTGCATTTCGGAGGCAAAATAGACGAAAAAAATTTTTGTAAACCGTTATATTTGGCTAACGGTATTGAAATTCCTCTATTTTTAGCTGTTTGCATAAGCGACAGAAGAATCATAAACAGCGGGATCTTTGTTAACCTCGGTTAACATAATCGTATTTCTACTTTATTATATACTAAGTCGAGCGCAAAATCAAATTTATTTCAAAAAAATCTCAGGAACTATTGACAAACGGCAGTTTGCATGATATAATAAACATATGAACAAGTGTTCATATGTTAGGAGAGTGATACTATGGAGAAGACTTACGATATCCATAACCTCGGCTGTGCGCACTGCGGCAGCAAGATAGAGGAAGCAATAAACAAGCTTGAAGAAGTTGATTCCGCGGTGCTGAACTTCCAGCTGAAACGACTGAAGGTAAGCGGAGAGCACAGCGAGGGACTTCTTGCACGTATGAACGAGATAGCGCAGTCCATCGAGCCTGATGTACAGATAGTGCTGTCGGCGGGCAAAAAAAAGCACGACCACGACAATGAGCATGAACACCATCACGACGAGCATTGTGACTGCGGTCACGACCATGAGCACGAGCATCACCACGACGAACACTGCGCCTGCGACCACGACCATGAGCACGAGCATCACCACGACGAACACTTCGCCTGCGGTCATGACCATGCACACGAGCACCACCATGGGCATGAGGAGAACAGCAAGCTTGAGATAGCCTCGCTCGCAGTCGGAGTGGTACTGTTTGCGGCGGCGATAGCGGTACACCACCTTACGAAGTTTCTCCCCGCGGCAGCAGCCCTGTACGCGGCGGCATATCTTGTGCTTGGAATAAACGTCCTCAAAGCAACGGTCAAGAGCCTTACAAAGGGCAATATATTCAACGAGAATTTTCTGATGACAGTAGCAACTCTCGGAGCGTTTGCACTCGGCGAGTATGCGGAGGCAGTAGGAGTTGTACTCTTCTTCCGCATAGGGGAGCTTTTCGAGGACATCGCAGTCGCTCGCAGCCGCAAGGCTATAACCGACGTGACGGAGCTCCGTGTGGAGGAGGCAGACGTACTCCGAAGCGGAGAGTTTGTCCGTGTGGACGCAGATGATATAGAGGTCGGCGACATAGTGAGGATAAAAGTCGGCGAGCGCATTGCAGTCGACGGAGTAGTCGAGTCAGGCGAGTCGCGCATCGACACCTCCGCAGTGAACGGCGAGCCTGTACCGATGACAGTCCGGGCGGGAGACAGTATAATGTCGGGCTGCATCAACATTTCGGAGACCTTCACCCTCCGCGCGACAGCCGCCGCGGACGATTCCATGATAACAAAGATAGCGAACGCCGTGGAGGACGCTTCATCCGCGAAGCCGAAGCTCGACCGCTTCATCACGCGCTTTGCGAAGGTATACACACCGATAGTTATCGGTATAGCGGCAGCGACAGCGCTGCTCGGCTCGCTCATCACAGGCGACTGGCAGAAATGGCTCTATTCGGCGCTGACCTTCCTTGTAATAAGCTGCCCGTGCGCCCTCGTACTGAGCGTACCGCTGGCGTATTTCTCGGGTATCGGTGCGTCGTCGAAGCTTGGCATACTCTTCAAGGGCGGAGACTCTATAGAGGCGCTCGGCAAGGTAAGGGCAATAGCCTTTGACAAGACGGGCACGCTCACGAACGGCAGCTTCACGGTTACGCGAATCACGAGCGCAGGCAGTCTCGGTGACGAGGAACTCCTTCGCCTCTGCGGCAGCTGTGAACAGATATCGACACACCCCGTCGCCGAGAGCATTGTCAGCTATTGCCGCGCAAACGGCATACACCTCACAGAGCCCGAGCGCTCGTCCGATATCGCGGGCAGGGGAGTCGAAGCCGAAGTTGACGGCAGGGAAGTCCTCTGCGGCAATATGAAGCTCATGCAGGAAAAGGGCGCGGAACTCACCGTTCTCCCTCAGACAGCGGCAGGCACATCGGTATACGTGGCTGTGAACGGCAGAGTCGAGGGGGTTATCCTCGTTTCGGACGAGATGAAGCGCACATCTGCGGAGGCAGTAAAAGCGCTGAAAAGTATGGGCATAGCGACAGCGATGTTCACGGGCGACGTCCCCGAGACAGCAGCGGAAGTCGGCAGCGCGCTCGGAGTTGACGCAGCAAAGGGCGGTCTTCTCCCTGACGAGAAGCTTGCGGAGCTGAGAGCTCTCCGCGAGAAACATGGCAGCGTGATGTTTGTCGGTGACGGACTCAACGATGCCCCCGTGCTTGCAGGCGCGGACGTCGGCGGAGCCATGCAGACGGGCTCCGACCTTGCCCTCGAGGCAGCGGACGCCGTATTTATGAACAGCGAGCCAATGTCAGTAGTGACGGCGAAGAAGATAGCCGACAAGACCCTGCGCATATCCTACGAGAACATTATTTTTGCGCTCGCGGTCAAGGCGGCAGTGCTTGTCCTCGGACTTGTCGGACACCCGAATATGTGGCTGGCGGTTTTTGCGGATTCGGGCACAGCGATGCTGCTGATACTCAATTCTATCCGTGCGCTTGACACTAAGAAGTACAGATAAGGAGGAACAGTAATGATATGGGATAAAGTAGCGCCGCTGTACGATGCATTCGAGACACTCTCGAACAACAGCGTGTACAACGGAACAGGCAAGGTAGTCGCGGAGGAGATAAGTTCCGAGGACAGCGTGCTTGAGTGTGCCTGCGGTACGGGAGCTATCAGCAAGTACATCGCCCCGAAGTGCGGACAGCTCATTGTTACTGACAGGTCTGACAATATGCTGCGGGAGACATATGCGAAATGTAAAAAGTACGCCAATGTGAAGTACGGCATAGCAGACATAATGCATCTTCGATTCCGTGACGAGCGCTTTGACAAGGTAGTAGCGGGCAACGTGATACACCTCCTCGACGACCCGTACGGCGCGCTCGCAGAGCTGCTGAGAGTATGCAGAAAAGGCGGCAAGGTCATCATACCGACATACATAAACGACAGCAACAATTCACTTCGTTCCGCTCAGAAGCTGCTTGAAATGATAGGCTTTGAGTTCAAGAGCGAATTTGACATTGACACATACAAGGGCTTCTTCCGCGGAGCAGGTCTGACGGAAGTCGAATACCGCATAGTAGAGGGCAACTGCCCTTGTGCGGTCGCTATCATAACAAAGAAATAAACACAAAGGGCGTGACTTTAAAGTCACGCCTTCATTTTACATAGTATATCAAGAACTCGGCAGCTATGCGTTCATGTCGTCAAGTTCTTTGAGTAAAAAGCCGGTATTTCGGAGGCGTCGCAGGCGTCAGCCTTGCCATCGCTGTCGAGGTCGATCTTGAGCGTGAACTTGCCGTCGTTCATTGTTAAGAGGGTCTTGCCTGATGCTGTGAGAGCACAGCTGTTGTAGCTGTAAACGAAAAAAAGCGCCGTCCGCGACAGCATAACATCTGTCGGAAAACGGTGCTTTTTTCACTTATTATACAGCCTTCCCTGCCACGTATCGAGCTCCGCGAGCCGCTTATCTATCGCTCCGAGCACAGATATCTTGTCCGCGCTCCAATCGGGAGCAACGAGCTTGCGCTTATCACCGTCACCCGTTATGCGTTCGATGACTGTTTCGGGCGGCAGCAGCTCGAGCTGCCTGACTAACGTTTCCACGTACTCATCCCGCGTGAGCAGCGGCACTTTCCCGTCAGCGTACATCTCCGCGAGTCGTGTGCCGCGAATGACGTGCAGCATTTGCAGCTTCACTGCATCGGGGGCGAGCAGCGCAGTCTGACGGGCGGTTTCAGTCATCATCTCCATTGTCTCATTTGGCAGTCCATTGATGATGTGGAGGCAGGTGCGGATACCACGGCTTTTTAGCTTATCGTATCCTGCGAGGAATTCCTCGTGTGAGCAGCAGCGGTTTATCAGCGCGAGAGTTGTCTCGTGAACGGTCTGCATACCGAGCTCTACCGTCAGAGAGGTGCGCTCATTGAGTTCGCACAGAAGCTCCATTACGTCGTCGGGCAGACAGTCCGCGCGCGTGCCGATAGATATGCCTTTGACGTACGGTCGGCTGAGGACGGGGAAGAATATCTCCCGCAGCCTTTCCGCTGGAGCGTAGGTATTGGTGTTAGCCTGAAAATAGACAATGACGGAAACATCACCGTATTTTGTGGAGATACGTTCGTATTCCCTGTCGAGCTGAGCGTCTGTCCCAAGGCTGCCGTCGGTGAAGTAGCCGCTTCCGCCGTCGCAGAAGATGCAGCCTCCCGCCCCTTTTGTGCCGTCGATATTGGGGCAGGAAAAGCCGCAGTCGATGACAGCTTTATAGAGCTTTTTTCCGTAAGCGGAGCGAAGATGAAAGTTAAAAGTATGATATCTTTTGTTGTCGAGCGAGTAGGGGAATGGACTGCGGCTCATAGTTTCACCTCATTTCAGTAAACATGATACCACAAAAGCACAAAAATAGCAAGGCGCTTTTTGTGAATACAGGAGGACACGGCCGGGAGCTCGTCCATATATGACGAGCTTATCCGGAGGCATATCTGGTCAACGAGCATCGCGATGAATTCGGAGTTGGTCGGACGCACGCTGAAGCAGCATTAATCGTATCCGAGCACAAGCGCGATACTTTTCTGTCCGCACGTTCCCACGCGGTCTCTATGGAATTGCGCATAGCAAGTTCCATCCGTGTGAAAGTTGTCCCGTTTTTGCGGTGTTGTCACAGATTAAAACTATGATTTGTGTTTGGTTCTTTTTTGTTCCTTAAAAGAATTACAGATAGATTATGTAACTATATGGGAGAAAAAGCAAAAAAATTGTATGCACAGATGTTGAAAAATTAACATTTGCCTAATATAGAGCAAATAACGGTGGAATAATTGTTACCATTTGATAAAAACACATAGTAATATACTATTAGTATACAGAAATTGTTATAAAATAAATATTAATATAAAGCTATTGACTTTTTAACGGAAACGGTGTATAATGTTTATTGTGATTTGCGAGTGTGCTGGAATAGGCAGACAGGCACGTTTGAGGGGCGTGTGTCGTAAGACGTATGGGTTCAAGTCCCATTACTCGCACCATAGTGGACAGATGGCTGAGCTGGTCTAAGGCGCACGACTGGAACTCGTGTATACGTTAATAGCGTATCGAGGGTTCGAATCCCTCTCTGTCCGCCAGTATTAAAAAGCCTGTATTTCGAGGAAAACACCGAAATACAGGCTTTTCTGTTACCTACAGAAAGCAGTTTTAAATGAAAATTTGCAGTCC
>JAGCHA010000063.1 GCA_017649325.1 Ruminococcus sp.
CTTTGAACGGTAGCAGAACTCAAGTCTGCCGTGACCTGATGGCCATGCGATACCGAGTATATAATAGTAGCCGTTTATCTTATGGATATGCCAGCCCTCGCCTGCGAGGTTATTGAAGTTTGTCTTGAAGAGCTGCTTCTCGAGACCGCCGGACTTCCAGCCTGTCATATCCGAATTGAACTCCTTGATGCTGCAGGTACCGCCTGCACCCGAAACGAGGTAGTTCCTTCCGTCGTCATCGAAGAGGATGGAAGCGTCGTGGTACATACCGTTGAGCTCAACTCGTGACCAATCGCCGTTTTCGATATCGTCAGTGGAGCAGATGTACGACTTGCCCGAGCCATAGCTTCCGAAGAAAGCGTAGAACTTTTTCTTCTTCTCGTTGTATCGGAGGCTGGTTGCCCACTGGCCGTGAGAATAGTCGTGCTTGCCGTTGGCGAGATTCTGGACATCGCCGTTAGCGTAAGTGTCAAAAACGTAGTTGCATATTTCCCAGTTAGCGAGGTCCTTGGACTTCATAATGGGAGCGCCGGGGCTGAAGAACATGGTAGTGCTTACCATGTAATAAGTATCGCCCACGCGGATGACGTCATCATCGGGGACGTCAGCCCAGATGATAGGGTTGTTTACAGTTCCCGCGGCAGAAGCCTCGAGAGAAACAACGTCATTTTTTATCTGGGGCATGACAGTGCCGACGTACGTCGCGGCAACAGCTGAGAGGACTGCGCCCGACAGGATACGTTTTAATACATTCATGATTAACCCTCCTATAGATATTCGCTTGTAAATGTTAATATTATATTAATATTATTGTACATATCTTTTACGTGTTTGACAACCGAAAAAACGAAGAAATGGTGTAATTTTTGAATATCAAGTTCACTTTTTTGTGAAAAAACGCATTTTTGAAAAGTCCATTTTTTTAGCAAATACATCGCAATTTCTGACTGATTTGTCGCATGGAACCATAAAACAAGCGGTTTTCAGACCGCAATTAATGGTTTGTAGCATAAACTGCAAATGTCAATAATTTACCATTCAGACAAATTCAGAATTGTACGTACAACTGAGCAAAAAAATTAGACCCCCCTTGCGGAGAGCCTAAAATAGTGCTTTTTGTGCAGACAAGTTCTGAACTTACTGCTCTTTTATCATATCCTCGAAGGTCTCGATATAGGTATCGGCTGATGACGACCAGCTGAAATCGCAGCCCATTGCCCGCTTGACAAGAGCCTCCCAGCAGTCGGAGTCGTAGTAGTCGCGTTTGGCTCGCCATACCGCATCGAGCATATCGAACGCATTGTATGTCTTGAAAGTGAAGCCGTTGCCGTTCACGCCGCCGTTGTCACGGACGGAGTCGCGCAGACCGCCTGTCTCACGCACGATAGGGATAGTGCCGTAGCGCATGGCTATCATCTGAGCCAGACCGCACGGTTCGCTCTGAGACGGCATGAGGAACATATCCGCGCCAGCGTAAATCTTATGGGACAGTTCGGGGATAAATCCGACGTTCACCGAAACTCTGTCGGGATAGCGCCGTGCCATTTCAAGGAAGAAGTCTTCGTACATCTTCTCGCCGCTTCCGAGGACTGCGAATTTCACGCCGCTCTTGACTATCTCCTCGAATACACAGCGTATGAGATCGATGCCCTTGTGGCGGACGAAGCGTGTTACGATACCGATGAGCGGTTCGCCGTTATCGTGCATACCGAGCTCGTTGAGGAGCTCCGTCTTGCACTTGACCTTGCCCGAGAGCTCATCTGCCGTGTAGCGCCATGCAATGCACGGGTCATGCTCCGGGTCGTAGAGCTTGGTGTCGATACCGTTCATAATGCCCTGGAGCTTATACTGCTTGGTGACGAGAATGCGGTCGAGTCCGTGGGCGTACCACGGGTCGAGTATCTCCCACGCATAGCTTGGGGAGACGGTAATGAGCTTGTCCGAGGTCTCGAGTGCGCCCTTGAGCATATTTATGAAGCCGTCATACTCAAGAAGCCCTGTATTGTATGAGGGGATACCCATGACCTCGCTGAGCACCTCTTTGCCGTATTTGCCCTGATACTCAATATTGTGTATGGTAAATACGGTCTTGATCTTGTCGTAGCCCTGCTGATACTTGTAGTATATCTGGTAGTATACGGGTATCAGCGCGGTCTGCCAGTCGTTGCAATTGATTATGTCGGGCTTGAAGCTGATATATTTCAGCATTTCGAGTACGGCGCGGTCGAAGAATACGAATCGCTCGCAGTCGTCGTAGAAGCCGTACAGCCCTACTCTCTGGAAGTAGTATTCGTTGTCTATGAAGAAGTAGGTTACTCCGTCGCGCTCGGCAGTGTATATACCGCAGTACTGCTTACGCCACGAAACGTCAACGGTGATATTGGTGACGAATTCCATATCTCCGCGGAGTTCGGGCTTTATCGACTGATACAGCGGAATGACCACCGCGCATTCGTGCCCCTTGGCGCTTATTGCCTTCGGGAGAGAGCCGACAACATCGGCGAGACCGCCCGAGGCTGCATACGGTACAGCCTCGCTGGCAGCAAATAGTATTTTCATACGTGAACCACCAAATCCTTAGATCTTACCGTTTTTGCCTATATAAAGCGGGTATGTCTCAGAACCCGTGAGCACCTTGTCATCGCTTATCTCGACGTTCTTGTCGGTAATGACGGAGGATATGCTGCAATTGCTGCCTATCTTGGTGCCCTGCATGATGACTGAATTTCTGATAACTGCACCCTTGCCGACCTTGACACCTCGGAAGAGGATAGAGTTCTCGACTGTGCCCTCGATGACGCAGCCGTCAGCAATGAGTGAATCCTTTATGCTTGATTCGAGACCGTACTTTACGGGAGCATTGTCGCCTATCTTGGTGTAGACAGGCTGACCGGTCCTGAAGAGCGCATCTCTCTTCTCCTTCTGGAGAAGCAGCCTGTTTGCGAGGTAGTAATTCTGTACGCCGTCTATGCGTACGAAGAAGTCTTTGTGCTCGTAGCCGAGAATTCGGTAGTTGTTGGAACTGTTCTGGAGTATCTCGCGCGTGAAGCTGTAGAGATTGCGGCTTGCGGCGTCTGATACTATCTTTTTGAGGAAGTCCTTGGTGACTATCATCATATCGAGCCACTGGTTGCACTCGCCTGATATCATCGGGTCAACGAGCACTCCGCCGAGGGTATTGTCGTCGTTGAATTCGAGTATCGTAGCGCAGTTGTTCTTCTCACTGTCATAGAATCCCTTGCTGTAGATGAGGGTGATATCTGCTTCGGTCTCCTTATGCTGCTTGAGAATGGGGTTGAAGTCGATGGTCGCGACCACATCACAGTTCGAGAGAATAACGTACTTTGCGTTGGAGTGCTCAACGAAGCCCCAGATGTTGCTGAGAGCGTCGAGCCTGCCCTTATATATGCCGCCCGTCTGGCTGTACGGAGGCAGAAGGTGGAGACCGCCCTTCTTACGTGAGAGATCCCAGTCACGACCTGAACCGAGGTGGTCGAGGAGCGAGCCGTAGTTCGACTTTGTAATGACGCCGACTTCAGACACACCTGAATTTACGAAATTTGAAAGCGGGAAGTCTATCAGGCGATAGCGTCCGCCAAAAGGTATCGAACCCATAGTTCTCTGCTTCGTGAGCTCACTGACGTAGGAGTCATGCATACTCGCGAAGATAAGACCCAAAACATTATAATTTACACTGCTCATTATGATTCCTCCGATCAGATGTTCTCTCCGATTATCTGCTTGGGCTCAACGATTTTGCCGTCAGATACCGTTACGTTATGTCCGACGACTGCGATGCCCCAGTCGTCCCTGTTTTCAACCTGCTCGGGGCTCTTGCCTATATGAGCGTTGCTTTCTATCACGCAGTCGCTTCCGACTATTGCATACTCTATCACCGCGCCGGACTTGATGACCGTACCGGGCATGATTATGCTGTAGTTGACGGTAGCGCCCTCTTCAACGGTAACGCCGGCGAAGAGGATAGAGAAGTCGACCGAGCCGTCAACGGAGCTTCCCTCTGCTATCATGGAGTTTTCAATGTTAGCGTTATCGCCTACATACTGCGGCGGACTGTAGCTGCTGCGGGAGTATATCTTCCAGCTCTTGTCATATAGGTCGAGCGGAACGCTCGGGCTGAGGAGGTCCATATTAGCTTCCCAGAGAGAATCGAGAGTTCCGACGTCCTTCCAGTAGCCTTCGAACTCGTATGCGAAGAGTCGCTGGTTGTCACGGAGCATTGAAGTGATGATGTCCTTGCCAAAGTCCTTGGACCATGCTTCACCGCGTTCACGCTTTGCGTTCGCGTCCTCCTCGTTCTCTATAAGGTACTTCTTTAACTTGTCCCAGCTGAAAACGTAGATACCCATAGACGCGAGCGTAGACTTGGGCTCCTTGGGCTTCTCCACGAAGTCGATGACCTGATTCTGCTCATCGCATATCATGATTCCGAAGCGTGAAGCCTCTGCGAGCGGAACGTCAATTACGGAGATAGTACAGTCAGCCTCATTGGCGATATGGAAGTCCACCATTTTCGAGTAATCCATTTTGTAGATGTGGTCGCCTCCGAGGACAACTACATACTCGGGGTCATACCTCTCGATGAAGCGCATATTCTGGTAGATAGCATTAGCTGTGCCCTCGTACCATGAAGCACCTGCCTGAGTCTCATACGGCGGGAGAACGTGTACGCCTCCGTTGAGCTTGTCGAGGTCCCACGGCTGACCGTTGCCGATGTACTCATTGAGCACGAGGGGCTGGTACTGCGTGAGTACGCCGACTGTATCAATACCCGAGTTGGTGCAGTTGGAAAGCGGGAAGTCTATCAGGCGGTATTTTCCGCCGTAGGGAACTGCGGGCTTTGCAACGTTCTTGGTCAGCGCATATAGTCTGCTTCCCTGACCGCCTGCAAGCAGCATTGCTACGACTTTTTTCTTAGTGTACATAATATTCCTCCAGTGTCTGTATTATTTGTCTGCTGCTGAGGTCTTCTTCCTCTTTGCAGGAGCTTTTGTTTTCTTTGCTGCTGTCGATGACTTCTCAGCCCTCTTCCTTGCGGGAGCAGCCTTGAGGTACATAACCGACAGGGGAGCGAGCGTGAGCGATATGCTGTCATCGAAACCGTGCATACCTACCGCCTCGGACTTGTAGGACTTCTCCGAGAGTCCCGCGCCGCCGAATTCGGGAGCATCCGAGTTGAACACGACCTTGTATGTGCCCTTAGCGGGAACGCCTATGCGGTAATCGCGGCGCTCAACGGGAACGAAGTTGCATACAGCTATTATCTCCTCGCCGTTGTCGTCGATACGTCTGAACGCGATAACGCTTTGTTTGTAGTCGTCGTTGGATATCCAGCTGAACCCGCCCCACGAGTCGTCGTTCTGCCACAGTGGAGCGTTCTCGGCGTAGAATTTGTTGAGCTTCTCGTTGAATTTGAGCAGGCTGCGGTGAGCGTCAAAGTCGAGAAGGCTCCAGTCAAGCTGACCCTTGTAGTTCCATTCGTTCATCTGACCGAATTCCTGTCCCATGAAGAGGAGCTTCTTGCCCGGGTGAGCCATCATATAAGCAAGAAAAGCGCGGTACGACGCGAATTTCTGCTCGTACTCGCCGGGCATCTTATTTATCATCGAGCACTTTCCGTATACCACCTCATCATGCGAGATAGGCAGGATATAGTTCTCGGAGAAAGCATAGAAGAACGAGAATGTGAGTTTGTCGTGGTTGAACGAGCGGTATATCGGGTCGAGGCTCATATAGCTTAGCATATCGTTCATCCAGCCCATGTTCCACTTGAAGTTGAAGCCGAGACCGCCGATATCGGTAGGCTTTGTAACGAGAGGCCATGCGGTCGATTCTTCGGCTATCATCAGAGCATCGGGGTGCTTTGAGAAGACGGCCTCGTTCAGGCGCTTCAGGAAGGCAACAGCCTCGAGGTTCTCATTGCCGCCGTTGATATTGGCAGCCCATTCACCGTCGCGTCGGTCGTAGTCGAGGTAGAGCATCGAAGCTACTGCATCCACGCGCAGACCGTCGATATGGAACTCGTCGAACCAGTAGTTCGCGCTTGATATCAGGAACGAGCATACCTCAGCCTTGCCGTAGTCGAAAACTCGCGTGCCCCAGGCCTTGTGCTCCTTCTTGCGGTCGTCGGTGTACTCGTAGCAGCAGGTGCCGTCAAACTCGTACAGACCCGCTTCATCCTTCGGAAAGTGAGCGGGTACCCAGTCGAGGATAACGCCAATACCTGCGTCGTGGAACGCCTCTATCATCGCGCGGAAATCGTCGGGAGTTCCGTAGCGTGAAGTAGGAGCGAAGTATCCTGTTACCTGATAGCCCCACGATCCGTCGTAGGGATACTCGGTGAGGGGCATGAACTCGACGTGGGTATATGACATCTTCCTGAGGTAGGGGATTATCTCCTTCGCGAAGTCGGTATAGTTCATGTAGACATCGCCGCCGTAGTTCTTCCACGAGCTGAGATGAACCTCGTAGACGTTGACGGGGCTTTTGTATATGCTGGTGGAAGCTTTTCTGGCGTACCAGTCGCTGTCCTTCCACTCGAAGGTGCTCTCGTATATTTTGGAGGCAGTCCCGGGGCGGGTCTCGAAGTGAGCTGCATACGGGTCAGCCTTGAGGATAGTTCTGCCGTCTTTGGTCTCTATGCTGTACTTGTAAGTATCGAACTGTTTGAGCTTGGATATCTCTGTCTCCCAGATTCCGTCCGCAATGAGCTTGCAGGGATTCTTGGCTCTGTCCCAGCCGTTGAAATCGCCGACAACAGAAACGCTTACAGCATTAGGAGCCCAAACTCTGAACGTATAGGATTTGCCTCTGCCTTTTTTTCTGCTGTGAACGCCGAAAAACTTCCAGGCTTCGCAGTTTTTGCCCTGATAGAACAGATAGAGCGGAAAATCGTTGGGATTATTGTTATTAACAGACATAATTCAGCCTCCTTTGCTAATATACATTTTATCAGAATCGGCGTAATTATTCAAGCATTTTTGTAAATCAGCATAAAATTTCAGTTAATACGATAAATTTTCCACTATTCTTTTGTGCGCTTTGACACACAGAATCAGCTGCTGAGAAGTATTTCGTTGTGAATTTGCACACACGGGGTATATCTCTATCAAAAATTTATATATATTGTTTATTTCTTAAAATTTTTACCCCAATTACTGTAACGTCGTCCGTATGTGAAGTTCTCGCAAACGCCGCAGCTTTCACTGCTGTTTCGCGGACTATGTCCTTGATGTTGCCGTTACCCGAAAGCAGCTCTCGGATAAACGGGAACTCGTTCTCGCTTATGCCGTCCGAGAAGGCTATGACCATATCTCCCTCTTCAGTTTCATGTTCGGCGGTGTAGACTTCTGCTGCCTCGATTATCCCGACGGGAAATGTCGGTGCAGAAACCTTTATCACGTCGTTTCCGTGCTTTATGAGCGTAGGTGCAGCCCCTGATTTCATTATCGTCAGCGTGTGGGTATCGGGGTCGAAGCGGAGGGCGTCAAAGGTCGCGAAAGATTCATCGCGCGACTTTCCGACCATTACCGAGTTGACCATTTTTACGGCAGTGACGCAGTCCATACCTCCGCAGACGAGACGGCGGAAGAGTGCTGTCACCATATGCGAGTCGACAGCGGCGCTCTTTCCTGTGCCCATGCCGTCGGAGAGCGTAATATAGCATATCCCGCCGCCATCGGTGAATACGGATGAGCTGTCGCCGCTCACCTCAGTCCCCTCCGCACAGACAGACGCCGAGTAGACCTCGACTGTGTATTCGGGCTTTTCGTAGAAGCAGAGGCGGAGCTCGTCTGCGGAGCACACAGGGGCAGCGGCAGTGAGTTCGAGACCGAGACCGTCGGCAATGAGGTCGCGAATGCGGGAGCTGCTCAGTCCGACATTCTCGGTGCTGTAGTAGAGCTCGACTGTGAGCCTGTTCACGGCGTTAAAGCACGCCGAAGCACGCAGCGGGGCGACTCCGTGTGCGGAGAGCTGTTCTATTATCTTTGCGGCAGTACGTCCCGAAGGGCGGAGACTGTGCTCAGCGGCTGCGGAGCGGAGTATCTCACCCGTCAGCTTCATCTGCTCGCTGAGAAGACTTCGGTCGCGGGAGCGGCGAAGGCGGAGCAGGCGGTCGGCGATACGCATATCGCGGAGCTGCTCAAGCTCCTCTGCAAGCTCGCGTTTGCGGACGCAGGTTTGCGGTATATCAGGGGCTAACTCGTCGGCGGCTTCTATGTCAAATCGGCGGCAGGAGCTCCCGCGTGAGCAGCTCGTGCAGACCTCGGGCGAGTCTGGGCGGCAGTCGGCTTCAGCCGCGCTCAGAGCCGCAGAGAGCTTCACCGCATCGCAGCGGACAGCGTCGATAACGTCCGAGAGGAAGGCGATTCGGCAGTTATCCGAGGCGATAGTGCCTTGGTCGGACGTCGGCTCTGTCGAGAGCCATTTATCCGAAAAATAGGGCGCAGCAGCGACGAATATCCCTGTTCCGATTAGTACGCTGAGAGTGATATCCGAGCCGTCGCGTGGAGCGCCTGTGAGAACGCTCAGGGAGTAGCAAAGAGCAGCGAAAATAAACGCCGTAATGAGCGGCTTTCCCTTTCTGACGTGACCTGCGAACAGACCTGCGGCGGGGAATACAGCGGCGGCTATGCACTCGCGCGGAGAGACAAGTGCAGCCGCAAATGCGGTAATAGCTCCGCATATAGTGCCGCCTGCGCTGCCGTATGTATAGGCGGCGAGAACTGTTACTGCAATACCGAGCACAGCTCCCGCATTCACAGCGGGCAGACCGAGTGAATACAGCGATGCTGTGTAGACTATATATATCACGGCATAACACCCGCCTGAAACTCCCGATAATGATATGACTTTATCGTGCCCGAGACTGCTCAGCAGCTCAGCTCCGCAGTAAGAGACGAACCCGGCAGCGGCGGCAAAGAAGCCGTAGAAAATGAGCTTCTGCGGGAGCTCTCCGATGAGAGCGGAGACCGACATCCCCGAGAGCATCACGCATACCGCAGTAATGATGCCGCAGCGCAGGGGGGAACTCTGTGTGCCCGAGAAGAGTTTGGCTATCACGATAAATGCCATAGCTGCAGTTTTTACTATGCTTTTGCCCACGGAATCCGTCGAAACACCGCGTACTATAGCTCCTGCGAGAGCTGCCGAGGCATGCGGGAGCCCGAGTGCTCCCGCGAGGGAGATTTCCGCGAATGAGGCTGCCCCAGCGAGAGCAGTCCCCGAGAAGATGAAGCCTCCCGCGAATGAGAGCAGAAGTGAGGCGGCAGTCCTGACTGCGGGGAGGCGCATAGTGTCCGATAGTTTTTTCATATAAATCACACTCCGAATCATAATTGCAAACTATTATAACATGATTCGGGCGCATATTTTGTCGGAATAATGACATAGATTTTTTTATATGGCAAAACGACTCTGCGGGTGAATAGTAATTGCCTGAACTTAGTATAGGTTCATACGAACTCATATTTTGCAAAAAAAGTTATATATTTCTTTATCTGGAACAGTAGTATTTCCACATATATCGGCGTTTCGAGGGGGATTGACAAGTATTCGCAGATAGTGTATAATGCAGAATGTACACAGACGATGTACATCACAAAACGACCTGACATACTACTAAAGGAGGTATATTATGTTACAGGATCTCCCCATCGAACTCATCATCGCAATAGCAGCCGGAGCGGTTATCGCACTCTTCGCGATCATCATCGCCATGGGATACATCAAAGCTCCCCCGGACACAGCCTACATAATCTCGGGTCTGAGACGAAAGATAATTATCGGCAAGGCGAGTATCCGCATACCGTTCTTCGAGCGCGTGGATAAGCTCAAATTACAGCTCATAGCTGTAGACGTAAAGACGTCGAGCGCAGTTCCTACAGCCGATTACATCAATATTAACGTTGACGCGAACGTAAACGTGAAGGTCAGCAGCGACCCCGCTCTCATCAAGCTTGGTGCTGAGAACTTCCTTAACAAGGACACCACTTACGTTGCAAAGGTTGCGCGCGAAGTCCTCGAAGGCAATATGCGTGAGATCGTCGGACAGATGACTCTCGAGGCTATGGTCAATGACCGCAAGGCTTTCGCTGAGAAGGTACAGGAAAACGCGGCTCCCGACCTCAACAGAATGGGACTTGAGATAGTTTCGTTCAACGTTCAGAACTTCACTGACGACCAGAATCTCATAGAGAATCTCGGTATCGACAACACAACCAAAATTCAGAAAAAGGCAGCCATTGCGAGGGCTGAATCCGAGAAGGAAATTGAGATCGCAAAGGCTCAGGCAAAGAAGGAAGCCAACGACGCGAAGGTGCTCGCTGAGACTGAGATAGCTCAGAAGAACAACGAGCTGGCGATACGTCAGGCGGAGCTGAAGCGCGAGGCTGATACTCAGCTCGCAATTGCCGACGCCGCTTACGAGATCCAGAAGGAAGAGCAGAGAAAGACCATTGAGGTCTCAAAGGCTAATGCCAACATCGCAGCTTCCGAGAAGGACGTAGAGCTCAAGGCGAAGGAGGCCGAGGTCAAGGAAAAGGCACTCGACGCAGAGATAAAGAAGAAGGCAGAGGCTGACCGCTACAAGGCTCAGCAGGAAGCCGACGCGAAGCTGTATCAGCTCAAAAAAGAGGCAGAGGCTGACCGTTTCCAGAGGGAGCAGGAGGCTGAGGCTCAGAAGGCTGAGGCAGAGGCTGCGAAGATCGCCCGTATGCAGGAGGCTGAGGGTATCGCAGCCGTAGGTAAGGCAGAGGCGGACGCTATCCGCGCAAAGGGCCTTGCAGAGGCTGAAGGCATCAACGCCAAGGCTGAGGCTATGAAGAAGTACGGCGAGGCAGCCGTGCTTGAAATGTACTTCAAAGCTCTGCCCGAGGTAGTAAAGAATGCTGCCGCTCCTCTTGAAAATGTTGACCGCATCACCATGTACGGCGACGGTAATTCAAGCAGAATGGTCGGCGACATAATAAGCTCCACCACGAAAGTTACCGACGGTCTTTCCGAGGCGACAGGCGTGGACATCAGAGGCATACTTTCGAGTTTTCTCGGCGGCAGAGATCTAAGCTCGCCCGCGACAGAGAATAAAGCTCCCGAGGCTGAGGCGACTGCGGAGGACGTTTCCTTCGAGGAGGTACCCGAGGCTGACGAGACAGATGATGAGTAAAAACAAAAGGGACGTTCACTGAACGTCCCTTTGTCTTTCATTTCAGAATTCGATAGTGTCAACAATCTCAAAGCCTGTCTTTTTG
This sequence comes from Ruminococcus sp., assembly GCA_017649325.1. Taxonomy (GTDB): domain Bacteria; phylum Bacillota; class Clostridia; order Oscillospirales; family Ruminococcaceae; genus Ruminococcus. The sequence continues at coordinate 11,268 of JAGCHA010000063.1, forward strand.
TAAAGGCTGACGGCTTTTTTGTTCCATTCGGCAACGTGGAGTGTCACATTTTCGGAGCGTATGTGTTCCAACGCCCACAGGAGTATCTGTCTGCCGAATCCGTGCCGCTGATATTCGCGGGAGACTATGAGGTCGTCTATCTCGCCGCTTATTATGGCAACGCTCCCAATGAGTGCGCCGTTGTCCGTGAGAAGGTATACGTTTTCCATTCCCGACTCGAAAAATGAGTCATCCTGAATGAAGTCGTATGGCTTGATATCCAGTGCTTCCCTCATCTCGCGGTAGCACTCGTTGTATACACGTTTGTATTCCTCGCGGTATTCGGGAGAGTACGGTATCATTTCTATTGTCGGTTTTTCGTCAACAGGGTGCAGATATTTCATTCTGTAAGCCGTTCCCATTTTACCTAACCTGTGTTTCCGAGCGGAAATTACAGCTCAGCTTTTGCCGCAATGCGATATATTTCCGCGATGTCATCGGCTGACAGGTGAACGAAACCGCCTGTTCTGCCGTTGCCGATACCGAACTTCTCAACGAGTGCAGGTATGTCATCCTCGCGCGCACCGAGTTCCGCAAAATTTATAGGCATACCGATGCTGTGCAGGAAGCTCCTGAACCGCTTTATACCTTCAAGAGCCGTAACCTCGGGATTCTCGAAGTCCATCTGACAGCCCCATATCCTCGTAGCAGCCTGTGCAAAGCGGAGCGGATTATGCTTGTAGACGAACTCCATCCACGCGGGCATTATCACAGCGAGACCCGCTCCGTGAGCGCAGTCGTACAGCGCCGAGAGCTCATGCTCGATGCCATGGCTGTTCCAGTCCTGCTCTCTGCCGACACCGACGATGTTGGTGTGAGCGACAGTTCCCGCCCACATAATGTTGGCGCGGGCGTCGTAGTTATTGGGGTCGGCGATGACGCGGGGTGTCTCCTTCACCATTGTGAGGAGTACAGCCTCGCAGAGACGGTCAGTGACCTCGACCTCTGTTGTGTTCGTGAAGTAGCGCTCAAAAACGTGCGCCATAATGTCGGTAGCACCGCAGGCTGTCTGATACGCGGGGAGCGTGCAGGTGAGCTGCGGGTCGAGGATTGAGAAGCGCGGACGGATAAGGTCAGAGCCGGTGCCGCGTTTGAGTCCGCCATCCTCTTTTGTAATTACGGAGTCGCCCGAGCCTTCGCTTCCTGCGGCGGCAATGGTCAGTACAGTACCCACTGGGAGAGCCGCATTTGGACGGGCAGCACCGCTGTAGAAGTCCCAGAAATCGCCGTCATAAGGGACTCCGAGAGCAATTGCCTTGGAGGAATCTATGGTCGAGCCGCCGCCGACGGAGAGAATGAAGTCGATGCCCTCTTTTCGGCAGAGCTCAATGCCCTCGTACACGAGGGTATCGCGCGGATTGGGCTTTACGCCGCCGAGCTCGATGAAGCTCACTCCAGCCTTTTCAAGCGAAGCACGTACGCGTCCGAGCAGACCGCTCCTCTCAGCCGAGCCGCCGCCGAAATGTATGAGCACCTTCGAGCCGCCGTGCTTCTTTACGAGCTCGCCTGCCTTGTCCTCTGTATCCCTGCCGAAAACGAATTCGGTGGGGCTGTAAAACTGAAAATTTTCCATAGTTATTTCTCCTTTAGTTCATTTGTTAGTCTGTCGTATGCCGCTATCACCTTGTCGCACCAGCTGTCAAAATCGGGGTCAGCCTTCTGGCAGTCCTCGTGTGCGAGGACGTACTCAACCGTCCTGCGTATCCCTTGGTCAGCGCGGACAGTCGCCGTGAAATCGGGAACTGCGCGTCTCAGCTTCGAGTTGTCGAACACGACCGTATTCGCCTTGTCGCCGATGAGCGTGCCCTCGAAATCATACGGACCTATGGCGTTGAGAAATTCCGACGGGATATGCCGCGCGTTGAGCTCCACGCCGAGCGCATCCGCAATAATGGAGTATATCTGGTCCCACGTAACGCTCTCATCTGAGGTTATGTGGAAAGCCTGACCTATCGCGTGGATATTGCCTATGAGCCCTACGTAGCCTTTTGCGAAGTCGCTGTTGTGGGTGATTGTCCACAGCGACGAGCCGTCGCCGTGAATGATGACAGGCTTGCCGTCAAGCATTCGCCTGAGCACCTGCCAGCTTCCGTTGTCGCCGTGGACACCGAGCGGCACCGAGCGCTCGTCATAGGTGTGGCTCGGGCGGACGATAGTCACAGGGAAGCCGTTCTCGCGGTACTGCTTCATTAGGAACTCCTCGCAGGCAATCTTGTCGCGGGAGTACTGCCAGTACGGGTTAGCGAGCGGGGTGCTCTCGGTTATCCTGTAGTCGGACAGCGGCTTCTGGTACGCCGACGCGGAGCTGATATAGATGTACTGCTTTGTCCTGCCGCTGAACAGGCGGAAGTCGCGCTCGACCTGCTCGGGTACGAAGCCGATGAACTCACCCACGCAGTCGAAGGTCAGATCACCGAGAGCCTCAGCGGTCTTTTTTTCGTCGCTGATGTCACAGCTGATGAGCTTGACACCCTCGGGAAGCTCACTGTTTCTGTTTCCGCGGTTGAGCAGGTACACGTCCTCGCCTTTTTCGGCGAGCAGGCGCGTGATAGCCATGCTGATAGTACCCGTACCGCCTATCAAAAGAATCTTCATTTTTCGTTCACCTCGTTAATGCGCCTGAGCGCAGCTTATGAACAGATGATACCATATTTCGCACGAAAAAGCAATACTTTTATGCAAAAGTGTAGAAATAGTGTTAAAAATCAGAAAATAATATCAAGTCTGATAAAAAGCAGTGACATATGTAACATCAGCTGTGACATATATCATCTTGACCGAATGGAGCATCACATCTATAATGAGAATGACAGAAAGAATTATAAGGAAAGGCGGTGTTCTTATGAAAGATAAGCTTTGGACAGTTCTGGGTCTCGTTATCGCGCACGCCGCTGCGGCAGCGGTGAATTTCATCTTCCTCCTCTGGAAGATGCAGGATTCGTGGCTGAAATTGGTATTTCTCGCGGTCACGCTGCTGTATCTCGGAGTGTGGGGCTGGTACATAGCAAAGGGAAGGAGACCGGCAGTCGGAGCGGTCGTTTTCTCGCTGATGCTCATAGTTTCCGTTTTCGGAGCAGTCGTCGCATACTTCTCGCTTCTTGCTGACTGGTTCATACCCGTTGTTATCCTGCTGTGGAGCCCGATGGCAGGACTCGGGGCGATAATATGTGAAGACGTTTTAGTGTGGATCGCTGCCGCAGTGATAAGTGCAGCGATGATAGTGTTCAGCATCATCAGAGCGAAAAAGCTCCGTGATGGAAATGAATAAATGTATGAGATATGCTCCCATTTATCATAGGGAGCATTTTTTTATGCCAATTATTGCGGAATTGTACCAATAATATTGACAATTTGTACGTTTTGTGTTATGATTTTACTATATAGAAAGAGTGAAGGGGAAATAGAAAAACATGAAGGGGAAAGTTACACCTTTATGCCTGTTTTCGCTTTGTCAGCAGAATGGGTAAAAATGAAAAGGAGGACTTTTTTAATGAAAAACCGATTCTTCAAGCGTGCTGCGGCAGGCATTGTCAGCCTGTCAGCGGTAATGGGGCTGATAGGCACAGCACCCATAGTACCCGCCGACGCAGCAGGTGCAGTGACCATCAACGAGGTCTGCACAAAAAACACAAAAAATCCCGCTCCCGACGGGCAGTTCTACGACTGGGCAGAGATATATAACAGCTCAGGCTCGTCCGTCGACATAAGCGGCTACGGTCTTTCCGACAAGGAAAATGAGCCGTTCAGGTACAAGTTCCCGTCGGGAAGCGTTATTCCCGCCAAGGGCAGTATCGTAGTTTACTGCGACAGCAACGCCGCTCTCACTGACAGCAAGATAGCTCCGTTCGGTATGTCTGCAAGCGGTGAGACTCTCATCCTCAGCGATGCCTCGGGTGCAGCGGTGGATACGCTCACTTTTGACGCTCTTGCGACCGATACTTCATACGGCCAGTACCCCGATGGCAGCGGCGAGTATTACGTGCTCGGATGCACTCCCGGAAAGGCTAATTCCGCTCCCGAAGGTTCAAATGCGGTAAGACTTCCCGAATTCTCAAAGGAGAGCGGCTTCTTTGACAGCGGCTTCTCGCTGACTATCACAGCTCCCGAAGGAACGACGGTCTACTACACCACTGACGGCAGCGACCCGACTACGGAATCGACCAAATATACAGGTCCGATAGAGATAAAGGACATGAGCGATACTGAGAACCGTCTCAGCATGAATACGGACATCAGCGCGAGCGGTGCAACTGCTCCGCGCGAGCTTATCGACAAGGCAGCAGTTGTACGTGCGGTAGCGGTTGATTCGTCCGGACGTGTCAGCGCACCTGTAACAAAGACATATTTCGTCGGCAAGACTGCCTCGGGATATTATAAGAATATGAAGGTCGTATCACTTGTAACGGACCCGGATAACCTCTTCGGCTACGAACAGGGCATCTACGTCAGAGGCAAGACCTACGACGACTATCAGAAGGAACAGCAACAGCAGCAGCCCGGTCAGCCCGGAGGTCCCGGTCAGGGTCCCGGACAGGGCTGGCAGATCCCCGGCTGGGGCGGCGGCGGCTGGGGCTTCAATATGATGAACCCGTGGGAGATACCCGCCAACTACAACCAGAAGGGCAGAGAGTGGGAGCGTGTTGCGAGCTTTGAGATGTTCGACAGCGGCGAGTCCGTAGTCAAGCAGGATGTCGGCATACGCATCAAGGGTGCCGCGAGCCGCAACTCCGTACAGAAGAGCTTCACTATCTATGCCCGCAAGGATTACGGCAAGTCGGAGCTCGAGTACGATTTCTTCGACGGTACAGCTACAAAGGCTAAGAACGGTAAGACAATCAAGAAATTCGAGAATATCGTCATCAGAAACGGCGGCAATGACGTAGGAGGATTTTACTTCCGCGACAGCGTAAATCAGCAGCTTGTTGCCGACAGGAACATGGCTACTCAGGCAATGAGTGAGTGCATACTCTTCATCGACGGCGAATTCTGGGGTATCTATCAGATAACAGAGAAGGTCAGCGACGATTTTATCAAGTCGCACTACGGCATTGACAAGGACGACGTTGCTATCATCAAGAACAACGAGCTCGAAGAGGGTACAGACCAGGATCTTGAAGACTGGGATCAGCTCCTCAACGCTGTTGCAAACGGCAGCATGAGCTATAAGCAGTTTGCCGAGAAGGTCGATGTTCAGAGCTTTATGGATTATTTTGCTTCTGAAATATACATTGCAAACTCTGACTGGCCGCAGAATAACGTGGCTGTATGGCGCTCCAACTTCGTTGACCCCGAGAATCCTTACAGCGACGGCAAGTGGCGTATGTTCCTCTTTGATACCGAGCTCGGTCAGGGTATGTACGGCTCTCAGCAGAATTCGGCAAACGCTGACAGTTTCAGCCGCATCAGACAGAACACCGACACTCTCAGCAAGGCGTTCACCAAGCTGATGAGCGACAAGGACTTCGCGACTGACTTCTCGCGTACCTTTATGGATATCGCCAACTACAACTTCGACACCGAAAAGACCACTGCTGAGGTAAACAAGTTCACCAAGTTCTCCGATGCTGTTGCTGATACTTACAAGCGCTTCTCGTTCACAACGCAGGGCGCTGGCAAGTTCCAGCAGGAGGCAAACACCGTTGCTTCATTCTACAAAAGCAGATTTGATAATGCGGTAAGAACCCTCAAGCAGGCGGCTTCACTTACGGGTGAGCTCAGCAATGTTACGGTTCAGAACAACGCTTCCAAGGGTAAGGTAAAGCTCAATACGCTCACTCTCAACGAGCAGAGCTGGACGGGCAAGTACCACTCCGACTACGATATGACCGCGACGGCAGAGCCTCTCGAGGGAGCTGAGTTCGACCACTGGGAGATAACTGGTGCAGAGCTTACCTCTGGCAGCAAGACCTCTCAGACGATAAGCTTCAAGGCTGCGGGAGATGTTACTATCAAGGCGGTCTACAGCGGCGAAGTGTCCATACTCCGCGGTGACTATAACAACGACGGCAAAATCGGCGTTGCAGACCTTACGACTCTGAATAAGTACGTTCTCGGTCAGAAGGTCAATATAGTAAATGCCGATATGGTAAAGGACGGACGTATTGATACATTCGACCTTGCAGCCCTCAGAAAAGAAGTTATCGGCTGATAGCATATAGTTATATAAAAAGAATGAGGAGGACTCTTTTTCAAGGAGTCCTCCTCTGCAATTATCCAAGATACTTCCCGGTGAACACAATGTTTAAAGGGAATACTTTTACTGGATAATTATGCGTTTATCTTCTCGTTGAGAGCAGCCACGAGCTCGTCTGCGTTTACGCCGTGTACAGCTGCTGCTTCCTCGATAGTCTCGTTCTGAGAAGCGGGACATCCGAGACAGTGCATACCGATGCTCAGAAGAATGGGAGCAACGTCCGCGTCTATTCTGAGAAGCTCGCCTATTTTAGTATCCTTTGTAACCTGTTCTGCCATTTTTGAACCTCCATATGATCTTAGCACAACTTGACATTTGTCAAAGTTGTTGTTATAATAATAACATGAAGTCTGACATTTGTCAAGGACAATTTTAAACTTTTACATACGAAAGGGTTTTGTCAATGTACAAAGGCACCAACAAAACAGCCCTGTTCTCTCAGAAACTTATAGGAGATGCTATGCTGCGGCTCCTTGAAAACACTCCATTTGCCGAGATATCGGTCAGCGACCTATGCAAGGAGGCAGATGTCTCGCGTCAGACGTTCTACTCGCTGTTTGGCTCGAAGGAAAACGTCATCGCGTATACTATACAGAATTCGTGCTGCTACATCCCCGAAGACAACGACCGTGGCTGCCGCTCGGCGAGCTTCACTCTCTTTTGCAGACACTACAGCGCCTTTATTGTTGAGCACCGCCACCTGCTCGAGCTCCTTGTCAGGAACGGCATGATGCACTTTCTGTACGATGCGCAGTACAGTTCATTTATGGGCTGCGAGCACTTTTTCCGCGACGTCACGGGAGACAGCCGCGTCTATCTTGTTGACTTCATCGCAGGCGGAATGAATGGCATTGCGAAGAACTACGTGCTGACGGGCTGCCGCGCGGACGAGGACTACCTTGC
>JAGCHA010000064.1 GCA_017649325.1 Ruminococcus sp.
GAGCGTTTTCGGGAAAGAAAGCTCACGGAGCGATGAACAATCGTGGAATGCATACGACCCTACCTCTGTGAGTGCAGCCGGTAGCTTGACCTCATTCAAGCTCTCGCAGAACTCGAACGCCTCACGTCTTATAAGTGTAACAGAATCCGGGATAGTGACAGAGCCGAGTGACTTACAGTTTTTGAATGCTTGATAGCCTATCTCCTCGAGACCCTCAGGGAGGCTCACATATGTGAGAGCTTCACAGGCGCGGCAGCAGGCTTCCGGTATCTTGGTGACGCCCTCACCGAAGGTGACGCTTCTCAAGCTTGCACAATTATACAGCAGGTAGTAGGTAGCCTCGCTGCCCTCTCCGTAGAGACCTGCAGGGACATATGCTTTCTCAAGGCTGTTGCATCCGGAGAAGATATATGCGCCTATCTTGCAGCCATTCTCGGGGATATGTATGCTTTTGAGGGAATCGCAGTATGAGAACGCGGAGTCTCCGATAGCTTTGACAGTGTTCGGTATATCTGCGGTCTCAAGAGCCTTGCAGCTGTTGAAGGCTCTGTATTCTATCTCAGTGATGTCGCTCGTCCAGTTGATGTCGACAAGGCTGTCAGCGTAATAGAAAAAGTCATGCGGTATCTTTGTCAGACCGGCTTCAAAGCTCACAGATTCAAGAGAGGAGCCGTTGAAGATGTCCTTTCCCTCAGTTATCTGTGCAGGAACAGTGAATTCCTTGATGCCCTTTGCGTTGACAAAAAGCCTTGATCCGAGAGATGTTACGGAATCGGGGATATCTATCTTGGATACGTACTCTGTGCCGGCGCACAGCTGATCCGGTATCTTTTCCATGCCGTCAGTCAGGTGGACGGTCTCGATATATGACCTTTCGAGTGCGCTGTTCGCCTCAGTCACTGTTGAAGGGATAGTTATCTCCTTCAGGCTCGTGCATCCATCGAACGCTTTCATCCCTATTTTTTCCAGTCCTTCAGGGAGAGTAACGGAAGTCAGCGCAGTGTCGTCGATAAACGTGGCATTTCCGAGTTCCTTCAGAGTTGACGGTAACACGACCGTGGTAAGTTTGTCGCAATAACCGAATGCGTCGTGTTCTATTTTCTCGACACCCTCTGGCAGGTTGACCTTTTCAAGTCCGTCGCAGCCGTCAAAGGCGTGGCTTTCTATGAGCTTTATGTTTGAAGGAAGACCAAGGCTGACAAGGCTGTTGCAGTCATAAAACGCATACGAACCAATAGTCGTCACAGAATCGGGAATAACGAGTTTATTCAGTGCAGGAGCAGAATAAGCACAGTAATCAGGTATCTCTTCCAAGCCGTCCTCGAAGATGATAGTTTCTATGCACGAGTTTGAAAGCGATGTGATAGTACCCATGCCATAGAAACTAGAGCAGCTCATGCCGTCCTTCGGGAAATCCTTTGGAAGGGTGAGCTCCTTCAGATCCTTGCAGTCCCTGAATACGCGGTAGCTCAGCTTCTTGATACCGGCAGGAAGCGTGACAGACGTGAGACCCGAAGAGTCGAATGCGCCCCAGCCGAGCTCGGTCACAGTGTCAGGTATGGAGACGCTTGTGAGTGCGGTGTAATCTTCAAATGCGCCGCTGCCGATAGCGGTAACAGCCTGTCCGTCTACTCTATCGGGGATAGTCAGCGATTTGACTGTCTCCTTGTCGCCGGTCCAGCCGGTAATGGTGACAATTTCGCCTTCGATAGAGTAAGTGAAGCCGCTGGCCGTCTCTCCGGTCACAGCCTCGGCGAAAGAGCGCATTTTCGGCGGCAGGGACTGGAGAAATACTGCTGCTATAGCCGCAGAGGTGCATACTGCCACAGATCTTTTGAATAGAGTGAGCTTGTTGTTCTTAGGTGTCAGTAGTTTGCTGTTCGGTGATTCCATATAAAACACTCCTTCCGTTACGGAAAATCAACAGCTTGTAGAAAAAGAATGTGATAATACAAAATCACCTGTTTTTCGCGAACTGTTGACTATATTATAGCAGATTCTGCCAAATAAGTCAACAGCTATAACATGAACCCTCCTGTAAAAGAATGTGTTTTTTATTAATTCGAAAGCTTTGCCTGTAGAATACGAACGAAGTAACATCATCTTCCAGGCTGAGCTGTAATACTGAAAGTTTATTTCCAAGCTTTATTGATAATTGTTGACTTTGTGGTTGTAATATGTTACAATAAATCAGATAACTATTATACGGGTTCAGCCCGGCTTATTATAAATTCGTCAGATTCTCCGCAAAGATCTGAAGCATCAAGGAGAAGAAAATATGGGAATGTTAGACTTTTTAAAGATAAGTCACGGTATAGCTAACAGTATCAGTTATACGAGCAAGACCCTCGGTACAGGTGTATATTCAGGCCATGTAGGTCCGTCAAGGCTCCCCGAGGGGCATGGTGTGTTTATCAATGAACTCGAGATAGAGTTCGACGGCGAATGGAAGGACGGCAAGCTTTGCGGATTCGGCAAGAAGTACGCCAAGGGGTACTATGATCTGATGCGCGGTGACGGCGAAGAGACCAGCAAATCCCTGTTCTATGCAGGCGAATTCAAGGACGACAAGTACCACGGTAAAGGAAAGTCCTTCAACCAGAACGGCGGTCTCGAATATGACGGCGAATGGGAGAACGGATGGAAATCGGGCGAAGGCATAGAGTATTATGTCAACGGCACTCCAAAGTTCGTCGGGACCTGGAAGCGCGGAAAATACAACAGCAAGGGCGTTTTTACCTTTGAGAACGGCGACGTTATCAAGGGCGAATGGCGCGACGGTATGCTGGAGGGCTATGCTGAGCTTACCAAGCGCGACGGGTGCGTCTACAAGCGCTTCTATAAGCATGACGAGATACTTATGGAAAAGCTTATAAGCGGGACTCCGCCTCCTGACCCAGACTCCTCAAGGACGCTCAAATTTGATAACGGCGTTTATGAGGGGGAGCTTGACTTCTCGGGTAAAATGCACGGCAAGGGCGTCTTCACCTACTCGAACGGTGACCGCTATGAGGGCGGCTATAAAGAGGGCGCAAAGCACGGCAAAGGCGTTTTCACCTACGCGGACGGAAGGTCCTACGACGGTGAATATGAAGACGATATGCGGTGCGGCAAGGGCGTCTTCCGCTACCTGAACGGTGATGTCTATGACGGTGAATGGAAAGGCAACCTGAAGCACGGTCAGGGTACATTCTTCTATAAGAACGGCGACCGCTACGAGGGCGGCTATGCAAACAGCCTCAAAGACGGACACGGAACGTTCTTTTTCAGGAACGGTGAGTCCTACGAGGGCGAATGGCAGAGCGACAAGCGTCACGGCGATGGCGTATATACCTGCTCTGACGGCAGAAAAAAGCGCCAGCAGTGGGATAATGACATTCTCGTGAGCGAAGATTTTGAATAAACGAAAAAAAGAGGGAAGCTCCGCAGGAGCTTCCCTCTTTTGCCGTGTTTGAAGTTGAATGCTATTTGGGGCGTTCAAGTCCGTACTTTTTGTAGAAATCAGCAATGTCTCTCTCGGAGCGGACGAGCTCTGCATACATAAGACGCTTTGTCGCCCTGTCGCAGAAGCCGATAGTTTTCTCGCCTGTGCAGATGCTCGCTTCGACCTTTATGTCGTCTGCCGTATATGGTGCAGGTATGGGAAGCGGGGACTTCTTCCTGAAAATACTCATGGCACGTTCACCTCTGCAATAATTATATCATTGATTTGCGGTATTGTAAATACTTCCACAATATGGTATAATGTTACCATAACTATTCGGAGGATAATTATGAGTATTCTTAATGTTGAACACGTAACGCACGGATTCGGTGCGAGACAGATACTAAATGACGCTTCGTTCCGCCTGCTGAAGGGCGAACACGTCGGACTTGTCGGCGCAAACGGCGAGGGCAAGTCAACTTTCCTGAACATCATCATGGGCAGACTGCAGCCCGATGAGGGAAAAATAGAGTGGTGCAGACATATCACCGTTGGCTACCTCGACCAGTACAGCACTCTCGAAAAAGGCAAGACTATCCGCGATATATTGCGAGAGGCGTTCGACCACCTCAGCGAGCTCGAAGCTGAAATGCTCACGCTGTATGAGAAGATGTCTGACTGCTCCGAGGACGAGATGAACTCGCTTATGGAGGAGGTCGGCGAGATACAGAGCATTCTCGACTACAGCGGCTACTACACCATAGATGCGAAGATTTCCGAATACGCTAACGGTCTCGGGCTCAACGAGATAGGGCTCGACAGGGACGTTGCTGAGCTCTCGGGCGGTCAGCGTGCAAAGGTACTGCTGGCAAAGGTGCTGCTCGAGAATCCGATGATACTCATTCTCGATGAGCCTACCAACTTCCTCGACGAGAACCACATACGCTGGCTGACGAATTTCCTGCAAAACTACGAAAATGCGTTCATTCTCGTGTCGCATGATGTGCCGTTCATGAACAGCGTCATCAATGTGGTCTACCATGTGGAGAACGCCGTGATGACACGCTATACGGGCGATTACGACAACTTCGTGCGTATGTATGAGCTCAAAAAGAAGCAGATAGAGCAGGCCTACGAGAAGCAGCAGAAGGAGATAGCCGACCTCGAGGACTTCATCGCCCGCAACAAGGCTCGCGTCGCGACTACGAACATGGCTAAGTCGCGTCAGAAGAAGCTCGACAAAATGGACAAGATAACTCTCATGCGCGAAAAGCCCAAGCCGAACTTCGCTTTCAGAAAGGCGCGTACTCCGGGGCGCGTTGTCATCGACTGCAAAAATGTTGTCCTCGGCTATGACGAGCCGCTCACAAAGCCTATATCCGTCAAGGTCGAGAACGGGCAGAAGATAGCTATTCGCGGCGTCAACGGCATTGGAAAGTCCACGCTGCTGAAAACTATGCTCAAAATCATACCGCCTGTTTCAGGCTACGTTGAGCACGACCAGTTCGTGGAGTACGGCTACTTCGAGCAGGAGGAGGAGAGCACCGCAAAGACAGCTCTAGACGTAATCTGGGAGGAGTACCCGTCAATGACCAATGCGGAGGTACGTGCCGCGCTTGCGCAGTGCGGGCTCACTACCGAGCATATCACCTCGCAGATGAGAGTGCTCTCGGGCGGTGAGAATGCAAAGGTGAGGATATGCCGCATAATGCTGAAAGAGGTCAATCTGCTCGTTCTCGACGAGCCGACGAACCACCTCGACGTCGACGCAAAGGAATCGCTGAAAAAGGCGATAAAGGACTACAAGGGCACTGTCCTCATCGTGAGCCATGAGCCCGAATTCTATATGGACATTGCCGACAATATATGGAACATTGAGGAATGGTCCACTAAGATAATCTGATACCGACAGCTCCGGCTGTTTAGATAAATCCAAAGGAGGTACACAATGTACATCGAGAAGATCAACTCACCGACCGACATCAAAGCTCTTGACACAGAACAGCTGACAGAACTTGCTGCCGAGATAAGAAGCGGACTCCTTAACCGACTCTCCAAGCGCGGCGGACACTTCGGACCTAACTTCGGCTTCGTTGAGGCGACTATCGCTCTGCACTACGTTTTCGATTCACCGCGTGACAAGTTCGTTTTCGACGTTTCACACCAGTGCTATACCCACAAAATGCTGACAGGCCGCAAGGACGCTTTCTTCAATGACGAGCATTTCGGCGATATATCGGGCTACACCAATCCCGAAGAGAGCGAGCACGACTTCTTCAATGTAGGACATACCTCCACCTCCGTCAGCCTTGCCTGCGGACTTGCAAAAGCGCGTGACCTCATGGGCGGGAGCGGCAACGTTGTTGCGATAATCGGCGACGGCTCGCTCAGCGGCGGCGAGGCTCTCGAGGGTATCGACTTTTCTGCGGAGCTCGGCAGCAACTTCATTATCCTTGTCAACGACAACGATATGTCCATTGCCGAGAATCACGGCGGTCTTTATGCGAATCTCAAAGCTCTGCGCGAGTCGGACGGAAAGTGTGAGTGCAACCTCTTCAAGGCTATGGGGCTGGACTACCTCTATGTTGCGGACGGAAACGATATCTCCGCGCTTATCGAGGCTTTCCGCAAGGTCAGGGACATCGACCACCCGATAGTTGTACACATCAATACCGTCAAGGGCAAGGGCTTCGAGCCTGCCGAGCTCCACAGGGAGGAATGGCACTGGCATATGCCCTTCGACCCCGCAACAGGAAAGGGGCTGTGGGAAGGCGGAGGCGAGGATTACGGCTCGCTGACCTGCGACTACCTGATGAAGAAGATGAAGGCGGACAGGAGCGTTGTTACCATTACTGCGGCTGTTCCTACGAATATAGGCTTCACCGAGGACAAGCGCCGTGAGGTCGGAGCACAGTTCGTGGACGTGGGTATTGCCGAGGAACACGCTGTTGCTTTGGCTTCGGGAATCGCCAAGGCAGGCGGAAAGCCCGTTTTCGCCACGCATTCGAGCTTCTTCCAGCGCACCTATGACCAGATATCGCAGGACCTCTGCATCAACAGCAATCCTGCGACTTTGCTCGTGAATACGGCTTCCGTTTACGGTATGCACGACATAACACACCTCGGTATCTACGATATACCGATGATGTCGAATATACCGAATCTCGTGTACCTCGCGCCCACAAACTGTGAGGAGTACTTTGCTATGCTCGACTGGAGCATCGAACAGGACAAGTATCCGGTTGCGGTACGCATTCCCTGCAACGGCGTTGTACACTCGGACAAGCCTGTTGATAACGAGTACAGCGAGCTCAACAAGTACCGCATAACTCAGCAGGGCAGGGGTGTTGCCATTATCGCTCTCGGTGACTTCTATCAGATAGGCGAGGAGCTCGCGAAGCTCATCACCGAGAAGACGGGAACTGCTCCGACGCTTATCAATCCGCGCTATATCACGGGGCTTGACGTGGATATGCTCGAACAGCTCAAGGCGGAGCACTCCGTAGTCGTAACGCTCGAGGACGGTATCCTCAATGGCGGCTTTGGCGAGAAAATCGCGCGCTTCTACGGCGCGGACGATATGAAAGTGTACTGCTACGGACTGAAAAAGGAGTTCCTTGACCGCTATGCAGTTGAGGACGTGCTGATAGACAATCACCTCACGCCCGGGCAGATATTCAGCGATATTTTCTGAGGAGGACTTGCTGTGGAATTTTATGAAGCTGTCGACCGCAGAAGCAGTGTCCGTGACTTTACGGATGAGGCTGTCCCGCGTGAAGTTATCGAGCGTATCATCGGGGCGGCGTATAAAGCTCCGACAAACGACCATTTCAGGGACTGGCACTTTATAGCGGTAACAGATAAGACTGTAATGTGCGATGTCCTGGAGGGCGTTCCGAAGAACCTGACTGTGAAGGATGTGGACAATATGACGTTCATATCCGACCCTGTGCAGAAAGGCGCGTATCAGTATGCTGTTCCAAAGCAGTACAGTATGCTGATGGATGCAGCAGCAGTTATCATACCGCTGATGAAAAAGAAGGTCGATATTCTTCATCCTGCCGATCTTTCACATCTGAACTGCTTTGCTTCGGTGTGGTGCAGTATAGAGAATTTGTGGCTCGCCGCGACGGCAGAGGGATATGGCTGCAATCTGCGTATCCCGCTCGGTGATGAGGAGAAGAAAGCAAGAGAAGCTACGGGATTTCCCGAAGAATATATGATACCGTGTTTTATCGGTATAGGCAGACCTGCGGAGGGAGCGGTCCGCACGAAACAGCTTGCTCCCGATATGGAAAAGCAGCTGCATTGGCAGAAATTCTGATATTTAGGAGGAACCAATATGGAAGCTATTGAAAATCTGAAAACGAGAAGAAGCATTAGAAAGTTCAAGTCGGACATGGTGCCGAGGGACATAATTGAAAAAATTGTTGAGGCGGGAACCTATGCCGCTACAGGTATGAACCGACAGTCGCCGATAATTATTGCGGTGACTAACAAGGAGTTCCGCGACCGCCTCTCCGCGCAGAACGCGAAGATAATGGGCATGGACATCGACCCGTTCTATAATGCTCCCGTGGTGCTCATCGTGCTCGCAGACAAGGCTATGCCGACTTATCTGTACGACGGCAGCCTCGTCATGGGCAACCTGATGAATGCCGCTCACGCATACGGCATATCAAGCTGCTGGATCCACCGCGCAAAGGAGGAATTCGAGTCCGAGGAGGGCAGGGAGCTCCTCAGCAGGCTCGGTATCGAGGGAGACTACGAGGGCGTAGGTCACTGCATTCTCGGCTATGCAGACTGCGAGCAGCCCGAGGCTTCTCCGAGAAAGGCTGATTACGTATACTGGGTGGATTAAAGCGACTAAGCCGGAACTGACTGAGTTCGTACGACGACAGCTGTGACCTCTGCGTAACAGCATTATGTAAAAGACAGGAAATAACACTAAAACGGCGTCCTTGAGACGCCGTTATTCTGTAAAAGAGCAATTTTTATGTAGCTTTTAGAAAAATGGTATGTTATAATCAGTATATCATTTATTCATTGGGAGGGGGAAATTTATGAAAAAAGCTTTGAGTATGGCATTATCCGCTGTGATAGGCGGCGTATCTGTTTTGCCGGTGGGTGCGTCCGCGGCGGAGGCTCCCCACAAATTCACTGCTTCGTTCACGCCGACAGCCAAGTTCTGTCAGGAGTGGGACGAGGAGCGCTGGGAGAAGGAATTCGCCGACGCGAAAAATGCAGGCTTCGACTCGCTGATACTGCAATCCTCAATGGACTATATCCGCGAGATTTGTCATGGAAATGAGCAGAACCCCGCAGATTATGAGTACACCGCGAAATACTGTCTGTTCCCGACGAAGGCGGAGGCTGACAAGCTGCCGACAGTCAACGACGGCGACGGTCTGGAGCTTGCGCTGAAAGCGGCAAAGGCAAACGATATGCAGCTCTGGCTCGGACTGGTCTGTGACGATATCTGGTGGCAGTATTGCTACGGTGAGCCGACAAGCTATTTCACCGAGTGGAGTGCCGACAATGCCGAACTTTGCAGCGACCTTGTCACCGAGATGTGGGAGCGATACGGCGAGAAATACGGTGATCAGATAGCGGGCTGGTACTACAACAACGAGATATGGAACATCAAAAATGCCTGCGACGGCTCGAACGGCGATGAATTCGTTTGTACTATCGGCGACAATCTCAAGGCGACCGTCGACGCGATAAATGAGAGCTGTCCCGAAAAACCGCTGATGATGAGCCCGTTCTATACGGAGAATGGTATCACTCCCGAGCAGTTTGCCTCTTTTTTCAGCGATGTTATAGGTACTGCTGAGGTGCGCCCGTACGATATCTGCGCAATGCAGGACGGCGGCAACTATTCCTTTTCTCCCGAAGTCGTCCGGGAGTGGGCGGAGGCACTGAAAACAACTGTTGACGGGCGTATGCGCTTCTGGATGAACAACATCTGCTACGTTATGGACTACACATATATGCGCAGCGATAAAATTGATATCGATGACCTGCGTGCAAGTTACCTCGCTACGGCTGACCTCGCCGAGGAGAATGTCATCCTTTCGTGGAACTTCCACTTTGCTCCTGATGAGGAAAGGATGAAGCAGTTTGCGGACTTCCTAAGTGAGAGGACGGCGGGAGATGTCAACCTCGACGGCAAACTCACGGTCGCCGATATAGTGTCTGTTCAGCGCTGGCTGCTCGGGGCTCCGGACGCGAGTCTGAGAGACTGGCGGGCTGCTGACTTCTGTGAGGACGGTCGGCTCGATATGTTCGACCTTTGCCTGATGAGGAGCGCACTTGTTAAAGCGGACAAAGAACAGAATGCTATCATAGTCAGAAACATCAATGAGCTCCGCAAAGCTGTGAAAAACGCAAAGGCGGGCGATGTGATAAAAGTTGCCGGCGGTCTGTATGACTGCTCGGATGGGAAGATACTCGCTGAGGCAGACGGTACTGTCGAAGCTCCGATTACCCTTGAGGCTCTCGACCCGAGTGCTCCGCCTCTGCTGATTGCGAGAGATACGGCTCGCGGCTATATTCTGCATATCACAGGCGACTGGTGGGTGATAGACGGGATAGACTGCAATTATGTCCAGAAGGGCATAGTCCTCGACAACTCCAATCATACTGTGATACAGAACTGCGAGATTTTTGAAACAGGTGCGGAGGCGGTCGCTATCCGTGACGGAAGTTCTTACTGCACCGTGAAAAACTGCAATATCCACGATACTGGTCTTGTTTCGCCCGGCTACGGTGAGGGCGTTTACATCGGAAGCTCCAAGGAAAAGACCGAGTTCGATTTCAAGTGCGACCACAATAAGGTCATCGGCTGCACGTTCAAGAATGTCGCCGCCGAGCACGTCGACGTAAAGGAGTATACTACCGATACCGAGATAAGCAGCTGTACCTTCTATGGCGACGGTATGTCGGGCGAGAATTACGCCGGCAGCTTCCTCGACCTCAAGGGCAATGACTGCTATGTTCACGATAATGTCGGCTACAGGAACAAGAATCCCAAGATAGTGGCGGCGTTTGAGGTGCATGAGCAGGTCGAGGGCTGGGGCTATCATCACGTCTTCGAGAACAACACGCTCTATCTGGATCAGCCATACGGCGAGGTCGATACCTCCCGCAGA
>JAGCHA010000065.1 GCA_017649325.1 Ruminococcus sp.
GAATTTGCCATATACATAATTCCTTTCTTTAAAGCCTGTCCCACAGGACAGCATAATTACCTTTTTTCAGCCGACCGCAGACAATATACGGTCGAATACCTCTCCTGCATCCGTGTCCGCATCGGCAAGCCTGTCGAGCTCTTTTGCGGCGTAGAGCTCACGCGCGGCGGCGACTGCATTCGGCATATAAGCCTCAAATTTGTCGAGCACCTTCGGGCTTGCACCGCTGTCGACATATCTCAGCTCGCGGTAGCTCTGCACCGTGAGCTGCACGAGCTCGACCTCGCCTCCCTCGAATGTGAAGTCGAGGTGCTTTTCCTCGTAGTAGGGCTCGGTCTCGGCGAGATGTACCATTCCGCAGTAAGGGTCGCGGGCGGCTGAGCGCAGATGACGTATCCCCGCCATAACTGCCGTTCCCATGCACATGGGACACGGCTCCATCGTAGTATAGAGGGTGAGGCTGTGCAGGTCGCTGACGGAGGTGTCGAGCCGCCTCAGAAGATTCGCCTCCGCGTGCGATATACGGCGGTTTATCGTAGCTGCTTCATTCGAGCGGTTGCGGTCGCGGAGCAAGATAGTGCCGCTTTCATCGCAGAGCGCCGCACCTATCGGGACACTTCCCGTGCGGAAGGCTTCCCATGCCTCCTCAAAAGCCGCTCTCCACGGAGCGGATATATCTTTCCACATATTCAGTACCTCGGCTCTCTGCCGTATTTATTTGGCTCGTGCTGGCTGTCGAAACAGCATATCACTATCTCATAGATTTTCATTGCGAACGGAACGATTCCGAGGGCAGAAGTCCCGATAAGCGCCAAGAAAAACAAATTATCGTTAAAATCAGTTCCGTAAGTGGCTCCGAAGGCATATATAAGCAGCATTATCATCAGAGCTCCCATAACTGCCTTCCAAACAAGAGAGACGATAGCCCTTACCAGCGGGATCGTGCCTGTCTTGCCCGTATCGTGGAAGCGCCTGTACGTAATGGAGAGGTCGGGGATGAAAAATACCAGAGCCGCAATAATACTCAAGCCGGGGATAACAAAGCTGATGAGCCAGCAGCACAGACCCACGAGCCACGTGAACAGGTACGCGAACCAGTATTCGCTTCTTGTCGAGCGTCCTTTGAAGTTGACGTAGTTCTTGAAATAGAGGGCTATCGCCCCTCCGAAGCCGACGTATTTCGGCGAGTCCTTGACGCTCTCCTGCGGCTGAGCATAGCCGTATGCAGGCGGCGGAGGCGGAACGGGTGCGGGAGCACTTATTTGCGGCTGACGCGCTCCGCAGATCGGACAGAACTTTACTCCGTCGGGTATCTCATAATCACAGCCTGTACATCTCATATTTTGCCTTCCTTTTGTAAAATTCGGGATTATCGGTATATTAGCGGGCAAACACACAGGTCCCCTCCTGCGATCTGAGCCCTCGTTAATCCATTCTGTTCTCCATGTCGGTATACTCACGCATGGGCGAGATAGCCTTGTATGCGGGACGGATTATCTTGTTCGAGTTGATGAGCTCCTCAATGCGGTGCGCCGACCAGCCTGCAATGCGCGAGACCGCAAATATCGGCGTGAAGAGCTCGTCGGGGATACCGAGCATACGGTAAACGAAGCCGCTGTAAAAGTCCACGTTCGCACACACGCCCTTGTAGATGCGGCGCTCCTCGGCGATGACCTCGGGGGCGAGCTTCTCCACCAGCGAATACAGCGCGAATTCATCATGTCTGCCCTTCTCGGAGCTGAGACTCTCAACAAAGCCCTTGAACACCTTCGCGCGCGGGTCTGACTGCGAGTACACAGCGTGTCCCATGCCGTAGATGAGTCCCGCCCTGTCGAAAGCCTCCTTGTGCAGGAGCTTACGCAGATAGCCGCGTACCTGCTCCTCGTCCGTCCAGTCGCTGACCGCCTGCTTCATATCGTCGAACATCATCGCCACCTTGATATTGGCACCGCCGTGCTTGGGGCCCTTCAGCGAGCCGAGAGCCGCCGCTATAGCTGAGTAGGTATCGGTGCCCGATGAGGACACGACGTGTACAGTGAATGTCGAGTTATTGCCGCCGCCGTGCTCGGCGTGGAGCACGAGTGCGAGGTCGAGTATACGCGCCTCGAGCTCGGTGAAGTTCTTGTCGGGGCGAAGCATATACAGCAGGTTCTCGGCAATGGAGAGCTCGGGGCGGGGGTCGTGAATGAATAGGCTTCCGCCATCACTGCTGTATTTGTATGCGTTATAGCCGTACACCGCGAGCACCGGGAAGAGCGTTATCAGCTCTATGCACTGGCGGAGGACGTTGGGTATCGAGATATCGTTTGCGTTGTCATCGTAGGAGTACAGCGCGAGCACGCTCTTTGCGAGGGTGTTCATCATATTGTCGCTGGGAGCCTTCATGATGACGTCGCGGGTAAAAGTCGGGGGGAGCGAGCGGAAGTCCGCAAGGAGCTTTCTGAACTCCGCGAGCTCGTGCTCGCTGGGCATAGTGCCGAAGAGAAGGAGATATACGGTCTCCTCGAAGCCGAAGCGCTTCTCCTTGATGAAGCCCTCGACGATGTCTTCGACGTCGATACCGCGGTAGTAGAGCTTTCCGTCGCCGTGATTGGGCATATCGTCGCCCGTATCGAGCACCTTTATCGTGCTTATATTTGTAAGACCTGCGACAACGCCGTTTCCGTTGAGGTCGCGGAGACCGCGCTTAACGTCGTATTGAGTATATAGTTCGGGATTTATTTTATAGCTGTCTATAGAGCGTTCTGCAAGCTTGGTTATTTCGGGAGTTATCTTAGAAAATCTGTAATCCATTTTTGTCGCCGTCCTTTCGTTCTGCAATGCGGGAATATCCAAATATGCTATTATTATAATATATTTCACTAAAAATGTCAAGGTCAGGTGAAGCTGTTGAGTATGATTTGTATAAACAGTACAAGTTGAACACAGGCAATTGTTTGTTGATATATTACAAACAAAGCTATGAAAAACTATGCATATTGTACTTGACATTAATAAATGTATATGATAAAATGCGTAAAGACGGTAATATCATTAATATAGAGAAATACAGGAAGGAGCTTTCGATGTTCACAAAGATACTCTCGCACGTCGGCAAATACTGGGTGCCGTCCGTGCTGTCGCCAATAACGATAATGGGCGAGGTCGCCATGGAGGTGCTCATCCCCTACGTTATGGCGGCGATAATCAACAACGGCATAAATAACGGCGATATAGGCTACGTCTCGAAAATGGGCGGACTCATGGTCTGCATGGCGCTCGTGTCGCTCTTCTTCGGAGCGATCGCGGGACGATTCAGCGCGGTCGCGGCAGTCGGCTTCGCAAAGAACCTCCGTGCATCGCTGTTCAGGAAGGTGCAGTCCTTCTCGTTCGCGAACGTGGATAAGTTCTCGACGGCGTCGCTGACGACACGCCTCACCACCGACGTCACCAACATACAGAACGCATACATGATGTTCATACGCATGGCGTTCCGCGCACCGATAATGCTGATATTCGCCCTCGTTATGGCGCTGAAGATGAATCTGCGCCTCTCGACGGTCTTTTTCTGCGCGATACCCGTCATCATCATCGGAGCGGTAATCATACTCACCAACGCCCACCCGCGCTTCAAGGCGATGCTGACAAAGTACGACGACATGAACGCGAGCGTGCAGGAGAACCTCATCGGCATACGTACTGTCAAGGCTTTCGTGCGCGAGGACTACGAAAAGAAGAAGTTCACCGACAACACCGAAGCTGTACGTGCGGCTCAGGTACGCGCCGAGAAGCTGATAATCCTCTCGATGCCGCTGATGCAGATGGTCATGTACGCGAGCATCGTCGCGATACTGTGGTTCGGCAGTCATATGATAGTCGGCGAAACTATGGAGATAGGCGACCTCACAAGCTTCATCACCTACGTCGGCCAGATACTTATGTCACTGCTCATGCTGTCGTTCCTGTTCATGATGTTCGTCATCTCGCGTGCTTCGATACAGCGTATCTACGAGGTGCTCATCGAGGAGCCCGACATCTGCTCGCCGCAGGAGGCGGTCACCGAGGTCGCAGACGGCTCGGTGAGCTTCCGCAATGTGAGCTTCAGCTACTTCAAGGATATGAATAACCTCGCCCTCGACCACATCGACCTTGATATAAAGTCGGGCGAGACTATCGGCATCATCGGCGGCACGGGCTCGTCCAAGACCTCGCTCGTACAGCTGATACCGCGCCTTTACGACACTACCGAGGGCGAAGTCCTCGTCGGCGGAGTGAACGTCCGCAGCTACGACGTGACTGCCCTCCGCGACAACGTGGCAATGGTGCTCCAGAAGAATGTGCTCTTCTCGGGGACTATCCGCGACAACCTCAGATGGGGCGACCCAAATGCCACCGACGAGGAGATACAGGATGCATGCCGTTCGGCGTGCGCGCATGACTTCATCATGGGCTTCCCCGACGGCTACGATACCGACCTCGGACAGGGCGGCGTAAATGTCTCGGGCGGACAGAAACAGCGCCTCTGCATCGCGCGCGCTCTGCTGAAAAAGCCGAAGATAATCATACTCGACGACTCCACGAGCGCCGTTGATACGGCTACCGACAGCAGCATAAGAAAGGCATTCCGCGAGAAGCTCGCCGATACGACGACCTTCATTATCGCGCAAAGGATATCCTCCGTACAGGACGCCGACCGCATAATCGTCATGGACGACGGAAAGATAACCGGCATCGGCACCCATGAGGAGCTGCTCGTCAGCAGTCCCGTATACCGCGAGGTATACGACTCACAGCAGAAAGGAGCTGATGAATAATGCCGCCAAAGAAGAATATGAAGCCCATGCAGAAGCCTGCAGACACGGGCAAAACGATAAAGCGCATATTCAGCTATATGTACGGCTTCAAGCTCCATTTCGCGATAGTCGTGCTCGGAGTCGCGCTCAGCTCCGCGGCGGCAGTTGCGGGAAACGCGCTGCTCAGCCCGATAATCGACAACCTCAAGGAAGCCCTCAAAAGCGGCGAGTGGGATAAGCATGGATTCATACTCACGCTCGGCGCGATGATAGCGATATACGTGGCGGGAGCCTGTGCGACCTTCCTCTATCAGCGCATTATGCTGAAGATATCGACTACCACACTCAAGCGTATCCGTGACGACCTCTTCACGAAAATGGAGTCGCTCCCGATAAGCTACTTCGACAAGCACACCCACGGCGAGCTGATGTCGCTCTACACCAACGACACAGACACTCTCCGCGAGATGCTCAGCAACAGTATCGCGCAGTGTATCAGCTCCGCTATCACGATAGTAGGCGTATTCACGATGATGATACTCTACAGCTGGCTGCTGACGATAATCGTCGTAGTCATGCTGGTGCTGATAATCATGGTCATAGGCATAGTCGGCAAGCACAGCAGCAAGGGCTTCATCGCCCAGCAGAAGGCTCTCGGCACGGCTAACGGCTACATCGAGGAATTCATCGACGGACAGAAGGTCGTCAAGGTTTTCTGCCACGAGAACGCGGCGAATGAGGAGTTCGAAAAGCTCAACGAAGAGCTCTGCGCCGCCTCCACAAAGGCGCACACCTTCGCTAATATACTCATGCCGATAATGAACAACCTCTCCTACCTCCACTATGCCGCAACGGCTATAGTCGGCGGTATAATGACGGTCAACGGCTTCGGCGGCATGACCATAGGCAAGCTGGTGTCGTACCTCCAGTTCACGCGCCAGTTCGCGCAGCCGATAACGCAGGTATCCCAGCAGCTCAATGCCGTCCTGACGGCACTTGCGGGCGCTGAGAGGATATTCAACGTCATCGACGAAAAGCCCGAGGCAGACGAGGGCTACGTTACACTCGTACCCGCGGAAATAGACGCAAACGGCAATATCACCGAGGCTGACACCCGCACGGGCAAGTGGGCCTGGAGACACCCCCACAAGGCTGACGGCACTGTCACCTATGCCGAGGTGCGCGGCAATGTCGAGCTCGACGACGTATACTTCGGCTACGAGCCTAACAAGACCGTCCTCAACGGCATAAGCCTCTACGCCAAGGCGGGACAGAAGATAGCGTTCGTCGGCTCTACGGGTGCAGGCAAGACCACAATAACGAACCTGATAAACCGCTTCTACGACGTCCCCGACGGCAAGATACGCTACGACGGCATCAACATCAACAAGATAAAGAAGAGCGACCTCCGCCGCTCGCAGTCGATAGTTCTTCAGGACACCCACCTCTTCACGGGCACTGTAATGGAGAATATCCGCTACGGCAAGCTCGACGCGACGGACGAGGAAGTCTACGCGGCGGCGAAGCTCGCGAATGCGGACTACTTCATCACCCACCTCGAGAACGGTTATCAGACCATGCTCACGGCTGACGGCGCGAACCTCTCGCAGGGACAGCGTCAGCTTCTCGCGATAGCGCGTGCGGCAGTCGCAGACCCGCCCGTGCTGATACTCGACGAGGCGACGAGCTCGATAGATACGCGAACGGAGGCTCACATCGAAAAGGGTATGGACTCGCTCATGGAGGGCAGAACGGTATTCGTCATCGCACACCGCCTCTCCACGGTAAGGAACGCGAAAGCGATAATGGTGCTCGAAAACGGCAAGATAATCGAGCGCGGCGACCACAACGCCCTCATCGCGATGCACGGCAAATACTACCAGCTCTACACGGGAATGTTCGAGCTGAGCTGAGAACAGCATAAAGTGGCGTCCGTATGGACGCCACTTGCATTTTAAGGCAGAAATATGGCAATACTCACTATAGCCGCCCTCAAAGTTTGTACATATAGCACCTTGCAATTTTCCGAGGTATCGTGTATCATTATAGTGAGGCAGTCCGCGCCGCCCTCTTTTATGGTGCGGCTCTGCAAAAATCCGAAATGAAAGAGGTAATCACTATGAAGAAGTTTATTGCTTGTATGCTTCTCTCGGCAATGGTCTGCGGAGCTCTCGCTTCGTGCGGAGACAAGGAAGACTCCAAGCAGGAGGCGACCACTCAGCCCACCACCGAGGCAGCCACAGCCGAGGCTATCACCGAGCCCTCCGCTATCAGCGCCGAGGACGTCGACTTCGAGGACACAGTCGTTGCACAGTCGGGCGATGCGTATCTTGCTATCGTTGACGGACAGTGGTGGATACAGTACTGGGGCGGCGAGGATCCGACCAGAGACTTTCTCACCTACAATGCAGGAGTTCCCACGATAACAGGCAACGGCGACTATACCGTAAGCGTCACAGCCGATACGAACGGCTTCCGCTACGATACGACGGGCTCCCCCGACGATCAGTATACCCCCAGCGGCTTGCAGTTCATGGCAGTAATGATAAAAGACGGCGAGACAACGTTCCCGAATGCTGTCATCACGGTCAACTCCGTCAAGGTGGACGGCAAGGAGCTCACCCTCGACGGCAAGCCCTATACCTCCTCCGACGACGGCAAGGAGACGAGAGCCAACCTGTACAACCAGTGGGTTTCCAAGGACAACATCCCGAAGGACGCACGCTCTGCCGACGGCAAGCTCTATGTCGGCGATGGAGACGATGCTTCGCCTGCGGACTTCATCGGCGACTACTCACCGCAGTCCGTAAATCCCGACGATTTCGCGGACGGCTGGACAACCGTTGAAGTAAACTTCACAGTATCAGGCATAGAAGAATAAAGCGGCGGTCCACTCAAACGCCATTCCTAAAACTATCAATTTTAAAATTTTGCCCCATAGGGTGCTCCTGACAATGCTAATCACCGCCTTGTCTTTACTTCGGGAGTACCCTATGGGGCAAAAAATTTGGACTAAAAGTCTTTGGAACGGGCTTGGGGGGAGTGATTTACTGTTAATCTTCGTTCTCCGACGTTTCTGCAGGGAGTATCTCGATGATCACTTTCTCGACGTTCTGCTCGCTGACCTCCGCGGCAGTGAGTCTGAACACGCCCGAGTCAGCGCTCTCGCCGGCCTCGGGGATATGCTCGAGTATCTCAGTTATCCAGCCTCCGACGGTGGAATACTCGGACACTATCATATCCTCGTCGAGCTCGAGGGTCTCGAGCAGGTCGCTGATATTGAGGTCGCCCGCGCACTCGTACTTGTTGTCCGCGAGCTTGACTATATTCGTGATTATCTCGTCGTCTTCGTCGTATATCTCGCCGACGAGCTCCTCGATGATGTCCTCAAGCGTTATCATGCCTTTGGTGCCGCCGTACTGGTCGGTCACGATAGCGAGGTGTACCTTCGAGCGCTGCATGGAGCGCATAGCCTCGCTGATGAGCTTGGTATCGGCGATATGCGGCACTTCCTGAATGATGCCGCGGATATCGTCCCTGCCCTCGATGAGCATTTTGAAGAATGCCTTGTTGGTTATGATACCGATGATATTGTCGAGGCTCTTCTCATATACGGGCAGACGCGAATACATCTCGCGGGTGAAGGTCTCCTTTATCTCGTCGATAGTGTCGGTGACATCCACGCCTATCATCTTCACGCGGGGGATAAGTATCTCCTCGACAGATATCTCATCGAATTCGAGAGCGCTTTTTACGAGCTCGCTCTCCTGCTCCTCGATCACGCCTTCTTCCTCTATCTCGTCTATCATATACTTTAGCTCGTCCTCGGTGACGGTGGGAGCTTCATCGCCCTTCGAGAACAGCGATGAGAGCTTGTTCAGCGCCCATACGCACGGCTTCAGCAGCACTATCAGCACCCACAGCGGCGAGGCGAACGCGAGGGATATCTTCTCGGCGTTCTTCTTGGCGTAGGACTTGGGCAGCACCTCGCAGAATACGAGCACCAGCACGGTCACGACCGCGGTGGAGATACCCGCTCCCTTGCTGCCGAAAATGCTGACGAAGATGAGCGTGCTGACCGACGAGGCAGCGATATTGACGATATTGTTGCCGATGAGGACGGCGGTGAGCACCTCGTCGAAGCGGTTGGCGAGTTTCAGAGCCTTGGCGGCTTTTTTATTTCCCTGCGACTCGTAGTTTTTCAGTCTCAGCTTGTTCACGCTGGAGAAGGCAGTCTCGGTACCCGAAAAGAGGGCGGAGAAAGCCATCATCGCGACCACGAGTACGATTTTCCAGATATCAGATTTTTCCATGTTAATCCTTTCTGTCATACAGACAGGAATATTTTACCATATTTCGGCGAATATTGCAAGTGCAAAAAAAGGACCCCCCTTTCGCGTCTGCTATCATACGAACAAACCGCAGGGAGCGGACACGTCGGGCTGCTTTCTTTCCCCACGGGCGACTGTGTTGTTGCACAAAATGCACAGTTGATAATTATACAATTTCTACAAGAGCGGTCAGTCAGAAACGCTCTCCCATGTAAAAACAGGCAATAAAGCCTTGACAAGACCGCGCTGATGTGGTAAAATAATATGTGGCGTTTGAAGCGCCGACATAATAATTTTAAGGAAATTCCGAAATATAGATGTGCGGGCCCTGTGCAACAAGACACCGTGAACCATGTCAGGCGGGAGACCGAGCAGCATTAAGCGGATCGTCTCGTGTGCCGCAGCAAGCCTGCACATCTATGTTCCGGAATTTTTTTCGAGGCGGTGATGAAAGTGTTGAAGGCTTTTTTCGGCAGACTCGCCGATGCCGTAATGCAGGCGGCGCCTGTAGGGTCACTTCTCGGCTTGATACTGTTTTATCTGTTCGTACTTGCGGCAGAGCTGCTGCGCTTTGAGCTGTCCGTAACGGTGCTGCTCGGCGTGCTCGTGGCACTGCACATCGCTGCTATGGCGCTGATGACGCTGCTGAAGCTCGCTGCGGGCTTCCATAGGTACGACATGGACATCGTCGGCAGGAACTTCGTCGGCGTAAGCAAAAAATGCCGCATTTTCAGCCACGCCCTCGAGCTCCACTTCAACCGCAGGATAAACGCCTCGCTCGACGAGTTCAGGCTCCTCGGCTCGGAGTATGAGAGCCGCCTCACCGACGGCGAAAAGGCTCTGGTAAGCTTCTATACGGGGCGGTGCTATGACCAGCTCCGCTACTACCCGAACGCTCTGATGTGCTACGAGCGCGCTGCAGAGCAGGGCTTCGACAACAGCATACTGCCGTTCCTGCGCGCAAGATGTACGGGCGCCAACGGCGATACCGAAGACGCTATCGGGCTGTATAACGAGGTGCTCGGGGATGAGAAGAGCCCATTCCGCAACCTCGTGTATAACGACATCGGAAGAATGTACCTCGACCGCAACGAGCCCTCCGAGGCTCTCGGCTGGTACAGCAAGGCTATCGCGAACCGCCACTCCATTGCGGAGGCATACGGCGGCGCGGCTATCGCACAGGTCATGCTCGGTGATATCACCGAGGGTGAGCGCCTTTTCCGCGAGGCTCTGCTCAACCACATAAAAGACCCCAAGGGCTTTACCGATTATTACAGGCGTATACTCGACTCGGTCGTACACGAAAAGGAGACCGAGAGAAGACTGCAAAAGCTCGGGGATACGAAGTGAAAGGGAGGGAGATAAATTGTACAAGGCGCTTTACCGCAAGTGGAGACCGCTCACATTCGACGACGTTATCTCCCAGCAGCATATAACAGATACTCTCAAAAATCAGATAAAGAACGACAAGACCGCTCATGCCTACCTCTTCACGGGCTCGCGCGGTACGGGAAAGACCACCTGCGCGCGTATCCTCGCAAAGGCTGTCAACTGCCCGAATATGAAGGACGGCAGCCCCTGCCTCGAATGCGATATCTGCCGCGACGCCGACGAGGGCGCTCTCACCGATATCATCGAGATAGACGCCGCCTCCAATAACGGAGTCGCAGACATACGCGACCTCCGCGACGCAGCGATATACTCCCCCGAGCGCTGCCGCTTCAAGGTGTATATCATCGACGAGGTGCATATGCTCTCGATACAGGCTTTCAACGCCCTGCTGAAGATAATGGAGGAGCCGCCCGAGTACGTCAAGTTCATACTCGCGACCACCGAGATACAGAAAGTCCCCGCGACCATTACCTCGCGCTGCCAGAGATATGACTTCCGCCGCATAAAGCAGAAGGACATAGCTGCAAGACTGCTGTATATAGCCTCGCAGGAGGACATCGCCCTCACCGAAGACGGCGCGGACATGATAGCTAAAATTGCCGACGGAGGTATGCGCGACGCAGTATCGCTGCTCGACCAGTGTTCCGTGACAGCCGAGAACATCGACGCGGCTGCCGTGTCGAATACCGCGGGCATTGCAGGCAGAGAGAGCCTCTATACCATACTCGAAGCCGTCACCGATTCGGACGCTCCCGCCGCTCTTGCGGAGACGGACAAGCTCTACAATATGTCCAAAGACCTCACGAATCTCTGCGAGGAGCTGATATTGCAGCTCCGCAACCTCATGCTCATCAAGGCTTCGCCCGAGAGCGCCGCGGATATACTCGTGTGTACTCCCGATGAGCTCGAGCGCCTCAAGGCAATTGCCGGGAGGTCGGAGCTTGCCGAAATCATGAGCCGCATCGAGGCTTTGCAGCTTTGCCGCGAGCGCATGATGAGAGTGCTCAACAAGCGCGTCGAATTCGAGATGTCGCTGATAAAAATATGCGGCAAGGTGACAAATACCGCCGCTGCTATTGACAATTCCGAAATTTATGATAAAATAAAACAGTTGGAAGACAAGCTCAGCGCCGTGCCGGCAGGCGGATATCAGCCCGCAGAACCGAGCCGCGATACACGCAGAGTGTACACTGCTTCGAGCCCTGCCGCCGACAGCGAGCCCGCTCCCGATACAAGGGTCGATATCGGCACAGTCAGGGAGGAGGAGCTCACCCCCTGCGAGAAGTGGGACGAGATAATGGATGAATTCCGCAAGCTCAACCCCTCATGTGCAGGAAGCCTCGAGGGCTCTACTGCCGCTACAAAGGGGAATGTCCTGTGCGTGTTCACGCCCAACAGCTTCTTCATCAAGCTCTTCAAGAACAAGGACAACGCGGTATCGCTCGGACGCGCGATATTCAACGTCCTCGGTCAGAAGTACCGACTGACCGCACGCTGCACCACATCGGTCGAGGATACCAAGAACCTCGCCGAGCAGCTCATACAAAAAGCCGTTAACAGCAATCTAGAAACAGCTGTTGATAATAATGCAAACCAATAAAACCTAAAAAGGAGAAATTACAATGAAAGCAAGAATACCTAAGAATATCGGCGGCGGCGGCGCCCAGAACATGAACCAGATGATAAAGCAGGCTCAGAAGATGCAGGACGAGATAACCGCTCTCCAGGAGGACATCGAGGCTCGCGACTTCACTGCAACAGCAGGCGGCGGAGCTGTAGAGGTAACTCTTTCGGGCAAGAAGATAATCAAGTCCCTCAGCCTCAAGCCCGAGGTCGTTGACCCCGAGGACATCGAGATGCTCCAGGACCTCATCATCAGCGCTGTAAACGAGGCTGTAAACAACATCGAGACTACCACTGAGTCCGAGATGAGCAAGATAACAGGCGGCGTTTCGCTTCCCGGTCTGTTCTGATAGCTATGCCCGACCATAACGCTCTTCCGCTGGTCATACTGGCGGAAAAGTTCGCTTCTCTGCCGGGTATCGGTATGAAATCGGCACAAAGGCTCGCCTACCATGTAATGTCTATGGACGAGCACTCAGTGGAGGAATTCGCACAGGCTCTGCTCGACGCGAAGAAGAATGTCCGCTGCTGCAATGTCTGCCAGAACCTGACAGAGCGCGAGATATGTCCCATATGCGACGACGACGAGCGCGACAGGAGCGTCATCTGCGTGGTCGAGGGTCCCAAGGACGTGACCGCCTTCGAGCGTACACGCGAATATAACGGCGTGTATCACGTACTGCACGGGCTGCTCTCGCCTATGGACGGCGTAACTCCCGACAAGCTCCGTATCAAGGAGCTCCTTGCGCGTATCGCGAAGGGCGGCGTGGAGGAGGTCATCATGGCGACCAATCCCACGGTAGAGGGCGATGCTACGGCTCTGTACGTGGCGGGACTGCTCAAGCCGCTCGGCGTGAAGGTGTCGAGGCTGGCGTTCGGTCTGCCCGTGGGAGGCATTCTCGAATATGCGGACGAGGTAACGCTGTATAAGGCGCTCGAAAACCGCAATAATATGTGAAAAAAGGACGGCTGAGCCGTCCTTTTTTAGAGCTCAGACTGTGGGGGCGGATATTATCCGCCTTTACAGAAAAAAATCCCCTGTGTTGTGAGATACACAGGGGCGTTTTTTATATATGGTATAAGGCTTAGTCAGCAGCGTTGAGCTTCTTAGCGAGCTGAGACTTCTTTCTTGCAGCCTTATTCTTGTGCATAAGACCGTGTGCGCAAGCCTGGTCAACCTTCTTGATAGCTACTCTTACAGCCTCTGCCTTGTCAGCAGCACCTGTTGAGCAAGCGATATCAGCCTTCTTGATAACTGTCTTGAGATTGGACTTTCTTGCCTTGTTAGCAGCAGCCTTGGTTGCGTTAACCTTTACTCTCTTCTTTGCAGATTTAATGTTCGGCATTTTGTTACACCTCCTGAGTGTATCCGCGGATAAACCGCAGTCTTTTTCATATAATAAGCATACGGTAACGTATGCGCGGGGACTGCAACGCACAGTGCCCCTACTGAGACAGTAAATATTATACCATTTCCGCCAAAAAAAAGCAATAGGCAAATTGGAGCAATAAGCAGACATTTTACGCGGATTTCAGAGCAATATGCACAACTTTCGGGAGGAACAGCATGGATATCAGAACAGACCTTGCCGTCGAGCAGATACAGACGGACGCCATTCCTGCGGGTGTGACGGTCACAAGCCGCGGGGAAGCTTTCAGCATAACCGAGATAGTCATACCCGACGACAGCTGCCGCGAGACCCTCGGCAAGGGCAGAGGCAGGTATATCACGCTCGAGAGCGGCGACCTCAGCCGCTTCTTCGATGATTGTGAAGAAATGGCTGAAGAGCTCGCAGGGGAGCTCCGCCCGCTGATACCAGAGGGCGAGGTGCTTGTTGTCGGACTCGGGAACCGCGATATCACGCCCGATGCAATAGGTCCGCGCATAGCCGAGAAGGTGCTTGCGACCCGTCATCTCCGCGAAGAGCTCACAGACGAGGAGGCGGGCTTCCTGACCTCGCTGAGACGAGTGAGCTCGGTGGCGGGCGGAGTAATGGGGCAGACGGGCATAGAAACTGCCGAACTGGTGCGCGCGATATGCGCCGAGATAAAGCCTGCCGCAGTCATCGCCGCAGACGCGCTCGCGTGCTCGGACGTCAGCCGTCTCGGGACGACGATACAGATATGCGACAGCGGCATTTCTCCGGGGAGCGGAGTCGCCAACGCGCGGCGTGAGCTCTCGCAGACGCAGCTCGGCGTGCCCGTAATAGCAGTGGGAGTGCCTACCGTGGTGGATATGCATACGATAGTGCGGAGCCTCACGGGCGAGGATATTGGCGCAAAGCTGCCGAATATGCTGGTCACGCCGCGGGATATCGACCGTCTGACCGAGCGGGCCTCGCAGCTCATAGCGTTCGGGATAAACCTCGCACTCCAGCCGACCCTGAGCTTCGCAGACGTGCAGGCTCTCTTCTGAGGTACTATATTTAGTTGTACGGCTGATTTTTCACAATATATATTGACAATTTGCTGCAAAATGATATAATTAATGTATATGCGGTAACTGCCCCGAATTTCGTTCGGGAGCGCAAATTCTTCACAGAACGAGGAATATGCGCATTACATAGTATAAAAACGGAGGTGAACCGCTTTGCAGGCTGGCGTATCTACGGCGTGCCTATATCCCGAGCTGCTCGAGGAGAGCATATACCGTCTTGCAGTCAGCGGCGTGGCTAACCTCGAAATATTCATCAATACCCACTCTGAGCTGAAAAAGAGCTATGCTCACAGCGTCGCGAATCTGCTCAGGCGCTTCGACATAAAATGCTGCGCTCTGCACCCCTTCACCTGCGAGATAGAACAGCTCATGTTCTTCTCCGACTACGAGCGCCGCTTCGAGGACGCCATAGAGTACCACAAGCTCTACTTCCGCTTTATGAACATCGTCGGTGCAGACATCTTCGTCCTCCACGGGAGCAAGGCGAATCAGCCCGTTGAGCTCTTCTGCGAGCGCTACTCACGCCTCTACCGCGTAGGTCAGGAATTCGGCATAAAAGTTGCCCTTGAGAATGTCTCGCGCTGTCGGAGCGGCTCCTCCGCGTTCGTGCGGGAGGTCGCGGGGATGCTCGGAAATGAGTTCGCGTTCGTCCTCGACACCAAGCAGGCGATACGCGCGGGCGAGAATCCCTTCACCTTCCTTGACGCCGCAGGAAGCCGCACCGAGCACATACATATCAGCGACAACGGCGAGCTCGGCGACTGCCTTCTCATAGGCAAGGGCAGATTCAGATTCAGACAGTTCTTCGACAAGCTCAACGCCCTGAATCCCGATGCAAACGTCATCCTCGAGCTGTACAGAAGCGGCTTCGGCGGGATAAGCGACCTTATATCGAGCTATAACGTGCTTGTGAATATGACAGAGCAATATGAACAGGAGGCAGAAAAATGAAGTGTCCGTACTGTAGTTTCCCCGATTCCAAGGTAATTGATTCGCGTCCGAAGGACAACAAGATAAAACGCAGGAGAGAGTGCATCAACTGCGGAGCAAGGTTCACGACCTTCGAGGAGGTAGAAAAGCCGCTCCTCATGGTCGAAAAGAGAAGCGGCAGCTACGAGGAGTTCGACCGCAAGAAACTGATAACGGGAGTTTACAACGCTATCGGCAAGCGTCCTATCCCGATAAATGTTGTCAACGAGATAGCCGACTATGTTGAAAACTACTTTGCCAACGCCCTCAAGAGCGTGGCACGCTCGAAGGAGATAGGCGAGATAGTGCTCGACCGCCTCCGCGAGATAGACCCTATCGCGTACATACGGTTTGCGTCGGTATACGAGGACTTCACCGATGTCAACAGCTTCATCGAAGTCATAAACGAAGTGGAGCGCAAAAGAATAGAGGATAAAAATGGATAATTTATTTGATAAATTCAACGATGACGAAGCTCAGATGCTTTTTGGCGAGGATATGCGGAAATACGAGATATATGTCATACTCCCGTATATAATCCCGATACTTTTTTTCCTGCCCTTTGCCATTGACAAGGAATCGGAGTTCTGCAAGTTCCACGCGAACCAGTCGCTGTGCTGGTTCATCGTGTCCTCGGTACTCAGCGCTATCGGCGGCATACTCGGCATGATAGGCGGTCCTTTCGGACTTATCGGCACGGTGATACCGCTGTTCATATTTCTTTGCGAGGCATTCCTTGCAGCCGGAGCATGGAAGGGCTATGCGATACGCATTCCCGTTCTGGGCAACCTTATCAACGTATTCAAGTAATATGTTGAAAACATCAGGACACCATTCAGGTTTCCGCAGGCACATCGGCTCATAACGTGTCTCCTGTATCAGTTCACCGCAAGGCGGAGCGAGCCTCCGTCCTCGCTGTAGACCATGGAGGCTATCGCCGTATCGTCGCAGACAAGCAGTTCCGCAAGCATTTTCCTGCTTTCGGGACTGTAGTTTTTTACATCGTATACGTAGAGCTGAGCGTTCCTGCCCGCATATTCGCGGAGGGGCAGTCCCTGCTTATCCTGAAGCTGGGCATACTGCTCGTAATCCTGCGAAAAATCGGCGGGTATCGTGATATTCTTCCCGGCTATCTCCTCGACCTCCCAGCCGTGAGAGGCGAAGTAGTCGATGCGTCGGCTCGCCGAGGAAGCGTCAACGGGAGCGCTCGCGGGGACGTCCGCGGGCTTGTTGTCGGGGAAGATGAGGACTATCGCCGCGAGTGCTATTGCCGCGGAAATAAGGATGTACATGGTTTTCTTTGACATATGGAAGACCTCCTGATTTAGCTGACAGCTACTAATTATTATTCGTACAGACCTGCAAATTATACCAACGGAGGTAATTATGCCGCTTATCAGACTTGACAGATTCATATCCGAGCGCGGAGAGCTCACACGCAGCAAGATAAAGGAGCTCGCCGCAAAGGGGCAGATACGCGTCAACGGCGCGGTCGTCAAGAAGTCCGACACAAAAATAGACCCCGACAGCGACATCGTCGAGGTGCAGGGCAGCAGGATAGCTGCTCAGCGCTACAAATACGTCCTGCTGAACAAACCCGCCGGCTATGTCAGCTCGACCGAGGAGAACGACGGACCCACGATAATGGAACTGCTCCCGCCCGAGCTGAGGACGAAGAATATGTTCCCCGCGGGACGGCTTGACAAGGATTCGCTCGGCGCGCTGCTGCTCACGGACGACGGCGAACTTGCCCATCGTATGCTGTCTCCGAGGAAACATATCCCGAAGATATACATTGTGAAACTTGCCGATTCATTCCAAAGTAAATATGTTGACTTGTTTGCGGAGGGCATAACTTTGTCAGACGGTTATCAATGTTTGCCCGCAAAGGTTAAAAATGTTGAAAGCTCCGAAAAACTGGCTTTCATAGAACTGTGCGAGGGAAAATATCATCAGGTGAAAAGAATGTTCGCCGCTGTGGAAAACCACGTAGAAGTGCTCATGAGAGTTTCCGTCGGAGGGCTCGTTTTGCCCGAAAAACTGGCGTTGGGGCAGTCTATGGAATTATTGCACAAAGATGTTGAAAACTTGTTTATGCCCCCTGATTTCGATGCTTTTTGCAGGGATTTTTCGGGCGTTTTTTCAGCATTCTTAATAAAGATATAAATGCAACTTTGTCAATTTAGACTCTTGAAAAATATAACGAACAATGGTATTATATTAATATAGCTGATAATGTGTTTCAGCAAGAAAATTTGAACTGGAGGACTGGATTAAATGGCAGGCTTAACACTCAAGGGCATTTACAAGAAGTATCCGGGCGGCGTTGTAGCGGTTTCGGATGTTAATTTAGAGATAAGGGATAAGGAATTCATCGTTCTGGTTGGACCTTCCGGCTGCGGTAAGTCAACAACTCTCAGAATGATCGCAGGTCTCGAAGAGATTTCCGAGGGCGAGCTCTACATCGGCGACCGTCTCGTAAACGATATCGCTCCTAAGGACAGAGATATAGCAATGGTATTTCAGAACTACGCTCTGTATCCACATATGACTGTATTCGATAACATGGCATTCGGACTTAAGCTCCGTAAGGTTCCTAAGGATGAGATCACAAGAAAGGTTAACGAAGCTGC
>JAGCHA010000066.1 GCA_017649325.1 Ruminococcus sp.
GAGTATGTGATAGTCGGGCTCGGTAATCCGGGGCTCGAATACGAGGGCAGCCGCCATAATGCAGGCTTCTTCACGATAGATGCGCTGGCGGAGCAGCTTGGTGAAAAAATAGACCGTCTCCGCTTCAAGGGCAAGACCGCGGAGGTCACCATAGAGGGCAAGCGCTGCCTGCTGCTCAAACCCACGACATATATGAACAACAGCGGTGAAGCTGTTGTTCAGGCGCTGGAGTTCTACAAGATAGACGCCGAGAACCTCATCGTCATCTACGACGACATCTCGCTCGACCCGGGCAGGCTGCGCATACGCCGCAAGGGCAGCCACGGCGGACACAACGGCATCCGCAGCATAATCGAGCTCACAGGCAGGGACGACTTCCCGCGCATAAAAATGGGCGTTGGCAAGAAGCCTCACCCCGACTACGACCTCGCGAAGTGGGTGCTCGGCAAGTTCGGCAAGGAGGATGCGGTGAAGCTGAAAGAAGCCGCCGATAACGCCTGCGAGTGCATAAAGCTCATGGTACAGGGAAAAACCGACGAGGCAATGAACAAGTACAATTCCTGACAGGGGAAAGTTATGAAGCTATTCAACGACATTTTCACCGAGCTCTCGGGCTTTAAGAGTGTTCGGGAGGCAATCGAAAAAAACATCTCACCCGTCTCCGTGACGGGTCTTTCGCATATACACAGGGCGCAGCTCATAAACGCCATAGACACCGGAAAAGTCAATCTCGTCATCACAGGCACGGAGGCGGAGGCAAAGAAGCTCTGCGACGACATAAACATGATGTCGGGCAGCGAAGCGGCAGTCCTCTTCCCGTCGAAGGAGCTCGTATTTACGCCCGTAGACAGTGCGAACCGCGAGTACGAGTATATGCGCGTGTCGGCGCTCGCAAGAGCTGTCCGCGGGAACTGCCGAGTGATATGCGCGAGCATAGAAGCCGTAATGCAGCCAGTTATCCCGGTCGGAGTCCTCATCGCGGCGGGCATCGAACTTACGGAAGGTCAGGAGACAGACCGCGACAAGCTCTGCCTCTCCCTCACGCGGAGCGGCTACCAGCGGGCGGAGAAGGTCGAGGGTGCCTCGCAGTTCTCAGTCCGCGGCGACATCATTGACATTTTCCCCGTGCAGGCTGATAAGCCCATACGAATCGAGCTGTGGGGCGACGAGATAGAGAGCATATCCGAATTCGAGACCGACACCCAGCGCCGCTCGGACGTAAAGCTCGAAAAAGCTGAGATATCCCCCGCCGGAGAGATACTCTACGACTGCGCCGAGCTCGCCGACAAGGTAGAGGAGCTCTGCAAGAAAGCTCGCGGCAAGCGCATGGAGCTCATCCGCGAGCACCTCGGCGCGGACGTCCGCAGACTCCGCGCCGGAGAGATACTCGCCCACGGCATGAAGTATTACCCGCTCGTCTACGGCGAGCCCTCGACGGTATTCGACTACATCGACGGTGCAGTGCTGTTCAGCGACTACTCCAACGTCATGGACACCGCGGCTGGCATAACCGCACGCTACAGCGAAGATATAAAGGTTCTCATGGAAAACGGACAGCTTTGCAAGGGGCTGGACGGCTACTGCCTCGAGCTCGCGAAAGTGCAGCACATCGCGGAGAAGAAGCCGTGCCTGTACATGAGCAACTTCGTACAGAGCGGCGAGCGCATCGACTTCCGCCGCCTCGTCAGCTTTGAGGCTATGCAGACCGCTTTCTGGGGCGGCGAGCTGAAGCAGCTCATCGAGGACGTTACCGACTACAAAGCGCGGAAGTACCGAATACTTCTCTGCGCGGGCAGCGAAAAGACACTCCCGATAATCCGTCAGGACCTGGAGGACGCGGGTATCCCCTGCGATATCGCGACCGATGATTTAGAGCTCCGCGCTGGACGTGTAGCGCTCATGTCGGGCAGTCTCAGCAGCGGCTTTGAATACCCCGAAAACAAGACCGTGCTAATCACGCAGGGACGCGCAATGGACTCCGTCCGCAAGCGCAAAGCCCGCAAGAGGAACAAGGCGGAGGAGATACGCAGCCTTGCAGACATCTCCGAGGGCGACCTCGTAGTACACAGCTCCCACGGCATCGGACGCTTCATCGGCATACGCAAGCTTGAATTCGACGGCGTAGTCAAAGACTACATCACTATACAGTACGCGGGCACGGATAAGCTCTACATACCCGTAACGCAGCTCGATATGGTGTCGAAGTACATCGGTCCGCGCGACGACAGCGGCGTGAAACTCAACAAGCTCAGCTCGGGCGAGTGGCAGAAAACGCGCAGCAATGTCAAACGCGCGGTCAAGGACATGGCACACGAGCTGATAGCCCTCTACGCAAAGCGCGAGAAGAGTGAGGGCTTCGCCTTCTATCCCGACGACGAGATACAGCACGATTTTGAGGAACGCTTCCCCTACGTCGAGACAGATGACCAGCTCACCGCTATCGCCGAGATAAAGGCGGATATGGAGCGCATACGCCCGATGGAGCGCCTGCTCTGCGGAGACGTCGGCTTCGGCAAGACCGAGGTAGCCTTCCGCGCGGCGATGAAATGCATACTCGCAGGCAAACAGTGCGCTATCCTCGCGCCGACGACAGTCCTCGCGTATCAGCACTACCAGACGGCACTGCGCCGCTTCGAGCACTTCCCTGTGAACGTGGAGCTGCTCAGCCGCTACCGCTCGCCGAAGCAGCAGGCGGAGATAGTGAAGAAGCTCGCACAGGGGCGCATAGACCTCCTCATCGGCACTCACAAGATAATCCAGAAGAGCGTGAAGTTCAAAGACCTCGGACTCGCCATAATCGACGAGGAGCAGCGCTTCGGCGTGGCACACAAGGAGAAGTTCAAAGAGACCTTCACAGGCGTGGACGTCCTCATGCTTTCGGCTACACCTATCCCGCGAACGCTCAACATGGCGATGAGCGGCATACGAGATATGTCAGTACTTGAGGAGCCTCCGCAGGACAGATATCCCGTCCAGACCTACGTCATCGAATACAACGTCGGCACGGTCGTACAAGCGATAGTGCGCGAGCTCCGCAGGGGCGGACAGGTCTACTACATACACAACCGCGTCGAGAGCATACTCAGCTGCGCGGACAGATTACAGCAGCTCCTTCCCGATGCGCGCATAGCCGTCGCGCACGGACAGATGAGCGAGGACGAGATGAGCGACATATGGGAGCAGCTCGTCGAGCACGAGATAGACATACTTGTCTGCACCACAATAATCGAGACAGGTGTGGACGTCCCCAACGTGAACACGCTGATAATCGAGGACTCCGACCGCTTCGGGCTCTCGCAGCTCTATCAGCTCCGCGGACGTGTGGGACGCTCCAACCGCCGCGGCTATGCATACTTCACCTATCAGCGCGACAAGGTGCTCACCGAGATAGCGGCAAAGCGGCTCAATGCAATGCGCGAGTTCACGCAGTTCGGCAGCGGCTTCCGCATAGCCCTGCGCGACCTTGAGATACGCGGCGCGGGAAGCATACTCGGCGGCAGTCAGCACGGTCACATGGAAGCTGTCGGCTATGATATGTACTTACAGCTTCTCTCGGAGGCGATCGCCGAGGAAAAGGGCGAGCAGCCCGAGAAGGTGCCCGAGTGCCTCGTGGACATACAGATAGACGCGCACATCCCCGAGGACTACATCACGAGCCTGAATCAGCGCATCGACCTCTACAAGAAGATAATGCACGTCACCCGCGACGAGGACAAGTTCGACCTGATAGACGAGCTCATCGACCGCTACGGTGAGCCGCCGAAGTCGGTAGTAGGACTCATCGAGGTCTCGCTTCTGCGCAACAAGGCAGCACATCTCGGCATAACGGAGATATCGCAGAAGAACGCGCAGATGTACTTCTACACGCAGTACCTCACCATAGAGCAGATACAGGCGCTCTCGGCGGCATACAAGGGAAAGATAACTTTCAACGGCTCGGGAAAGTCCTACGTATCGGTAAAAATAGACCCGAAGAAGCGCCCGTTCGATATGATGAAGGAGGCAGTCGGGATAATAGTCGATGCCGCGGAGAAAAACTGTTGAATATGCTGCGTTTTGCAGTTTAAACGTTTGTTAACATTGTGCAGACCGTCAATTTACAACCAGCAGCATTTATGCTAAAATGATTTTATAAAAATAAGTGCGGGTTTCCCTCTATTTTCCGCTTATACGCACGATAAGTAAGGAGTTTTTATTATGAAGATGAACAAGGTCC
Organism: Ruminococcus sp.; assembly: GCA_017649325.1. Lineage (GTDB taxonomy): Bacteria > Bacillota > Clostridia > Oscillospirales > Ruminococcaceae > Ruminococcus. Next base: position 4,217 of record JAGCHA010000066.1, read on the forward strand.
TCGCAGCTATGGCTGCATCAGTCGTTGCTGCATCTGCACTCTGCGCAATGAGCGTTACTTCATTCGCAGTTGAGAGAGATGTCAACTACACGGATTCCGGCAATTCCGCCGCTACTTCCGACGACGGCAAGCTCCTCAGAGCTAACATTCTCAACCAGTGGGCTTCTCCCGCTGTTTCGGATATCCCCACCGAGGATACCGAGAATCCCTACACAAGCTATATCAAGGTAACTTTTGAGGTATCAGGCATCGGTTCAGATTCCAAGGTAAAGGCTGAGGGTGCTGAAACAGACAAGGACCTCGAGGCTTTCCTCTGCGGAGGCGTTGGACCTTACAGCCGTCATATGGGCGAGTACGAGTCGAATAAGATCCCCTCGGACGAGATCGTTAAGATCACCGGCGACGGCGAATATACAGTTGAATGGAAGTTCGACGAACCCTCTTCAACTGCTCAGATACTCTACGTTCAGACAAATATCCCGCTCTTTGAGTACGGTGACGGCCTTGAGAATACATCTGCTAAGCTCACTATAAAGAGCGTTAAGACTGATGACGGCGTTGAGGCTCCTTCAACTACTACAGAGGCTGCTGCGACAACCACAACAAGCAGTGCTTCCACAACAGCTTCAACTTCTACAACTACATCAGGCACAGCTACAACAACAGCTTCCAAGAAGGGCGAGGCTTCTGCTCAGACAGGCGATGCAGGCGCTGCTGTTGCAGTTGCTGCACTCGGACTTGCTGCAGCTACAGCATTCGCAGTAAGAAAGAAGGACTAATTTAGTCTAAGGCGAAGCTATAGGATAATGCCCTCTGCTTGCAGGGGGCATTTCTGATAGAAAGGAGAAACACTATGGATTACAAAAGGATACTTGCGAGCGCACTGACTCTCACCCTTGCGGCAGCTGCCGCGGGCTGCGGAGACAAGGGCTCGTCATCTGAGAGCTCGGAGACTACAACAGCTTCGACCGAGCCCTCCACAGTAGCTGCCACAGAGGCAACTACCGAGGCTCCCCCCGAGCCTCCCAAGCCCGTTGAGGCGACCGACCCCAACGCTATAACATTTGACGACGGCGACTTCTCGTTTGCCTCTCCCAAGACAGGCGATGATGACTCCGCACAGGGTACTCTGGAGGTCGTAGAGGTCGAGGGCAACAAGATGCTCCGCTTCACCGACGACGGAAAGAACCACGCAAACGGCACAGTCCAGAAGATACAGATAGACGCCGTAAAACTGCTCAGTCACGAGAACGTGGCAAAGGTACGCTCTATTGAGTTTGACGTTTACGCAGACGCTACTGCCGAGGACTTCAAGAACGACGACGGCGAATTCCTTAAGACTCCTGGCTGGGTTGGCGGCGGCGGCGGTGCGAATGTCGCCGGAGATAAATGGTACCAGTTCGGCGAATGGAGCGGCGGCGAGTACAACTTCGAGATGTCGGGCGCAGCTCACGCGGAGTTCAAGTTCGTGCTCGCAGCAGGCGGACAGTGCTGGGACGAGACCATGGACGAGGCTGTGTTCCTCATTATGAGGTGGGGAGCTCAGAACGAAGGCAATATGTACGTCGACAACATCGTCTTCTACGACGAGGAGGGCAAGTCTCTCCCGATAGAGAAGACGGCTGGCGATGCTCCTGCAGCGGCAGACGAGTCGGCTTCTGAGTCTCAGGAAAAAGTTGACGCAACTATAACCGCAGAAGATGAAGCTGCAATAGATAAGGCTGTGGATGACGGACTTGCGGCAGCTGAGGCAGCACTTGCGGAGGCAAATTCCAAGGCTGACGAGGTTATTGCCGAAGCTTCGAGCATGGCAGCTGATATGAGAAGATAACGATAAAGCGCAGGGATAAGTGCTTAGCCGATATGGCGGCATTACGGGGATTTATTGGAGAGGACCTTTCTTCAGAAAAGTGTCCCCCGATAAATGACCGGCAATGCTGCCGTGTGGGCAAGGCGCTCATCCCTGCGTTCTTTTTACCGATTTAAAATAATAGCAATGTAAAGCACAGCTCTCAACGGAATGCGGAGCAGTTCCGCAGAGAGCGCTCACAGACGTTTCACAAATGCGGAACGCCTTGCAAAACATATGTTCCATGTGGAACAATAAGATCTCCCGAGCTTTTTTGGCTCGGGAGATCGTTTTATCTTTTGAGTATTATCACCGACATCAGCAC